>NZ_CP011427.1:1848541-2156632 GCF_001506165.1 Pantoea vagans | reverse complement strand
AAAGTCTCAAGAGCATTCACATAGACTGAACGCTGTTTTTTAGTCATTTCCTAATACTCCTAAATTTAACTAATCGATTTTCAACTTAATTTATGGGATTTTTGAATGGGGCATCATTTTTATGCCTCTAAAGCAACTATGATTGGCAATCAGGATTTAAAGTTAAACTAAAGGGGGCGTTTTGATTCTTTATAAATATCACAGGCTTAATCTTTCAAGATTTTTATTAAGGAGTCCTTCGGTAAGGTTCACTAGGATTGATGAACTGAATGATCCTTTTGAAGCTGCAGCGCTTAAATATGATGGTTCAAAAAATCACGACTGGAATTTGATGACTTTATCTCAATGTTATGGGGCATTATCCCTCTCCAGAAATCCACTGAATTCTTTAATGTGGTCGCATTATGCTTATGGGCATAAGTTTTCGAATAGAAATTTTATAAGCCTTGACATAAATAATCACGCGCATGCTGGGATGGTTATAGGTATAGATGTGAATGAAGCTGGGTTAAACGATGAGTCGAAAAATGTTTTGCCAGCAAAGTTTGGTAGTGTTATTTACACTAAAACGAGACCATTTCACCATTATTTAAAAAGTGATAACTATCAATTTTTTGAAGGTGGAGCTCATAGGTTTGAGTATGAAAATTTAGAAACCATGCAAAGGGTATTCCTCATGAAAGCCCAAGAATGGTCTTATGAGGAAGAGGTTAGAGTAATAAGAAATACTGGTAGAACTAAGAAGAGCTTTATAGAAAGTATTGAGCGGGCCGCAGTGAAGGAAATATATTTTGGAATGAGAAACTCATACCACAAGGAATATGTTGAACTAGTCATTAATAAAACCAAAAAGTATTTCCCTGATGCAAAAGTCTACTTTTGCAGGTTAAAAGATGACTCATGGGGCTTGGAGAGGGTGGATGTACACTCTCATATTATAAGTATCAATAATCAGTGAGGTAATCAAAGCGCAGTTTTTAAACTGCGCTTTCAATTTGGGGATTAAGGGATTTTTAATTATATAATTTTCCTATGATTTATTCTAATTAAAAGTTTAAATAATTGGACTTATATATAAAGCATACGTAACTGTTGACGTAGGGTATTCGACCGCTAATTTGCGGCGGTGCATCCACTTAATCGCGTTCGATTTGATTGATACGCCGCGAGAGCGGTGTTAAGCCATGGCTACTTCTCTGAGATCATTGTAGTGCTGCAGGAAAAGTACGGGTGCCTAGCGAGGATTGATCGGGGGGGCAGGAACGCATCAGGCTCAACATTTTCAAGAATCTGGCATGCCCGCCGTCATCTTAATCGAGGCTACGGCGTTCGGCAGCCGCATAATCAGGTCCGCCTCTTTCGCTTCAGGGCTCATCTGCCTTGGTAGGCCAAACTTACCGGGAATCATTTCTTCAACCTAATCGATGCGCTGGCGTTAATCACTGCCATTTAACCACGAAGGTAGCCTTGCATGAGCGCGTTAAACTCACCGAGTGACATTTGAAAAAGGGCGCTTAATTCGCCCCCTGTCATTGGTTTTTTGATGAGTTAATAAACGGTTTTCTCCTTAAAGCCTTGGTTTGGGCGTCCGTTTCTCCGGTACTGAGGGATGCTGCGCATAATTACGATCCGGATTCTTCCAGTCGCGATTTGTGATTGAGGTAGGTGTTGGTTGCCTGATCAAGCAGTTCTGCTTGCTCCGCCAGATGCTTCGAGGCGTATTTGTAGCACTTGTCCAGGCGGTCAATTGAATCCGCCTTTCCAGCCTCTTCGGTAAAATCTGCAAGCAGTTCATCCGGCGTGCGCTTTGGGGCACTGGTGTTCGTCGCTGGGTTAATTTCGCGCTCAGGCTGCTGTGTTTCTGTCTTGTTGTTGATCAGGTTGTTCAGGTCGGCACGGCTGCGCGCCGGAGTAACATCACGTTCTGACCGCTGCTGTGGCTCGAACTCGTCTGGCGTATAAACGTCAAGGATCACATCAGGGCAGTAAAGGCGCGCCCAGTATTTGACGGCCAGATAAGCCAACTGCTGTTTTGGTGCCGTTTTCCATAGCGGGGAATTACGCGTGGTGACGTACTCCATAAATAGCGGTTCACCCCAGGTGACGTCAGTTTCACCGCGCAGCACTGCGCCGACGCGCACAAACAAGCCTCGCTCATTGGCCGCGTTAGCTGCCCCCGGCTTAAACTTCTCCCAGTCGCCGCCATATTCATATTTAAAACGCCCCTGCACAGCGGTTGAGCTGGTGATTACTGCGTTAACCAACTGAGCTTCATATCCCAGTGTGCCGTTAACCAGATGCGTTTTCTGCGCGACTGCGTAGGGGTTCATTCCCCATTGCGCGGCCTGCAGAGCGATCGCCAGACAGTCAGCAGGCTTGCCGGCCAGATGTGCCGGTACCGTTGCGCGACCTTCTGCCATCACATTGGCAAACGCCTGTAACTTCTGCAGGCCGCTCGGGCTGAAGATGGCTGCCTTAGTGTCAGCCTCATTGACTGGTGACTGCGTCAGTTCGTTGCTCATGCGTAATCCTTTCTCTTAGCCCACTCAGGGCGCGTGATTTCTTCAATGCCGCCCCAGTTACCGGACTGCATGCATTCGTGGTAGGCGGTCAGGTCGCGGCGGAACAGGTCATAACCAACCGTGACGTCATCCTCACATAGCTGGAACACGCGAACCGGGTACCGGCCGCAATCAATCGACTCGCTGACGGCGATGAAAACGAAAAGCGGGTATTCGCCGAAGTGCTTGCTGTAGCCTTCGCGGTAGTAGGCGTCCTGAACGTGGTAGCGGAACTCTTCAACGTGGCGGGCGAAGCGGCTCATGTCCGCCACCTTCTTCACGTCCACGATGACTGGCTGCCCGGTGAGGAATTTGTCAGGCCGAATCCGGCACAACTCACCGGTCTGGTCATCGTTCCAGTAAATCGAGGCTTCCTGATGGCCCTCAGCTTCAAGCAGCCAGCGCGCGGCGGGGTGGGCGAGGGCGCTGGTGCGCATCAGTTGCAACTTGCGCCCCTGTTCGGCATCCATGACCGTCATACCCATGCCGCTGCAATCCGCCAGGAAGGCTTTTTCGCTCGCCTTGCCCTCGTTGGTTCGGCGGTTAAACTCCGGTGCGATGATGAAGCGCTTATCGAACTCTTCCGGCTCGAGCAGCAAGCAGTGAAGTGCCGTTCCCATGTCGAGTGCCGATTTCTTCTCTTCGTCTTCCGGCGCTTCTTTGCGCCACTGGAAAATGGCGGGGTTAATCGAAATGTCGTCCAGCTGTGATTTGCTGATCCCGGCGCCATGGTGATACGCCTCATTGCTGATATCGAAGTAAATGCCCGGTTCCATCACGCCACCTCGTCGTAACTGTGTTTGTGCTTCCAGATTTCAATTGCCCGCTCGCGCTTAGCGGCGGTGATCATCATGTCGCGCATGAATGCGTCAGCTGCCATTTCCAGCTCATCATCCATGTCAAACATGCCCATGGCTTCATGGTCGAAGTGGCGAAGCATCCATGCGCAGGCTGGCGCCACAATAGGGCTCATGCCGCGCTTATTCATGATTTCGTCAACACGTGCTGCGATGATCTGTAGTTCGCCATCCGGCAGGCTGTTGGCAATGGCCTGAACCTCTTTTCCGTCTTTGTTGTGCAGGCGGAATTTCATTTGCGTTCCCCCATGATCAGGCGCTGCAAAAAAGCGTTGATGAAGGTGAAGCCGTTGGAGCGCTTCAGTAACTCGGCGCGTTGGCGGTCCCACGTTTCCTGTTGCTTCTGGTACTGCTCGGCTTTTTGTTCTGATTTCATGGGTTGCCGTCCTGCGTGATAACTTCAACCAAACGCTCCCAAAGCTGCTGCAAGCGGCTTTTTGGCTGCCAGTGCATAACGTCTGCACCTGATAATTTGAATGCGAACTGGTTGATTACAGGCGTGGTAAAGCTAGGGCGAGCCACGATGGCATCGCCCGCGATTGCATATGACATCGTGGGTTTCCTTGGTGTTGGTTAGATTGGGTGATCAGTAATTGATGGTGGTGTGAGGAATCAGGCCGTCTTTCAGCGCTACCAGAGTGGCGATAGCTGCTTCGCGTGACAGGCCAGCGTTAGCGATCAGCGCGTTAACTACAGCGGTACCCACTGCTTTGCGGTGCGCTTCGTTTGCTGCGCGCTTTGCAGTTTCGTCGGCGATGCGTTTCTCTTCAGCCAGGCGGGCATCCTCCGCCGCTTTGGCTTTGCGCTGCTCTTCGGCGATGGCTGCCTGCTTCTCGCGTTCAGCCTGCTCACGAGCTTCCTGCGCCAGTCTGGCGGTTCGCTCCTGCGCTTCCCTGGCTTCGCGCTCTGCACGTTCCTGTGCGGCGATACGGTCACGCTCTGCCTGTTCTGCTTTGGCCTTCAACTCTGCTTCGCGGCGCTCTGCTGCTTCGTGCTCAACCTGTGCTTTCTGTTCGGCTTCACGGCGGGCGGCTTCAGCGGCTTCCTGCTTCAACTTCTCTTCGTGATCGCGGCGCGCTTTCTCTTCCGCTTCTTTGCGGAGGCGCTCGAGTTCAGCGGCCTGGTCTTCACGCTGTTTGGCTACAATTACCGCGGATTCCAGCTTCTGCACTGTGGCATCCTTAGCCACACCTGCTTCAGTGGCAATTTCCTGCCAAGTGTCATCCAGCGTCACTGCTTTGGCTTCACTGAGACGGGCCTGAATGTCAGAGGACGGCAGATAGTTACCTGCATCGTCAATAACGTCTGCCAGCGCCCTGAGGTCAGCCAATCGCTGCCGTAATGCCTGCTTGCGTTCGTCTTCTGCCTGCTCCCACTCATTAAGTGGTCGACGCACTTCATCCTTTAGAGCGTCAAGACGCTCACGCACCACGCGGCGGCTTTCGTCAATCTGCTTAGGCAGGGCTTTAAGCTCGGCAACCAGCTCCTTGCCTGCGTTGTCGATATAGGTTTTAGAGCGGGCCACCTTATGCGCCATTGATGCAATAGCATCACGGCCTTTCTTCGTGGTGACATCAGGAACAAGGCTGCGCGCCTCTTTCTCGATTGCTTCAATGATCGGGTCGAGCTGCTCTTTGGTAGTAAACACCGCCATCGCGTTCGACTTTTCGATGACGACTAAATCCGTTGTTTCACTCATTTCCTTCTCCTGCGGGCAAAAAAATACCCGCTCAGAGGCGGGTGTATTTAGGAAATCCCTATCACAGCGAGATTAATTACCGGGTTGTAACAAATCAGAGGGTTAGGGATTATCAAATCATGACTACTTATCGCGTAAGAGTGGGTTTTCATAACCCCACAGGCCTGACTTTCAGGCAGCTAGATGAACTACTGGAACCCCTCCGTTTCTGGCGAACAGATACGAATGGTGGCAACTTCCGTTATTACATGGAGTACGAATATCAGTCTGAAGTAAGAAGTATTTGCGATGTATGTGAATTGGCGTATTCCCAAGCCTGTAAAGTGAGGAAATGTCCGCTGATTCTTGTTGAGGCCAAATCTCATAAGGAACACCGTGAATAAAAACGAACTCCCAACCAAAATTTGCACAGTTTGTGGCCGCCCCTTTACTTGGCGTAAAAAATGGGAAAAGTGCTGGGATGAGGTTCGCAAGTGTTCCGAACGCTGTCGGCGAAAGTGAGTAAGTAACTGATGTTGCTCGATGTTTATCGGTTGATGAAAAAGTAACCACATTTTAGGTTTCAAAAATTTGGCATGAGACGGGTTAGAAATTTTAGGAACTATGTTGTTTGCAGCGCTCCTTTCTGAAGTTATGATCCAAGTTTTATGGGGTCAATGACATGAAAAACGTTGTCTTAAGCATGCTTGCCAAAATTTCCCACATTGATGCGGAGATGAAACAATTAACAGCCCGTGTTGAAGCTCAATCCCTACTGATAAGTGCACTTGTTTTAGCTGTAGGGAAGCAGGGCGGCGTTACCGAGATGATAGAGGGAGCAAATAAAGCTATCAACACAGTTATTGATTCAGTAGAGACCGATGAGGTGTTGAAGTCAGACGCTGCATTATTGTTAAGCGAACTTCAAAATTTGTTGAGCATCTCCAGAGCGGTTGATGGTGCTGACGAAGAAATTAATCATGACGGTCTTAATGATATTACCGGTGTAAGTGAAGCTTCTGATAAAACTCTTCCTAAGAACTGAACATTTTAAATGCCAGCGCAATGTGTTGGCAGTTCAGACCATTCAACTTTACTCACCTCATATCAATGGGATCGACTTGCCTCGCATTTTCTGCACCGCATGAATCTGACGACCCGCTTCGTTGCTGACCTTCTGAAATTTGCTGCTGATGCGGTATTCAACATATGCTGCGGCACCCGCCAGAATCTGCTTGTGATAATCAGTCTCGGTGTCGACTGCGCGATTAACGCTTGGTGTTACCCTGCGCTTGCACTGCAACACGACGCGATTTGGAGTAGGGCGGTGCATTACTTCTGAACTGTTGCTGGCTTCGCTCTGGAGGCCTGCACGGCGTTCTCGTCGACGACCTGCAGCTGAACCAGTGAATTGAGTTCTGCGTGTCATAGATACCTCCTGAGTGAATTTTAGTGATGGGCGCCGGTGCTTATCTTCGGCTCGCCTCGGTGGGCTGCACTTTCCCATCCCAAAACTCACGCTTTGGTATTAGTTGGCTTTTCAGCCACGTAGGTGATCCGTCACCGTTTTTACAAGAGCGTGTTATCCGTTTCGTTGTTAGCCAGCGTCCTGCTGATAGGCTTAGTATCACCAATAGTAATTTTATAGTCAACACTAGTGGTGATATTAAATTACGAGCGGTGATGAATTTTATGATTTGAAAGGGAATTTATTTTCAATAGGTACTATAAAGCCCGCAAAGTCGCAGTTGTGATATGCTGATTTGAGTGAAAATTGAGTTGATGACTTTTCGAACTAAACGAAGAACGTGCAGTGATGATCACCACGGCAATCGGCACGGCGGTGCTTGAACTAAAATTCAGTGATGAGTTGATAACTGAATACACGCTATCGGAGAAACTGGAGGAGATGCGACGGCGGGAAACGAACGTGATCGGGAAGGGGGTCTACAGGGATGCTGCGGAACTGGTCAGGACGGGTTGGTTGCCGGTGGCATGAAAAAACCTGGCGCGGCGGCTGGATTATAATACTTCGCGTTTACAAATTTCGATCAAAATGGGAAGTCGATTTGCCGTTGAGGATTTATTATTTTCTTAACGTTAATAATTTCAAAAGTAGTCTTAATTCCCTTTTCAGCTAGAAATTGAGTAACCTTTAAATCAACCAATAAAAGATCTCCCTTAGCGAAGGCGACCGTCTGATTGTCAATGGCTTCAATAAAGTGCTGGTCACTAACCTCTGCTTCAAATAAAGATCCGCCATCAGAAAATTGCCATCTTTTGCCTTCCCTGAAAGAGATATCAATAGGCTGAAGAGCCTTTTCAGTCGTAGATTCAGAAATAATAGTTTCGGCTACCCCATCTACTTTGAAATAAATTGCCTCATCTTTACTTACTTCTACAAATGTTTTTCCATTATCGATGGTTACTGCAAAACTATCAATCCCATCTTTTTCCAAGGGTTTGGTAATCACCTTCTCAAGGGATCGCCTAAGTTTTTTATTCTTGTAAAGTTCAACGACTTGATCGTCAAAAATCTCGCTTTCATCATCAACTATAATAGTTGTACAACCATCAAATGTTGGCTCAATTCTTTTTATTTTCCTCGGTCCAATCCACTTTATTAGTTGGATGAGTCCTTTGTAGGATTCTTTTGTAGCGTAATATCCAAAGCCAACAAGACTTATGATGTTGCAGGCAGCAGAGGCGTTATTTCCTGAGAAGACACCCATAATTTGACTTGTTAATGATGATGATTGCGCAATTAAATCAACTCCAAATGACCCGGCCCTGAAAGATGCGTTAACTTTGACTGATATGCGCTTTTCTCTTCCATAAATAGTTTTCCCAGCTTCTTCCAAGGCATCTGATAGCGACAGCAGTGCAGGCGCAAGATCACGCACATCCATTTCATGCGTATCCAGAGCTGGTCCATCGTAAACTATTCTAAACTTCATATCATCACTATCCATCAATGCCCGTCCTGTGCATTAGTCTAAACCTGATCGTTTATACAGTAAATCTTCAACTATCATCCAAACGTATCTTCAGCCACTACTCACCAGAAATGCGCTGCTTCATCTCGCGCTGGTATTTGTGATAGTCCTCATCACATTCAGCTGAGCAGAAGGCTGTATCTGCTATGACTTCTTCATCCTCGCACCAAATGCATTTACCGTTTCGGCTAACCAGCCTCGGCTTACGTGCTGACATTGACGCCGCCAGATGGGCTTCTTCGCGCTCTTGTGCCAAATCTGCATCATCCAAAATGATTCTCCTTAATTATCAAACCTATCTTCCTGCGATTAGCCGCCTGGCGCATAAGCTCCACTTGCGATGAACCACACCAGAAGTGTTATACCAGCAACAATGATCGCTACTGGAAACAGATATCCAATTTTCATGCTAAATCCTTTCTTGCTAGGCTCACTATGGCCTCATCAGCCAGACCAGGATAAGGATGCCGATGATGATAATCATTATGGCGGTAATGTGTTCATCTGGCATTTGTACCTCTATCCAAACGTCTCTTCCGGCCACTGAGCCTTAACCACCTTGCCGATGATGCGACAGCTGTGATCGCAATCCAGCGTTCGATAGGCAGGATTCAGCGGTACCAGATAGCTAACACCGGCATCTTTTTCGTACTTCTTGAAAGTTACTTCACTATCACCGTTTGCTGAGGCAATGCAGAAGTCTCCAGACTCAACATCCTCTGCTGGATCAACTAGGATTAGCATCCCTTCTGGAAAGCTAGGGCGCACTCCTTGCGGGGCAGTCATAGAATGACCTTTAACTTCTAACCAAAAAGCTTTCTCACTGGCCTTTTTAGTAGTCGGAACGTGCGCCTTTGCATCTCTTACTGTATAGCTTCCTACCTCAGAGAAATCACCAGCTTGTACGTATGTAAACAGCGGGTATTCATAATGAGTTCTAACTACAGACGAGCCCATAAGTGACTCGTTCATCTCTTTTATCTCAAGAGCTATCGAGGGGCTGAAATCTTCAACCGTCACCTTCAATGCCTTTGCAAGCTTTGCAGCATGCGAAGCTCCAATTGCATTGGATCCATTTAGTAACTGAGCTATGCCGCTTTGTCCCATGCCGATGTGCTCGGCTAAGGTCTCCTGAGACCATCCAAGTTCTTTTTTCTTGCTTTCAAAGATCGCTTTAAGCCTTAAGGCGTCAGCGACTTGTTCAGGTGTTAATGGCTTCTTTTTCATACAACTATTTTATAACCGCAAGGAATAATCACCAATCACCAACAGTGTTGACTATTTAATTACTATTGGTGATAATGTGATTGTTATTAAGGAGACCTCAATGGAAAGATTGCCTCTATCAGATTTCGTCTCCCGAAACGGGCAAGAAAAGGCAGCTGAAATCTTCAATGTTCGCCAAAGCGCCATAAGTAAAGCTCTTTCATCAGGGAGAAATATCACCGTAACCATTCTCGAAAATGGCAAGGTGATTGCTGAGGAACTTAAGCCGTTCCCTAGTAGTAAGCGTGACGTACAAGCCGCATAAGCAGCAACCGCTCTCTAAAAACGGACAACCTGTCCTACGTCGCTGAAAAGCGAATCCAATGAAACAAACACATCAAACGTGGCATTTGCTTCGGCTTTGTCACGTCTATCAACTTCTAAAAGGAATTATCGAATATGGACAGTGCAAGAAACAGCAAGTTAATCAATGAAGTGGAAACAGAACTCCGATCTCGCCTGACACACAAAGGCCAGCGTGTTTTGGCTGATGAAGCTGGATGGCATGAATCGAAAGTAAGCCGCTTAAACCTGCGCGATATGGCAACGGTTTTCGTGCTGCTGGAGAAGGTATGGGAAACGAGCCTGATCGCAGAGGTTGCCCGACAAGCGGTAGCTGCTGCGATGGGAAAAGAAAAAGCGCCGAACTGCGGGAACAGTTTCAGCGCCTGATGTATGGGTTCACTGGATCAACATACAGGAGTAATTATGAGTAGTTTATCACTGCATTACAAGGGCAAAGAAAAGAACGGCACCGAGACCACGGTTAAGAAAACGTTTCTGGTACCGCTGGCGGAACTGTACATCGAGCCGGGTTACAACGTGCGTGAAATCGACCAGGCACACATCGAAGAATTCCGCGATGCGTATATCGCTGGAGAATTTGTCCCGCCTCTGGCGGTGCAGGTAACTGACAAGGGCATCAAGATCATCGATGGTCACCACCGCTATCACGGTGCGCTTCTGGCTACAGAATCCGGTACAGAAATTCCCCGCCTTGAGTGCAAAGACTTTTCCGGTACCGAAGCCGATCGCATTGCCTTCATGGTTACCAGTAGCCAGGGCAAGCCGCTGACTTCACTGGAACGCGCAGCAGCTTATCAGCGTCTGGAAAATCAGGGTTGGTCAGTGAGCGAAATCGCCAGCAAGGTAAAGCGATCTGTGGCCGATGTTGATCACCACCTTCAGCTTCTGACATGTGGTGATGAGCTAATAGGCATGGTTAAGACTGGCGAAGTTGCACCGTCTACCGCTGTGGCTCTGGCTCGTGAGCATGGTCCTAATGCCGGAAGCATAGCATCCGAGCAGATGGCAAAAGCTAAAGCGGCTGGAAAGAAAAAACTGTCGCTTAGTGCGGCCATTCCTAAATTTAGTGCAACCAAAGCACGTCGCCTGGCTGAGCTCATTTCTGATGCTCAAAGTGGGGAAAGTGCTGAAGGTCATTCAATTCTTTATATCGATTCAAAGAGCGTACAAGAAGTCATGGCGATCTTAACTGACTATCGCGCTGGTACTCCCGGTAAGTGGGAGGATTCATGAACCTAGCTAAAGTCATTTCATTTCCAAAGAAAACTGAACAAACAGGAGGTCATATGGCCGACCTGTCCAACGGGTATACCAAGGTCGCCAACGAGATTCAGAAGCTTAAACCGCGCCTCAAATTATCGGGTCGGGAATGGCAATGTTTTGAAGCGGTGATATGGCTCACTTACGGATGGAACAAAAAGCAGGACAGGGTAACGAACACTGTGATTGCTGAGTTGACGGGGCTGAGCGACACGCACGTATCGGATGCTATCAAATCTCTGGCAGAGAGAAATATCATCTTCAGCCATAAGCAGGGGATGATGAAACTTGTAGGGGTAAATACTGAAATTTCAGCGTGGATTTTAGACAAACCGGAAACGGGAACAAAATTCCCGAAACCGGGAAAATCCTTCCCGAAATCAGGAAAAACCTTCCCGAAAACGGTAGCCACCCAATATAAGAACAAGAACATTAATAAAAACACTACGTCTGAGAATTCTTTCGAATCCTCAGACTCACCCCTTAAGCAGCTTCCTGCTCTTCGTCCTGATGCAGCTGTACAGTCACCGAAAGGCGATAAGTGGGGTACAGCCGACGACCTGAAAGCGGCAGAGTGGATTTTCACGAAGGTACTCATCGTCTCTCCGACAGCTCAGGAGCCTAACTGGCCAGCTTGGTCTAACGATATTCGCCTGATGCGCAATGCGCTGAAGTGCACCCATCATGAAATCTGCGAATTGTTCAAATGGGCTAACACCGATGCCTTCTGGCAAACCAATGTCATGAGTCCTGTAAAGCTTCGCGAAAAGTGGGACACGCTTAAGGCTCAGATGAACCAATCAAACCGCAACCGACATGCATCTGCGCCACAAGAGTCCACTCATCACTGGAACAGCCGCGAGGCCTGGGAGAATGAATTTCTATGAGACAACTCGTATCAGCAATTCAAAAACGTGACAGTAGCGCGCTGGCCCGCATGGCTGGTGATGGACCGCCACCTGTCGAACGCGGTGTACACGAAGACGTGGAACGTCTGGTTGATGCGCTATTCACCAACCTGAAGCAGGTCTTCCCGGCATCAGTAAGCACCGCCTGGAAGCGTCCGGAAGACGAAGCAGCAGCCAAGCGCCAGTGGATCGCCGCTTTCGCAGAGAACGGCATTCACAATCGCCAGCAACTTTCAGCCGGTATGCGTGAAGCGCGTGCCAGCGGTTCGCCTTTCCTGCCGTCACCTGGTGAGTTCATCGCATGGTGCAAGAAGGGCTCATTTTTCGCTGCTGGGCTGCCAGACGAAGACATGCTGTATTCGCTTGTGATGACCTACTGCGCCAGACGCGGCGGTTACGTTACGGCAGAAGACTATCCGTGGGGCAGCAACGCCGAATACTGGATGGTCACCGGCCTGTACAGCATGATGCGAGCTAACAATCTGAGTGAACCCGAACTACGCGTGAAATGCCGCTCTGAGCTGCGCAAGATGTCACAGCGCATCGAAGCTGGAGAAGAAATACCCGAGCCGCGTAAGCAGCTGTTAAAGCTCTCTATCCCATCAACTAACGAGAAAGCGCAGGAAGGCATTGCGATGCTCCGTGCCACCCTGAAGCGAGGTAAGTCATGAGCGATGGAAACTGCAGTTGCTTCGTGCCTTTATCCAACGATTGCCGGTAGAAAACAGGGTATGCATTCACAGCGAACATGGAGTTAAATGATGATCCATTATCACGGCGGACCAATAACGCCTGACACCTGCGCCATCAAAGCGTGGAAAGCCCGGCACGCATTCATATCCTTTGCCCACGCAAGCCAGATTAACCTCGCCTCTGAATACTGCCAGTCATTCGCCCTCGATAACGGCGCGTTTACTGCTTGGAAAGCAGCTGGCCGGAATAAAATCGAGTGGAGCGATTATTACGAGTTTGTAGCGCGCTGGAAAAATAATCCTGGCTTCGACTTCGCGATAATCCCTGACGTCATCGATGGTGGTGAAGCTGAGAACGAGGCATTACTCGAGGAATGGCCGCACGGTGTTTTCTATGGTGTACCGGTATGGCACATGAACGAAAGTGACGAGCGATTTATTCGACTGTGCAACACGTATCCGCGGGTGGCGATAGGCAGTTGTGGCGAGTATGACGTTAAGCGGCCAAACATCGCAGTGGCGCGCATGAAAGACCTGATTCGCCATGTCACCGATGATTACGGGCAACCCATCACCAAGCTTCACGGCCTGCGTATGCTGAACCCGCTCATCTTCACCAAACTTCCGCTTGCCAGCGCCGATAGCACGAACGTTGCCAGAAATATAGGAATCGACAAGGCGTGGTCTGGTGCATACGCGCCGGCCTCAAAAGAGACTCGCGCCGCCCTAATGGTTGAGCGCATTGAGTCGCATAATAGTCCCGGCTCGCTCATCTATTGTGAGCATCGGGATAAATTCAACATGCAACTTCAGCTGGCTGTATAGGGGGGCTTAGGAAAATTCGAAATTAAGGCGATGATTGCCCTAAAGCGAAGCGGTTTAAGTTCGCAACGCAAAAAATCAATAAGTTCTGCTTTACGTTTCAAAGTGTGAATTCGACTTGCACTTTACCGGTAACATCGTATTTTCAGTAAGGAGGTTCAATACACACAAACTGAAGAGGGATATTTATGGCTAAGCATCATGTTTTAAAGTCACTTGAAATTACAGCAATTGTTATCTTCACGCTGGTATTGGCTTACTTAGCCATTACCGGAATTTTATCATCAATGGGCATTGACCACTCCTGGGCTTACCCTCACCGTTAAGTAAACTAAGCACCAGGGAAATCAAGCAAAACTTAAAAATAAACCAGTTAAATTATATGGCCGACATCTCAAATAAAGGGGTTCGGTTGCACAAATCGAACTTCCTCGACGTGGGGCAACAGTTACTGCCTTTGCTCGAATCTGGCGAATGCTACCGGCTAATACTCAGGCCTTGGAAAGAAAAACGTAGCCTTTCGCAGAACAACCTGGCCCATATGTGGTTTGGCGAAATCAGCGAATACCTCATTAAGTCCGGCCGTATCGATGCCACACCTGAATGGGTAAAGCGCAACCTCAAAAGAACTTACCTGGGCTGTGAAGAAATCACTTACACCGACTTCGTTACCGGCGAGAAGGTCACCACCTACGAACCACGCCACACTTCCAGCCTCGATACCGGAGACATGCATTTCTTCCTGAATCAGGTTGAAAAGTGGTGCGGGCAGTTCGGGCTGTCACTGACCATTCCCCACGATAGCGAATATCAAAAACTGAAGGACAATCAAAATGGCTAAAAAGACATGGTCCGATAAGGATCTGGCTTATATCGAACGCGTCGCCGGAAAAGTTCCTGTGCACGTCATGGCTGCCGCTATAAACAAATCGGTGTCAGCTGTAACAAGTAAGGCGCACTCGCTCGGTCTGAAGCTGAAGGTACCAGCAATCATCCTCAGTAAATATTGGCCCGATTATGTGCAAAAGAATCGCACAGATGAAGTGTCATAACTCCATCATGCAATTCTGTATTTACCATCTAATATTTAAATTAGAACAAAGATAACGTCCGAAGTTTTAACCATGTCTTCCCTGTAATAGCTTTTAAACTTCCGGGTCCTTATGAATGTGAATTAGGACCAAATGTGTTCATATGGAGAAAATCCGATGAAATCAGGACTTGAAGCAGGTTGCGTTGCCTTGGTAATTGACTCAGTGAATCCTGAGAACGTCGGAAAGTCTGTAACATTACTGAGTTGGGTCCAGGCTGGAGAATTTTTCAATGCACCAGATGGCACTTGCGGAAAAATGCCTTCTAACACAGGCGGCTGGCTGTGTGTAGGTGACATTGTATGTGTTGGCAAAATGTCCGTCTCATTAAGGGATTTCAGAAATTATGGCTGGTGTATTTTCCCATCCAAATACCTTATGCCGCTAAAGGGCGACGACCTCAGATATTATGATGACCGCAGTAAGGAGAGGTGCAATGCCTGAAGAAAGGAAAATACCTAAAGTGCGTAAATGCAGAATATGTAAAAAGCGCTATAAGCCTCTTACTCTTTATCAGTGGTGGTGTTGCGATGAGCACCAGGACGAACTGATAAACCATCTCGCAACAGCAGCCAGAAAGAAACGGATACAGCAGCAGGACAAGTTCAGAAAGAAAGAAGCACAGCAGGAAACACGCCACCTCAAGATTCGCAAGTTAGCACTACAGCCCCTCAGACACTTCCACAAACAAGCTCAAGCCGCCTTCAACGAGTTTATCCGCACCCGCGATGCCGCCGCTCCATGCATAAGTTGCGGTCGCTTTCACGATGGAAAATATGATGCTGGTCATTACCGTACCCGCGGTGCATCGCCGGCCACACGTTATGACGAAACCAACTGCCATAAGCAGTGCGTTCCCTGCAATCAGCACCTCTCAGGAAACATCGAAAACTACACGCCAAACCTGATTAAGAAAATTGGGCAGGATGCTTTCGATCGCCTTATGGGGCCACACCCTATTAGCAAGTGGACGCGGGAAGAGTTGCAGGAACTAGCAGCACACTACCGTCAAAAGACACGCGAGCTGATCGCACAAAGGAGCGAAGCAGCATGACCGAATACCTCAAAAAGAAGTGGCTCCGATTCACGCTCCTGCGAATGCCTGGCTTGGGGGAAATCAACTATCGGATCATCTGTAACTCAGCAAAACTCAAGAGGCTCAGACATGCGCATTGAACGAGACTTCCAGCAACTCGTCAGGCTTGCCGGTGTACGCAGCGCTGCGGACATGCGCCGCCTGTTTGGTAACGGGTGGAAGACTATCAACTCATCTCAACAGGCGTGGGTGCGTAACATGCTCACCGTATGGGGGCAGCACCTCGGCAATGAAGATTACGATCGGGGAGAAGTGAACGTTATCGGCCGCCTTATGATGCGTTGCGAATGGAGCGAACAGAAGGGCAGGCAGATTGAGAAAATCGTATCAGAGCTTCACTGTGAAGGTTTGCGCGGAAAAGAGTTATTCCGCAAAGCCCGTGACCTGCTGATGCCGCAAACCTCAACAGCAAACATCATTGCTCTCGCCAAAGAATCAGATGATGCTGCCTTTGTTGAATCGGTTATGGTGAAAACATTCGGTAAGGACAACCCGATTAAAAACGTAGCCAGATTACGTTATTGCAAACGCAAGAGCGTGCAAAACATAAGTGCATCTCTGATCTATTTCACGGGCATAAGCCTCAAGGAAGCCCGAAACAGAATGGAATGGGCACTGGACATCCTTGAAGGGGAAATGTTTTACGCAATTAAGCGTGAAATGGAGAATTAAATCCCCTAAAATAATGATGGAAGAGAATTTATAGCACCAATAGCTAAAGACAAAGGGCGGGCGACCTGGCATATTCAGTTTACGCTCGGGAAGCAAAGCGGACTGAGCAGTTCCATTATCTGTGAATGATTAGAAGCGCCAAGGTTAGCTGCCGTAGGCGTTTTTTTTATTTACTAAAATCATATAGTTTTAATCAAATGCTAAATTCTTTTTTGCTACAACGTATCCCCCTTTGCGGAGGGGCATAACAATCGAAGTGCGTTAACATGCGGGTATCGTTGATTGTTTACGAGCCCACCGGGAGGCACCCGGCGCTGTAGCGACTATAATCTCTTTGTGGCGTGTAGGTTAAAATCATCAGCTGATTCTATTCCTGTATGTCAATTAATCCGCCGTTAGCTTATTGGACAGAGCGCTGGCACTAGTGCCAGAGGACGGGGTTAAAATCCTTGACGGCGGCCCTTCTGTTTCCATTAGCGGCTTTAAATGCAAAGAGCATTTAGTATCAAGTCAAAATATTGACATAAAATGACTTCACTTAAATATTGCTTAACTATATGCTGGGGTTAATGCGGTGAATCACGCCTAGTGGCGTGGCAACAGTCAAAGCTCTGGAGGGCTGTCTGAGCAAGCGGCTAAGGGGACTGTACCTTACTCACCGTCTAACGAGCGGCATCGCAGATAAGCCATAATGCTTCAGCAAAGCATGGCTCACCTTGGTGGGCCTTTTTGAAAAAAGATCCCGAAATGATAAGTTCCGGGATAAAAATTCAAGTTTCTTCAAGAGATTGGGTAGTACCCGCCGAGTAATATACGCGTAATCAGTTTAAATACCTTAAGCACATTCTTAATCAGGTCTTTCATTGGCGTTTTTTCGAATTCCTGACGTTTTTCATCGATGATGCTTCCAGACTTGAAATCCGATTGGCGCTTTCGGATTTGTACCTGCACGGCTTTACTACGATATTGATAGACGTAAACTGCTGAGCTTTGTTCTACGTCAAAATTAAAAATTAACATTGTTGAAATGCCGAAGATTACGGCTAGTATTGATTGTGTATCATTTCAATGCGCCACATCTAACGATGGATTGTTACCTAATCAATGACGATAAACGGGCGCACCAATTTCAGAAGCACAGGTTAAGCTGTGCTTTACTACGTCAAACTTGACATGATAATAGTGATTTAGTAAATAAACTGTTGCCTGGTGTTATTTGTTTTATCGTCCAATCATTCATCTCGCATACCAGGCCCTGAGCCCCGTCCTAACCGACGGGGCTTTTGTTTATGAGATAATAAGTTAATCGATCAGGGGCACGTAGTTGAAGTTCAGTTGCTTTATGTTTGATTGAGATTTCGTATGCCAACTTAAAATTATGAATAGTCTTCATAATCAAGCGTATCTGGTCTACATTTAGACCAATGCGGTGAATCCCTCTATGCGAAGGGGCGGCAGCTATTACTCTCCTGAGTAACAACAAGCCTAATCGCGGGTAAGCATGGCTGTACTTACTCACCGGGAGGCACCCGGCACCGCAGCAGATTAATTTTGGTGTGTTATTATAATAATACGGTGAATCCCCCTGTGCGGCGGGGCGGCAGTGAATGGGGCGGCATTTTTCTCCAAGACGGGACTAACGCGGACAGAGTGTACTGGCTTTGTTCACCGGGAGGCACCCGGCACCGTATGTTATATTCAGTGTTGGAACGAATCCCCCTAAGCGGCGGGGCATCAGCCAAGAACCAGCGCAAGTTTGCGGACGGAGGTGGCTGCACTTCGTTCACCGGGAGGCACCCGGCGTTCCGGCAACCTGCTAATATGATAATATTGCTATGAATCCCCCTATGCGGAGGGGCGTCAGCTTTACTCCCAAGATCGGTCTCAAGCGGTAAGTATTGGCTGGTACTTATCACCGGGAGGCACCCGGCATAGCAATTCCAAATTCACGTATATAAGGGCTCGCTTCGGCGAGCCTTTATCGTTTTCGCCCCTGCCAATCCCTATGACCTCAAGGAATATCCCCAAGTGGTGGCGGGCATCTTTTTTTTCGACTACTGGCAAAAGAAAACCCGCGCAAGGCGGGTTATGTCGAACTCTGGAAAGTTTCTTCCTCAGCAGTTGAAATTATAACCGGGTTCGCTTTCTTCATCCCTCGGCAAAATCTTAAAAGCGGATCCCCTAAATGGGGTTGGATATGAAAATTATGCCTGACAAACTTGCATCAGGTGCCAGCTATTGCGTCTCTGGCACGCTGGTCTGCGGAGGTAGTGTGTCGCAATGGATTCATGACCTCGACTGGAACCAGATTGCAGTAATCAGCGGCGTGGTAATCGGTATCGCCACCTTCCTGGTGAATCTGTATTACAAAAATCGGCAGACACGTGCTTATGAAGCCGCTCTGCGTCGTGGATACGTTCCAAACCCACCACAGGATCAGTAAACATGTCCCTATCCCCGTCTCTACGGAAAAAGCTAGTTGCTGCCGTAGGCGGCGGGGCTGGCGCGATTGCTATTGCTACAACGCTCATCCCTTCACTTGAAGGCGTTGAATACACCCCATATAAAGACGTGGCCGGTATCTGGACTGTTTGTTATGGGCACACTGGCATAGACATCATGCTTGGTAAGACCTACACAGAACTGGAATGCCGCGCGCTACTCGATAAGGATCTGCGCACAACAGCTGCTCAGATTGACCCCTATATCAAAAAGCCAATACCGGATGAAACCCGCGCTGCTATCTACTCGTTCGCCTATAACGTTGGCGCTGGCAACTTCAAAACCTCGACTCTACTTCAGCGCATCAACCAGGGAGACACCGCTGGCGCCTGCGACCAGTTGCGCCGATGGGTATACGCGGGGGGACAAAAGTGGAAAGGGTTAATGAATCGCCGTGAGATTGAGCGCGAAGTTTGCTTGTGGGGGCAGAAATGACATTTAGCCTGCGATCCGTTCTGATTACCATCGCATTGATGATTGTCGCGGCTTTAGTTTACGGGCAGGTTCGTTACCTTAATGGCTGGTATGCCCACAGCGCCAAAGTTAACGCTGAATATGCAATCAAGAAACAGAAGGCCGAATCCAAGCTGGTTCCCATTGAGCAGAGAGCGGCAGCCGCCAACGCTGATGGAAAAGTCATCTATCGAACCATTACACGCGACGTGGTGAAATATGTTCAGGATCCGAATCGCACTGTGTGCCGTTTTGATGATGCTGCTGTCAGCCTGCGGCAGCGAGCAATCGACGCGGCCAACAATATCGCAGGATTTGATGAGCCCGCCATGCAAACTCAGTCCGGCGGGAAAGGACAGTGATGCAGACTTGCAATCGGATGTTGAGAATGCGGATTGTGTGAGAACGCTCCGACTCAACACTTACCGATGGCAGGCCTGGTACAAAGCTTGGCAATAGCTGAACATATGAAAATCTGTGAGGTGAAGGGTTGTGATAGAGGGGCGTTAATGAAGGCTGTTCTGCAAGAGCAGGTAAATTCTGACTGGAAAAAAAATCCGCCGTATCGGACTACGGCGGGAGATGTCACACACAGGGTTGTCAGCTATTAATGCTGCTCGTTAATCATGGAATATGCACTAAGGCACATTACCAGTGCGGGGTGAATTGTATACCTTTCAAAATATGTTGCCGGGATTTGACGGAAACTTTTGGTAATAATGACAAATACCAGACATTTCTTAAGTAAATAGCGCGCAATTTAAATATAACCCATTGTCAATATTTAAGTATCCGATTCGTTTGGTTGATAAAATCTCTGCCGTACTCGAAGTTAAATTGGTCGAAAATTTGAGTGGTAGCAACTACACTTTTCTTCGTTAAGTCAAATTTCAAAGACGAAAACGGAGCTTATCATGCAAGATGACATTGCGACTGAGTGTGAAATTCAGATTAAACGTCTGGCGGGCATGTATCAGATGGGGGACGGCTACCAGCAAACCAAAGAAGCAATCAACTCAATCTTAACTCACTTCAACCACAGGCTGGGGAGAGATGTGTCTGTACGCATCATGGTATGGAGTGGTTTACATACTTCGCTAAAAAACTCCCTGATAATTTCAGCCGACCCTCGCTGGATAAAAGCGATACGCTATGCGATTTCCCGAGTGAAGTCATTCAAGCAGAATGCAATGGCTTCTCATGCTGCCCGGGTGGCTTCCCATGCCTGAGCTGCGAATGAGCAGGAATGATTCACTTTATACGTTCGAATTGTAGGGACGGAAAGCAAATAGCCGGATTGCAGCAGTAAATTAACGAACTGTGCAAATGATGATATTCACGCCACTATGACTCGAGATTAGTAATTTTAGCCGAATCCTTTAAATCTCTAAGCGAAACGGATGTAAGAGCTTTTACCACAGGATAAGGAGTAGCTGACTGGATGAAGGCAGCCAAAATATCAGCCACCGTGATGATTGCGGGACTCCGGGACAGGGCGTAACCACCATACATGCCGGGCATACTCTTAACTAAGCCTTCATCCCTGAGCACTGCGATCAGGCTTTCAAGGTAACTAACAGAAATTGAAATTTCTGAAATTAACTCTCTGACAGGAGTAACTTTTTCCTCACTCAGTGACATCATGATTTTCAAAGCATAGTTCTGTTTACTGGTAAGCATCGTTTAGAAGCCCGTTAATTTTCTCTTTTTAGTAGAATACCACTGCTGTCAGGTAAAGTGACCAGCAGGGAGCGGCGTGACTGAATCCACCGACAAGGGATAACTGTTAGTCACGGTGCGAAGCTGGTGTATGATTTAGAAGTCAGGTGCGCGAGATGGCTTAGCGAAAGCTTCGACGGGACAAAGCGTGACACTAGCTGAATCAAGCAGTGGTGCCGTGACCAATACTGCAAGACCGTGGGTTCGAATCCCACCCTGACAAACTAACCGCCTACGGGCGGTTTTTTATTGGAGTGAATATGGCATCACCAGATTGGGAGGCCATCGAATTGGCTTACCGTGCTGGTTTGATGTCTATCCGAGAAATAGCTTCACAACATGGCATTACTCACGGCGCCATAAACAAACGTGCCAAACGCGATGGATGGGAGCGCGACCTAAAGGCGAAGATAAAAGCCAAAGCTGATGCGCTGGTATCCAAACGTGAGGTATCCAAAAAGGTATCCACTGAAACGGCTACCAACGAACGGATACTAATTGAGGCAAACGCAGAGGTAATAGCCAGCGTTCGCATGGAGCATCGCGGTGACATCCGGCGTGCAAGAAATATTGCCAACTCTTTGTTTGATGAACTCGAAGCAGAGTGCGCGGACGTGCCAGCGCTTCAGCAGTTGGGCGAGTTGATGTATCAGCCTGATGATAAGGGCTACGACAAACTCAACGAGATTTATCATAAGGTCATCAGCATGCCGGGCCGAGTGAAGTCGATGAAAGATTTATCCGATACCCTCAAAACGCTGATTGGCCTTGAGAGACAGGCTTACGATATCGACGGACCAACCGGCGACGAGTCAACGAAGAAACTTTCCGATCTGATGGATGATTTAGCCAAGGGGTAACCATGAAGCCAGAACACCTCGCGCTTCTGCGTGACAAGCTCTGGCGACTGAACAACCTCTACTGGATCACCAACAAAGAAGGTAAGCCAGTCCGGTTCAAAATGACGCCGGAGCAGCTTGAATACTTCAATGGCATGCACACCCGCAATATCATCCTCAAAGCGCGCCAGCTTGGCTTTACCACCGAAGTCTGCATTATCCAGTTGGATGCAGCCTTGTTCGAGGCTGCGAAGTGTGCGCTGATCGCCCATACGCTGAATGACGCTAAGCGCCTGTTTCGCGAAAAGGTCAAGTATGCCTATGACCTACTGCCAGCGGAAATCAGAGCGGCAAATCCTGCGAGCAATGACTCAGCTGGCGAACTGGTTTTCAAGAAGGGCGGATCACTCTACGTCAGCACCTCATTCCGTGGCGGAACGCTGCGTTTCCTGCACGTGTCAGAGTTCGGGAAGATATGCGCCAAATTTCCTGAAAAAGCTCGCGAGATTGTCACCGGTGCCTTTGAGGCGGTATCAAGCGATTGCTTCACCACCATCGAAAGCACAGCTGAAGGTCGTGCCAGTTACTTCTTCGATTACTGCCAGACAGCAGAGAAAGCTCAGCTGCAGGGTAAGCAGCTATCAAACCTCGACTGGAAGTTTTTCTTCTTCTCTTGGTGGAAGAATCCTCTCTATGCAATCGACCCGGTAGAGGCGTTACCTCAGCGCCTGGTTGATTATTTCGATGAGATGGAAGCCAAGCACGGAGTCATCCTCAACGAGCGCCAGAGAGCCTGGTACTACGCCAAAGAGAAGACGCTCGGCGATGACATGAAGCGCGAGTATCCAACGATACCCGCTGAAGCATTCCAGCAATCTGTCGAGGGCGCGTACTACGCCAAGCAGTTTCGCTGGCTCTATACCAACAAACGCATTGGCACCTTGCCTGATAACTCACACCTGCCGGTTCACACGTTCTGGGATATCGGCGTGGGTGACTCAACGGCTATCTGGTTCGTACGCGAAGTTGGCGAGGAATTTCATGTCATCGACTACTACGAGAACAGCGGTGAAGGTCTGCGCCATTACATGAAGGTGCTGAAAGATCGTGGCTATGAGTACGGTGAGCACTGGGGGCCGCACGATATCGAAAACCGTGAGTTTGGATCAGATGCCAAATCCCGCAAAGAGTTGGCGCGTGAAGGATACGAAATCGACGGTCAGACATATTCCATGACATTCAAAGTTGTGCCGAAAACTGGTGTTGATACCGGCATTGAGTCCGTGCGTGAAATCCTGCCTAAGTGCGTATTCGACGAAGAAAAGTGCTCAGAAGGTATCACCCATCTCGAAGGCTATCGCAAAGAGTGGGACGACAAACGCGGCTGCTGGAAAGACAAGCCACTTCACGATCACACATCACACGGCTCCGATGGGTTCCGCTACTTCGCTGTTGCGAAGAACAACCACAAGTCAGTCGGCGCAATCTTCTTCTAAGGAGCACCAGTGAGTGAATTAAAACCGGGGGAAAGCTTCCTAGTAAACGCGCTGGCCGCTACCGTGGGGCGTCTGCGCTCCCTTTATGCCGGGGTTAATGGTAATACGAAGCGAACCAAATTATGGGACGAATTCGGTTATCCCGACCAGATTGGGTTTGAACAGTATTATCGCGCTTACGAGCGTAACGCTGTGGCTCACGCGGCGGTGCATAAAGTGCTGGATAGTTGCTGGGTAGATCATCCAACCATCATCGATGGCGATGAAGCAAAAGAGTCTACCAAAACCACCGCCTGGGAAACGATGGTCACTAAGGTGTTGAAGAAGCACTGGCCAAAAATTAAGGATGCGGATCGCCGCAACCTCATTGGCCGGTACTCGGCAATTCTCATCCAGTTTCGGGATGGTCGTGAGTGGAGCCAGCCGGTAGACCGTAACGTCGTAGCAAAGCTCAAAGAAAAAGCCATTGTTAAGCTAATCCCCGCATGGGAATCGCAGGTTAAGCCTGGCAACTTCGACACTGACACAATGTCGGAAACCTACAGCCAGCCGCTCAGTTACAACTTCAACGAGCAGCCCGTGGGCGATGATGGCACCTATGGCGTAGTGCGCGGCGTCACGGTGCACCCTGAGCGGATCCTCATCCTGAGTGAAGGCTCAGAAGATGAGAACATGCTATCAGGCGTACCTTTCTTACGAGCTGGCTACAACAAACTTCTCGATCTGGAGAAGGTCTCCGGGGGCAGCTCTGAAGGCTTCCTAAAAAACGCCAGCCGCCAGCTCGGCATCGCATTCGATTCTCAGACCGATATGGCTACCATTGCCGCCCAGGCTAAAGAAGCTGGATACGCCAATATCGGCGAGGCGATGAATGAGAAAATGCAAAAGCTTAACCGCGGCACTGATTCAGCTCTGGTAACTCAGTCAGGCACAACATCAGTTCTCTCTGTGGCCGCAGCCGATCCGCAGCCGACATGGACAGTCACCGCCAACGAGTTCGCTGCATCAATTCAATGTCCGTTCACCATTCAGTTTGGGCAGCAGACCGGGCGCCTTGCTTCTGATGAAGACAAAGCCGACTGGGCTAAGCGCTGCAATGGCCGCCGCTGGGGATTCATGACCGCAGTGGTAACAACACTTCTTGAGCGTCTATGGACGATTGGCGTAATTGACCCGCCATCATCCGGCGAAGTCACATTGGCCTGGTCTGACTTACTCGCCCCGAGCGAGAAAGAGAAGATCGCCAACATGCAGGCAATGGCAGATGTGGCACAGAAAACACAGGCAGCGTATGGCACCCCGGCGATTGAACAGAACGAGATTCGTGCTGTTGGAGAGCTGGAGCCGCTGCCAGAAAACGAATTGCCGCCAACGGTGCCACCGGGAGACCCGCTAAGTGACGACCCTCCAGCTAATCCGGACGCCGGTAATACCCCGCAACAAGGCAGATCCGACACAGTCCGCCAGGCCAGTTAACAGGATGTTCCGCGACATTGTCAACCGCTACTACCGCATCAAGGTGGCGTTAAAGCAGTTGTTCGATGAGCGACTAACTGGCCGGGAGCGTGGCACCAACCAACAGTCGCATGCGTTGCACGGCAATGTCATCTACAAGGTGAATGCAGGCGCATATGTCTACGACATGACGGCAACCCAACTGGCTGACCTGTTACAGCGCATTCAAATCATCCTCGATGACGCATTGCTCGAAGGTGGCAGTAATAACCTGTGGGCGCTGAGTTACGTATCTGACGAGTATGAGCGCGGCACGCATCAGGCTTTCACGAATCTGTCCGTGCAGTCTCCGATATATGAGCAGCAGACCACGCTGGCGCAACTGCTAAGCAGTCCTGCTTATCAGAATCAGGTGGCGGCGGCCTACGTCTCTACGTACAGCGACTGGCTACTCGAATCCGACAGGGCGCGTGGTGACTTGGCTAACGTGATTTCCGATGCGATTGGCCGGGGAATTAACCCACGGGAAACCGCGCGGATCGTCAGCAAGCGGCTTGATGTATCGATGGCGAGAGCCAAGAACATGGCGCAGACCGAGCAGGTTGGCGCTTTGCGCGAGGCTCAATGGAATGAAACAGAATGGTCAAAAGAACGGCTTGGCCTCAATACCGCGTTACTGCACCTATCAGCCTTAAAGCCAACCACGCGAACAACTCATGCTTTCTGGCATGGGAAAACACGCACTGTTGACGAGGTGCGTGAGTGGTATAGCCGTGACGGCAACCGCTATCACTGCTATTGCAGCCAGATACCGGTCATCCTCGATGATGACGGCAAGATAGTGAATACCGGCCTTGTTGAGAGGCTGCTCAAAGAGCGCAAGGAGTGGCAGCAGGCCGCTTAACCTATCACCCCCATGAGGACACAGCATGAAGCGCAACCGCGTAAACGTGCTGACCGTCGTCAACTCCGCTTCAAACATCACCACTGAAACCATCGACGGGAAGCCACATATTGTGGTTCGCGGAATCACGCCCGTTGTCGATGACATCGTGATGAACCGGAAGTTGTACCCGGCAGCAGAAATTGAAAAGGCGTTTAACACGCTTGAGCGAAATCCGATGCCGTTCGGTCACCCAAAGGTGGACGGCAAGCACGTATCGGCCCGCGATGTCCGCGCAGTAAACAACTACCACGTAGGCGCATGGCTCCAGAACGTCAGCCACGTTGACGGCAAAGTCACTGGCGACATGTACGTTGACCGCCGCTATGCCGAAGGCAGTGACAATGGCAAGCGCCTGATCAACCGCTTGGACGAAATGGCATCCAAAGCCAATGTGGACCCAATTCACATCTCTACCGGCCTGCTTTATTCCGGCATAGCTGCAAATGGTGAATCGAAGGGCAAAAAATACAACGAAATCGCCACGAACATGATGTTTGACCACGTTGCCGTGTTGCTCGATGAACCTGGGGCTGGGACGCCAGAAGAGGGCGTTGGCATCTTCGTCAACTCCGATGGCACCGAACAAGAGCTGGAAGTCGTCAACCTTTCGGAAGGCCATTCACCAGATACCGATTCACCGCATGACCCCGCACTCAAATCATTTTTTACCCAGCTTAAGGCGTTTTTCAGCGCCAACAGCAATTCCGTCAAAGAGGAAGCAAACCCGATGAAAGAACTCATCACAAATGCGCTGAAAGCGAAAGGCATTGACGTTGAAGGTAAGTCCGATGCTGAGCTGATGGACGCTTACAACCAGATGGCCACCGAAGAAGCAACAGCGAAAGCTGCAACTGATGAAAAGGCCAAGAAAGATAAAGAAGAGGCTGACCGCAAAGCCAAAGAAACCGCCACTAACAGCGAAGAGGCTCCGGCATGGTTCAAGCCCTTCGCCGAAAAACTGAGCACCATTGAAAACGGCCTCGCCGTTAACTCTGACAAAGAGAAGACCGAAAAGCGCGCCGCGGTTAAAGCGAAGTTCCAGCTTGAAGATCTGGCGGTTAATGCCCTCGATGGCGCTGCTCTCGACGGCTTGTATGCGCAATGCCAGTCAACCACGGGTCTGAACGGCGGTCTGCGTCAGGTAAACAACACCAATTCATTCAGCGAAATGCCGGAGTAAGAAATGGCTAAAGATGGAAAGCACGTCATCCATGCGGGTGGCATTTTTGCTAATCCGCAACTTCATCGTGAAGGCGCCGCGGCGGCTGACACTCAACCCGGCACCATTGGCTTCTTCGATAACACCACGAAAAAGTTCACTGCCTCGGTAGATGGTAACGAAGAGGCGATCCTGTATGTGGCTAACTATGACTATCTGCGCTGCAAAACGGTTGATGACACGATTGCCGCGGGCGATTGGGTTGTAGCGATGCACCCAACGCCTGGTGTCTTCTTCAACGTGCCGGCCGCGACTGGCACCTACACCAAGGGCCAACCGCTGTCGATCGCCAATGGTCGTGTAAAAGCGTTAGCTGCTGATGAATCTATCCGCGCCTTTGTGGAAGAAGACCGCTCAACCACCATCGCGACTGCAGGTGATCTCCTGCGCGTTGTCATTAAGTAAGGAGCACCGAATGTTTGTATTCTCCACCCGAATGGCAACTGAGACGCGCAACCTTGAGGCAAACACTGCTCAGTTCCGCGAACTGGAGTTTGCCCGTAATGCCAGCGCTCAGGCTGCTGCTGACTTCATTGCCCGCACCCGTGTACGTGGTGAAGCGGCCAATGCCCCGCAACTGGATGCAGTTAACGCAGTCGACGATATTCGTCGCCTGTACCGCGCGTATGACCAGACCGTTCTGGCTGAGTTCGAGCCAAACACTGAGTTCACGCTTCTTAACGACCTGATGCCGCTGTCTCGCTCAGTTCGCCTGGAAGAGTCAGTGTATGAGTACGCTCGCACCGGCGGTCGCGGCTGGGCTCACACTTCCATGTCCGGCCAGATTGGTGCGGCACTTGATGCGAAGTCCTACACCTTCGACGGCACCATGGTTCCTATCCATGATTCTGGCTTCAAGTTCAACTGGCGTGATCCGGTCTTCAACAAAGGCTCTGCATTGGCTTCTCTGGCTGATGCGCAGGCTGGTTCGGTGAATGATGTTCGCCGTCAGTATGTAGACTACATCTGGGAAGGCTTCCGCGATCCGGCGGGCAACTTCATCAACTTCGACGGTAAAACGTGGAAGGGCTTACGCCACGATGAACGTGTCGCCCAAGTGACTCTGACAGTTAACTTCGCAACCAGCACCGATGTGAAAGCCATGCGTGCGGGCGCTATCGCGCTGCGTGATGTATTGAAGTTGCAAAACATGCAGTACGGTCAGCAGACCTGGTACGTCTCAAGCGAAATCATGTCGAACTGGGAACAGTATTTCGATGTGAACTCTCTGCGAACCGTGCTGGAAGAAATTGCGAAACTGGCTGGTATCTCGGCAATCAAAGAAGATTCCGAACTGTCAGGCAATGAAATCGTGATTGTTCCGCTGGCGGCCGGTGTTATCGCCCCAATCGTAGGTCAGGCTTTCGGCACTGTTGCCGATCCGCGCCAGTTCTACAACAGCGATTACATCTGGCGCACATGGGGTGCTGCTGGCCTGATGGTTAAGCAGGACATCAACGGCCACTTCTCTGTCATCCACGCCTCGAGCTAAGGAAAGATCATGGCACTCGTAAAGATCATCGCAGCAAACCTCTTTGCTGGTGCCAACTTCCAGAAACTGGAGGTTGGTAAGGTTTATGACGTGGACAGCGCGATCGCTGAAAAGTGGGTCGAGCAAGGCAAGGCTGAGACATCCAAAGAGAAGGCCAGTGAAAAACTGGTATTCGAAGTGGCCACGCCGTCAGCGCCGGATAGCACTGACACTTTTGCGCTTCAGGATCAACTGAACGTCGCGCTGGAGCAGTTGAAAATTTCCCAGTCTGATGCAGATGCAAAGGATGAAGCCCACGCAGCCGCGCTGAAACAGCTGAAAACTGCTCATGCTTCTGAACTGGAAGCCGAGAAAGCCCGTGCTGATAAAGCTGAAGCTGACCTGGTGGAAGCAACCAAGAAGGCGAAATAACCATGGCAGCCCAAATCACGCTGGGAGACGTCAAACCGCTGATGGCTGAATTGGGCTTCACGGTTCCTGATGCTGTCCTGCAGTTACTTCTCGACCAGGTAAACGCCACGTCTACATGTATGGACGGGGCGGGCTACTCCGAAAGCCTGCAGAAGCTCATGCTTATCTATGCAGCCGCGAGACTGGCCGCCCTGTCCGGTGCCAGAAAGATAGCTTCTCAGTCTGCCCCGTCTGGCGCTTCACGCTCGTTCACCTACGACAGCTCCGGTACGGATTACCTGTATAGGCAGTTGCTGTCATGGGATACGAACGGCTGTCTTGCTGGCCTGCCTCTTTCTGGCGTGTCGGTTGGCTTCTTCGAAGTTGTCGGGGGCTGCTGATGAACTGGCAACCCCCATCATCACCGCCGAAACCTTACGATCGCGTCTGGCTTAAAACGTCCACTGGCCGGGAAACAACCGGCTACATCAACAGCGGCGGTGAGTGGGTGTTCAATTGCAGACGTGTTGCCGCTGAAAAGCCCATTGTACTGGGCTGGAGGGCGTGAAATGTCATCATTAGCGAGCTGGTCTTACACGGCTCAGGCGACCGTCTGGCGCAGACTCGGGCTCAATGAGTATGGCGATTCGCTTGGATGGTCGGAGCCGTTAGTCATCGCCTGTGATTATCAGGGCGGCCTGTCTAAACGCCTCGGCGCTATCGGTGTAGAGAAGGTCGTTAAAAACACCATCTGGACTGAATATGCGCTGGCTACCCCTGGCGACTACATCCTGATCGGCGCATCGGCTGAGTCTGACCCCATGGCTGCGGGCGCTGACGAAATCATGCAGTCAATTCAGTACGCCGATACGTTCGAGCGTACTGCTGATGACTGGGCGGTCATCACGGGAGTGTGACCATGGGCATCAAAATACGTGGAGTTGAGCAGGCTAAGAGAAACCTTGATGCAGTCATCAATGATATTCAGGGGCGGAGGGTTTTGCGAGCCATCCAGAGCGTGCTGATCATCGGTTCGTCTCAGGCGGCACTCTACACCCCAATCGACACATCAACGCTGCTAAATAGCCAGTACCGTGAGGTGACTGCGAGCGGAACACGCATTGTTGGTCGCGTAGGTTATTCGGCCAACTATGCCGTCTACGTTCACGACCCTAATATCCCGCAAAACTTCAAGCGCTCAACCGCTCAGAAAGAGTTTCTGTCCAAGGGCTTTGAGGATTCGCGCGATGCCATCAGTGCAGCGATCAAAAGGGAGATGGTGCTTTGAATCCTCCAATGCATACGCGCGTGCGTAATTACATGGTGGATGCAGGTCTAACGGACGGGTTTAAAACGCAGTTGCTTGTCTGGAGTGACACTGGTACAGAATCGGATAAGTTCATGGTATTTCGCCCAAATGGTGGTAGCGCGGTACGCAGCCAGCTTGGTGCTGAATATTATGTCCTTCTGGATGTGGTCGGTGCCAAAGGCGGCAACGGTGTAGTTGATGAAGTGGTTCAGTCCATCATCTCCTACGTCCAGCGAAACCCCATGTCTGACAACTGTATCGGCTATCTGCAAAACCTTGGTGGCATACCTGCTCCCGTTCTCACCACCGAAGGCCGTCTGGTCTATCGACTTCAGTTTGTTGCCACTTTCGGCAGCTCCTAAAACGTCAAAGAGGAATAAAACATGGCTGAATGCCAGAACAGCAACGAACGTTTGTTCGGTGGCGCCGTTGTGCTTGAAGTTGCCGATGGCTGCAGCGATGCGCTGCCGCAGGAATCGGAATGGAAAGCACTGGCGGCCGGTACAACAAAAGGTTTCGACTTCAGCCCGAATAGTGTCACCAGTGATGCTGATGACGGCAAGGGATATGTTGAAACTATCGTAACCAACTCGGATTTCACCATTAGTTTTGAGGGTGAAGTTCGTAAGAAGGACAAGCTTGATCAATATGGCGTTGGTCGTTTGATTAAGTATTACCACACTGAGATCTCCAACCGCCGACAGCCTGGTATTTGGGTTCGTCTAGAATACGGTCCAATCACGTTCATTGGTTACATGAACATCACTGCTCTTAGCTCTAGCGGCGGGACCAACGACATTGTGCCAATCACCACTGAGTTTAAGGTGGGTGATGCCAGTACCATTCAGGTGATCGACACCGACGAGACCATTCCAGCAACTGGTGTGACTATTGCACCGGCGACAGCATCGCTCGCCGTTGGAGCTACGCGCCAATTAACGGGCGCAGTCCAGCCAACTGATGCAACCGACCGCACCGGAACCTGGACAACTTCAGATGCTACTAAGGCCACCGTGAGCAATACAGGCCTTGTCACTGCGGTGGCAGCGGGTAGTGCGACGATCACCTTCACATCTACCGATGGCAGTTTCACCGCCAATTGCGCAGTAACGGTTACCGCTTCGTAACCATTCCAAGGGGTAGCGTGCTGCCCCTGATAATGCTTATGGAGACCATATGACACCATACAAAGAGATTGGCGAGTGCCTGGTCTCAATGGGCGACCATGATTACTTTTTCCGTCCATCCTTCGCAAATATGATGCGTATTGGCGATCCGGAATCGATAGTTCAGGCCTTTTATGACCTGCATAACGACGAGTATACGTCCCTTATTCGGCGCTCTGTCGCGGCTTATGGCGGCATCCCTCAGTGGTTGATGACGTACATTGGCAGGCCGCAATTTAATAAGCCCGTGATTTATTCGGCTATGAATGTGCTTTCCGCATGCTGTGATGACAATGTCAGCTCATTGGTTGGTGAGTTGCGCCCTGGACGCACTGGCCGCTGGTCTTTTGTTTACCGTAAGGGCGCCATGCCAGTGTCGGATATGGTGCTGATCGCACAATCGCTCATTCAGCACGGCATAATCGGTAAGGCTAAGGTGAGAAAGCTGCAGCGCCACGAGGGAGGCGAGTCTACGACAGGATTCAATGCCTTTGAATACATCAGCGCCGCGCGTATCGGATTAGAGTTGTCTCGCGATGAGGCTGAAAAGCTCACAATGACCGAGTTCCAGATGCTGCTGGCTGCGAAGTTCCCGGACCAGAAGGGCTTCACTAAAGAAGAGTATGACGCGGTGGCTGATGATTATCTGGCTAGAAAGAATAGAAAGTTAAAAAGGCTGAGTAGCCCGCCTGATTAAGCTTTCTTTTCCATATGGATGTTGTCATCCATCAGATCTGCCTGTTATTGGTCTGCATGAGAATTATTGCCGGGGCGGAATATTTTCCATCCAAATTGAAGATCAGTTCTCAGATTTTCATCTCATTCCACTACAAACTGAGTGAACTCTTGAGCGCTATTGCCCAGTCCAAAACTGCGCAGTTCCTGAAGAATTTCTTGTCTTTTTTCGGGTGGCAATTTAGCAATTATCAGACCAATAACCATCTTTAGTTGAACAATTTCAACCTGTGCATCGTCCATATCATCCAGGATGCATTCAAGTTGTATGCGTTTATTGATCGCTGGCATGGTTTCTACTCATTAATTATTCGTTAGATACAAAATACCTTGATCAGCAAGTTTTGAGCAACCCAACGTCAAGGCTTTTGCACCATCCTGCGACTACGCGGTACAAGTATTTATCACAGCATGTCCTGGGACTAATGGGCACAACCTATAGCCTCATCGAACAATTACAGCGCCCCCAAGTCATAGCTGCAATCAGGGGATAATAACCCCAAGCTAAAAGTGACTGACCCGCCTCGAGCGGGTTTTTTATTGCCCGGAGATCGTGATGTCAGAAAAAGTCGGAGACATTTACTACGAGGTTGGCGCTGATATTGCCCCGCTTCTGCAGGGATCATCACAGGCCAACGCCGCGCTTGATGCCATGGGAAAAGGTGCTGACAAAGCATCAGGTAACATGGATGGGCTTGAGCGTTCCGCATCAAAAACCGGCAAAGCCGTGGCCCGCGCCGCTGACGATGCCAGCCAAGCGGCGAAGATTATGGAGCGCCTAGGTAATGAAATCGCGGTGCTAGAAGAGGCCAGCCAGAATGGAGCGCGCAGCGCCACTGTCCTGGCTGCACAATTGATAGCAGCAGGTGATGCATCTGAAGCGCAGACAAAAGAAATTGGTAATCTTGCCGGTAAGCTTTTCGACGTTAAAGAAGCAGCTGCAGAGTCAGCGAAGTCAGTTGCTGCAAATACGGCGGCAATGCAGCGCGCTCAGTCAGCCATAGCATCACTGGAAAGCGACGTATCGGTGTTTAGCACTGAGATGGAGTCAGGATCACGTAGCGCGGCTATCCTTGCAGCACAGTTAAAAGCGGGCGAAGGCGCAACGCAGGACCAAAAGAATCGCATTAGCGAACTAACCGGCAAGCTTTACGACATGAAGGCAGCCCAGGATGCGTCAGCGCGCGCCACTATGCTCGCATCCAAGCAGGCGGCACAGCAGGCTAATGATGCGGCAAAACTACGCTCTCTTTCTTCCAGCCTGACTCAGCAGATCGCTATTCTCACTGAAGAACAAAAGAATGGTGCACGAAGCGCGGCGATGCTGGCGGCACGTTTACAGGCCGGTTCCACAGCTACAGCGACACAGCGTAAAGAAATCGGGGAGTTGGCCGGAAAACTTTATGACCTGAAGCAGGCCCAAGACCAAGCTAATGTTGTTCAGCAGAAATCTACCGGCATTATGGGCGGGCTGAAAACCGGGCTGACAGCAATAGCGTCTGCTATCGCTATCTCTCAGTTGATTCAGTACGGCAAACAGTTCCTTGAAATTGCAGACACAATGACGCAGCTGCAGGCGCGCATTGATCGACTGTCTTCAAGCGCGAAAGAGGGCGCAGAGACGTTTCAGGCGCTTTCAGCTATCGCGTCTGCATCAGGTTCCAGTCTGAAGGACACAGAGAAGCTTTGGGAAACACTTACCTCATCCCTGAAGAGCGCTGGAGCAAGCAACGCGCAGATCCTCACACTGACAGATACCCTTCAGAAAATTGGGCGCATTGGTGGCTCATCTACTGAAGAGATGGCTAACGCTTTACGCCAGTTTGGGCAGTCAATTGCAGGCGGAACGGTACGCGCGGAGGAATTTAACTCCATCATCGAGCAGATGCCTGAGTTAGCGCGCCAGATGGCGGCAGGCCTTGGCATTTCAGTTGGTGAGCTGCGCAAACGCATGCTTGAGGGCAAGTTATCAGCAGAGGATGCGCTGAATGCCATCATTACGCAGACAGGTTTGGTAAATCAGGAGTTCTCAAAGCTACCGCGCACCGTGGATCAGGCAACAAACAGCCTGACGATTTCATTCCAGGAGTTAGTGAAGCAGATAAATGACACCACTGGCGCAAGCACCGGAATGGTTCATGTTATCGACTCCATAACTGCGGCAATCGACAGGCTTGCTGGAAAGGTTCCAAGCGCGACCCAGCAGATTTCAGACCTGAACAGCACGGCTGACATGTTTGCCCGCCGCGCCAGAACTTACTCGTTTCTTGGTCTCGATGGCTGGGCAGCACAGGCAGAGGGAATCAACGCAGTCAGTAATAAGGCTGCAGCGCTTGTAGGAGATTTGGCAGCAATCTCAAAAGCCAATGCTTCGGCAAGTAACCAACCGATAAAGATAGCTGGTGCAGGGGCCGCAGACGAACTAAGCAAACTTGAAAAGTCCACGAAGCGAAAACTGGAGTTATCCAGGTTAGAGGGCGAAGCACGCGCAAGACTGCAGGCGCAATATGATGCGGAAGATGCTGGTATCACAGACAGCAAGCGCATTAAGGCACTTCAAGACGAATATGCCGCGACAGAAAAGAATACCAGCGCGCGAAAATCCTCAGCAGCGGGAGGAAAAAAAGCTTCATCGCAGGCTGAATCAGATGCGCAAAAGTTGGAGGTACTTCGTCAGAAGTCTGATCAGGTTGCGGACTCAGCTAAAGAGCTTTCTCGTTCGCAAGCCATTCTCCAGGCACAACAATCCCTAAGCAAAAGCGCTACCGATGCTCAGATTCTTCAGGCAGGAGAGTATGCGGCCAAGATATGGGACCAGAATAACGCCCTCAAGCAACAGGCACAGATCAAACAGGGTCAAAACTTTGCAAATCAGGAGGTGGCAGCTGGTAAGGCATCAGTTAACCCGCTTACTGGCGAAGCTGTTGATCCTGTTGCTCAGATTGACCAGCAAGAACAGAAAAAACTCGCAGCACTCGCAAACTATCAAGCAATTGACCTTCAAAATGCTCAATTGTATGAAGATGCGAAAACTTCTATTCAGCAACAGGCTGCCAATGCTCGCGAGCAAATTGCGATAACTGAAAGGCAGACCTACCAACAGAACATGAGCAATTTGCTTGGCGCCACATCTGACTCTGTCGGTGCAGTCGCAGATGCCATTGGGCAGGCTGCCGGTAAGTCTAGCGCTGCTTACCAAGCCATGTTCGCCATAAGCAAAGGATTCGCAGTTGCTCAGGCAGCACTTAACTTACAAACCGCCATAGGCAATGCAATGGCGCTTCCATACCCTGCAAACATTCCCGCGATTGCTCAGGCAGTTGCAGCTGGGGGGCAGATGGTCAGCGCAATTAGCAGTATTTCCTACGGCGGCGGCCGAGAAAAAGGTGGGCCCGTTGACGGAAACAGCATCTACCGGGTAGGTGAAGGCGGTAAGCCTGAAATCTTCAAGGCCAGCAATGGAAACCAGTACATGATCCCCGGCGATAACGGGTCGGTGATCAGTAATAAGGATATTGGCGGCGGAAGTGATGGCGGCGGCGGTATTCAGCAGGAAGTGCATTTCCATATCCAGACGACCAACGGCATTGACGACGCAACAATGCAGAAGATGGCAGGCATGATGAAGCAGGTGGCGCTTTATCAAATCAAAGACCAAAGCACTCGCCCGGGTGGCATGCTTCAATCCCGCAAGAAATAGGACATCCCATGCCAAAAACTTTCACATGGAGCCCGCAATCGGGCTTTACGGGCGAAGACACGCCTGATGTCACAGTCGTGAAGTTGGGCGATCGTTACGAACAGCGACAGGTAAATGGTATCAATCCGCTCATGGGTAAATACCCGCTGACCTTCATTGGCTATGACGATGACAAGTGCTCACGGCCAAACTTGGCAAAGGAAGTTCGAGCCTTCCTTGTCGCTCGCATGGCTGTTGAATCGTTCTACTGGACGCCACCTGATACCGGCATTCAGGGGCTGTATGTATGCCGATCCTGGTCGATGCAGAAGAACAAAGGTGTTTACACGCTAACCGGAACGTTTGAGCAGGTGCCGCGATGAGAGACATACCAGCAGAACTCATCATTGAAAGCGTTGATGCCGATGTCGGCGCGATGCTCGACCTGTTTGAAGTCGATCTGCAGTCGTTCGGCGGCGATGTTATCCGCTTTCACGCGGGCACAAACGGCTATTACAACGATGTCATCTGGCAGGGGCGCGCTTACTCGGCCTATCCGATCGACGTTGAAGGCTTCGAGGTTAAATCGGAGGGGACATATTCGCGCCCGACGATGAAGGTAGCGAACATCACCGGTCTGATTACCGGCATCAACCACGATTTCGATGATGCGCTGGGCGCCGTGGTGACGCGCCGGCAGGTACTGGTAAAGCATCTGGACGCAGTGAATTTCCCGAACGGTAATGCTGATGCAGATTCGACGATGGAAGCTGTCTCCCGCTATGTCATCGAAGAGATGGCAGAAGAGACGTTCGAGACTGTCACCTACAACCTCGCCACGCCAGTGGACTGTGATAACGCCATTATCCCGGCGCGCACCATCCTGGCTGACGTGTGCCAGTGGGTGTATCGCGGCGATGGCTGCGGCTATTCCGGCGGCGCGGTGGCCGATGAGAAGGACAATCCAACATCTGACCTGTCCCGCGATAAGTGCTCAAAGCACCGCAGCGGGTGCCGTTTACGATTCGCCAAACCCTCCGCGCTGCCATACGGCGGCTATCCCGGTTCTGCCAAGGTGTCCTGATGCTTGAATCTGAATGCCTGAACTATGTCGCCTCATCGGGTGACGAGGTTTGCGGGCTGATTATCAATGGCAATCGCCTGTGGCGATGTTGCAACTCGCATCCTGATCCGGCGAGCAATTTCCGGATCGATGACAGAGAGTGGCTGGAAGCAGAAGCGGCGGGAGAAATCACCGCCGTTTTTCATTCTCATCCTGAACCAAAGCTGGTGCTATCCGGCGCTGACCGTGTAGCGCAGTTGGCAACCGGGATTGATTGGTGGCTGGCGAGTAGCGGGCGGCTGCGTAAGTTTCGCCCGGTGCCGCATCTGCTTGGTCGCCGGTTCGTGCACGGTGAAACGGACTGCTACACGCTGTTCCGCGATGCCTATCACCTCTGCGGCATTGACCTTCCGGACTTCGAGCGAACCAACGGTTGGTGGGTACGCGGTGAAAATCTCTATCTGAAAAACATCGCGGCCAACGGATTTCATCAGGTTGGCTTCGACGCCATTCAGCCAGGCGATGTAATCATCCGGCGCGCATTCCCTGAATGCGACCCGTGCCACGCAATGATCTGGCTGGGTGACAACATCATTCTCCACCACGAAGTTCACGGCAAGCTCAGCCGCCGCGAGCCGCTGCGACAGATTCACGTCCCTCTAATTCACTCCATCTGGAGACACGAAAAATGCTCACTTTTGGATTTGCGGGGAATTTACGACGACATTTCCGCCAGATCACAATGAACGTCGACACGCCAGCACAAGGGTTACGCCTTCTGCTGGCGCAGTGTCCCGCATTCAAACGCGATTTCTACAACACCCGGATCCGCATGCGCATCGATGGCAGCGACGTCTGCGGCGACAACCTCGAATTTCACATGAACCGCCACGTTAAAGACGGTGCACGCGTGCTTATCGTTCCCGTGGTGGAGGGTTCAATTTCGGCTGTGGCCGCAGCATGGATCATGGTTGCCGTGGCGGTTGCCTCAGTGGCGTATTCGCTCTACATGACCTCGCATATGAAGACGAAGACATCAGCGGATCAGGACGCCAACTCCATCACGAATAACTCATTCACCAGCGCGGAAAACCGCATCGGACAGGGGCGGCCGGTGCCGCTACTTCTCGGTGAAATGGTGGTTGGCTCAAATGTTATCAGCCTGGGTATCGATACCACGAACAATCAGGACTGGAATATCTCTATCAGCTAAGGTGACAGCATGGGCTCAGGCGGCGGTGGTGGCAGCACTCCGAAACTAATCGACGACAACCTCAAATCAAAGCAATTCCTCCGCGTTCTCGACCTCATCAGTGAAGGTCCAATATACGGACCCGTAGATCAAAGTCACCTCTCATCATTCATGCTGAACAAAACGCCTGTGACAGATTCTGCAGGTAACGCGACTATCAACGGCGTGAGCGTGGCATGGCGGCCGGGAACTGCAACACAGATACCGATCAACGGTTTCAACTCCATTGAAGCGACAACGGTGGTCAATACCGATGTGACTCAGGGAACGCCGCTGGTGCGTACAGTTACCGACACCGATGTTGACCGCGTGCGCATGAACATTGGTGTATCTGGTCTGGTTCAGCAGGATACGAAGGGAAACCAGCTGGAGACGGCTGTCACCATGGTAATCGAAACCCGTGTTGGTAACGGTGCCTGGCAGACACAGAAGACGGTGACAATCAGCGGAAAGCAGTCAGGAGAATATCTTGAAGCGCACCTGTTTGATGCGCCAGAGACTAAGCCCTTTGATATTCGCCTGCGCCGCGTCACCGCCGACAGCAGCAGCGACCTGTTGAACAACGGCACGGTATGGAACAGCTTTACCGAAATCACCGATGACAATCTGTCATACCCATATGCGGCCGTTGCTGGATGCGTGGTTGACCGTGACCAGTACACCGACACGCCAACGCGCACGTACCACCTGCGCGGCCTGATTGTCGATGTGCCGGATAACTACGACCCGATCGCCCGCACTCATACCGGAATCTGGCTTGGTGGATTTAAGTCAGCCTGGACGAACAACCCGGCATGGATATTCCGCGCGCTGGTGAAGAACAACCGCTACGGTCTGGCGCGCCGCGCTGGCTATGTCGATGTGGATGACGGCAGCCTGTACATTCTCTCACAATTCTGCGATCAGCTCGTTGATGACGGTTACGGCGGGCAGGAGCCTCGTTTCACGCTAAACGCCTACATCACTGAGCAGAAGAGCGCCCGCGACCTGTTGGATGACATTGCCGGTATGTTCCGTGGCATCGCGCTGTGGGACGGCATGCGCTTCTCTGTGATGTTGGACAACCCGCAAGACCCTGTCGCTTCCATCACCAATGCCAACGTGGTAGACGGCCTGTTTACCTACAGTTCGATGAAGCGCTCAGAACGTTACAACGCGGTGGTGGTTTCCTGGACTGACCCGAACAACGGCTGGGAACAGGTTAAGGAATACGTCTCCGACGACGAGATGATCGACCGCTACGGCTACAACGAAACCACGATGGAGGCTTTCGGTTGCACTTCTCGCGGGCAGGCTTACCGCACCGGAAAATGGATGCTGGAGACTGCCAAGCGAGAGACCAAGAAGATCACCTTCAAAATGGCGCGTGAAGCGATCCGCTTCATTCCCGGAGATATCATTGAGGTGATGGATAACAACTATGCGGCCACGCGCTTGGGCGGTCGAATCATCTCTCACGCCGCCAAAACCATCACTGTGGATGCTGATGTTTCAACGTTAGCCGGCGGCGGTGATTCAATGTCGCTAATGGGCTCTAACGGGAGATTTGTTAAGTACGAGATTGCCAGTGTTGCGGGGCGCGTGATTACGCTAAAAACGGCTCCCTCTTGGGTACGAGACGGCACTGTATTCGTGATCAGCACTGGTGAAGTGGCGCCGCGTCTGTTCCGCATCATGGGTATTTCAGAAGACGATAACAACTCGGTCTACAGCATCTCTGCCACTCTGCACGACCCGAACAAGCAGGCGATTGTTGATGATGGCGCAGTATTCGAAATGCCAAACGATACCCTGAATGGCTATCGCGTGCCGAACATCGAAAACTTACGGATCATCAACACCAACACCGAAACTGTGCAGGTAACGGCAACGTGGGAAACGGCGACGCTAACCAAGAAAATCGTGTTCGAGCTTTATGTGTACAGCACAGAGGGCAAGGTTGTAGCGCAGTATGAAAGTGACCAGTTCCGCTATGACTTTTACGGGCTGGATGCTGGCAGTTACACGCTGGGCGTGCGCGGTCGTAATGAGAATGGCATGAAGGGTGCTGAGACACAGGTAAGTCTGGTGATCGGCGCGCCGGGTGCACCATCGTTCATTCAGTGGACGCCTGGAATCTTCTCCGCTGACATCGTTCCGGTGATGAATGTCACGGCGACTACCGACACATCATTCGAGTTCTGGTACACCGGAGAGGTACCGGCCAGCAGCATTGGCGCGGTAGATGATGAAGCACAGTTTCTCGGGCGCGCATCTCAGTGGACGCTGCATGGCTTAAAAGCCGACCATACGTATTACATGTATGTGCGCACCAAAAATGCATTTGGTGTATCACCATTCGTTCAGGTGTCAGGGCAGGCTTCATCTGACATTCCCGGCATGATTGAACTGATTGACGAAGGAATCCGTAACTCTGAGGCGTTCGAAAACCTCACCGGAAACATCAGCACCAATATTGAAGGCATGCTGCAGAACGCCCTCAATAACAACTCAATCGTTGACCATCAGTTCGCCATTAATGGTGAAGTTCGCGCTGACGTGATTGTAGTGAAAACAACTATCGCTACAGTATCTCTGGCAATGGCCGAGCTTGAAACCCAAGTACAGGCCCAGATGGGTGACCTTACTGCAGCTGTTAATGAGAAGCTTACAGCTGTTGTTCAGGACGATGGCACAGCCAAGGCATTCTATACGCTGCAGGTTGGCATCGAGCGTGACGACCAGTTCTACAGTTCGGGTATGGCGATCGGCATTGAGCCATCAGGTAGCACCTACAAATCCACCATTGCCTTCAATGCGGATCAGTTCGGTATCTATACCGGTAGTGAGGCGGGTAACTATCAGATGGCATTTGCCGCGGTTAACGGCCAGGTGTTCATCAATGATGCTTTCATAAATTACGCCGGAATTACGCTTGCGAAGATTGGCTCCTGGTATTCCGCCAACTATGTGGCGGGAATGATGGGAACAATTATGAAGTCTGATGGCTCTTTCGAGCTAAATGGACCCGTTTCCGGCCAAGGCCGGTTTGTCGTGGATAACCGGGGCGCGGCCTGGTATAACGCCAGCGGTCAGCTTGTTTGCTCAATGGGAGCCTCTCGCTAATGGCAAATGGATTCACTGCTTTTATTAACGGGACGTCATATGACGTCCTTAATAGCATGGGCTTTAACTTTATCGTCGATATTGTTTCTATAAGTGGTTCAGGCAGTAAATCTTACAGTTACCCTAACTTTACGCTCAGTGCTTCTCTCATAGGGGGAACATTATCAAGCGGAACAACACAAAAGACATCGGTAGTTTCCATGTCAGGCCAGACAGCGTCATGGTCTGGAATTGAAGGGCAGGTGAAAATGGTTGTCACAGCATCACCGACATCTATTTTAAATTACGCTGGATTTGTTCTTAATGACTACAGCACATCACCACCAAAATTTAAAATTGCACCTAACTTTACTCCTTTTAATTTGTGTCAGGTAGTTGACCTTACGCCTACATACGACCAGATTCTGCAAACCAATGTGCCTGCTGGTCAGCCATTTATAGCGTTCCACAGAAGCATATCCTCTTCAGGTTTTGACCATGTTATGTGGACTGAAACAACTCAAAATGGATTCGTGGCACTTCAGTTCAGGTCAAACCTAGGCGGTTCATTACCTATGACCGCTACGCGGATTTATGTTTTCTCCAAAGTAATGGTGAATATACCTCAGTCTGGCTTTTTCATGTATGACAACGGAACAATAGTCTGGCACCAAAACTGCCTCCCATTAGCGATGTCAGTTGGCGGGGTGAGCTCCTATTCAGTTCCTATGGCAATCACAAGTGGTCCTTCTGTACTGGTCAGTATCCCTGCCGATCCCGGTTACCCAGAAGTTGGCTATACGCGTTACAACTTATACAGCGCAGGCTTTCAGTCGAATGGATTGTATTCTGCTGATGGGACGGATTTGTACAGACAATCAAACTATCAGGTTCCGGCAGGAAACAGCCCTCCGCCCGGAATGGGCATTGGGCCGCCGGGGGTCATACAGACAGCTATCTATGACACTTATTACAGGCAGGCATTAGGGGTTTAATTTGTCGCATTCTGAAGTGTCGACAAATTGCGACTTATCCGCCCATGTATGAAATGGATTTCCAGCAAGGTATTTACCGTTTTCAATTTTAAATACAGCAACGTCATATATGCGATTGGTGATTTTCGCTTTGTTAAAGCAGATTGGTGGCGTATTAGATGCGCAACCTGACAAAGCTAATAACGCTACAGAGATAGTGAATGTCATCTTCATATAAATACCTTCCTCTTTTGTATACAGCATGAAATCACCTCAGCCAGTTCGATTGAAGTGAATGATTTAGATCTTATCGATCGATTTATTTACTTGATTTGAGCAGAAATGAGTACATAGCCCGGCTTGAGCGCTGGGTTTTCTTATTGCCCGGAGGAAACGATGCCAGCAGGTACTATTACGCTCACCAGTGGTTCAACCGACGTTACTGGTACAGGCACTAACTTTGCTACAGAATTAAAAGTAAATGACCTAGTGGTCGCCGTTGTTGGTGGGGTGACTTATACACTTGGTGTCCAGGCTGTTGGTTCGGCTACAGCATTGACGCTAACCACTGCCTACGATGGACCAACTACTTCAGGATTAGCTTGGACGGCCCTTCCCAATGCAGCTCTCGTCGGAATCACGGCTCAGGTCGCGGCTGATGTGGCTAAGGCAATACGAGGATTTAACTTTGATAAGGTGAACTGGCAGAAGGTTTTCAGCAGCGATACTTCTGTCACCGTAACATTGCCAGACCTGACAAAGTTTACTGGTCCAAGCTGGGGTTATATTGCGGACCAATTTAATGGTTTTCAGTCCTCTCTAGACGAGAAAGCCAATAAAAGTGATCTTGGTAATTCGTCATCAAAGGATGTTGGGACAGCCTCTGGTACTGTGGCTGCAGGCGATGATTCTAGAATAACGGGGGCGCTTCAGAAATCCGGTGGCACTATATCTGGAGCTCTCGCCATGGGTGGTAACAACATTACAGGCTTAGGTTCATTATCATTCGCTACAGCAGCCTTACTGAACTCAACATTGAGTAACATGGGCTTCACATCACCGGCCACAAACCGATTCGTTGTTGCAACAAGCACTCGAAATTATATAGTTCTCGTTCACTCAGCTGTTGTTACATTGAACACTTCTGGCGAAACGACTATTACTTATCCAGCTGCGTTCCCAACGGCTTGTATGGTGTGTATCCCGGTGCTTGGGGACAGTACGGGTGCAACAAGTTGCTGGATAATAAACTACTCGACCACTCGTAATACAAGCTTTGACATTCACGTTAAAGATCAGGTTAGTAGTGCTTGTCGTATAAACTTTATTGCAATTGGATATTGAAAATGGCAGAAGCGAAGGAATTTAACGAGAGCAATGCAGAATCTGAGTTTGTCGAAATGTATTATTTCAGCATCGAAAAAGGCGGTTTTTATTTGGCTTCCGCAATGGATACATACCTAGAAAAACCTGATGATTTGGTTGAAATGAACATCGAAGAGTACCGAAATTTTTGGAATTGCCCTGCTGGATATTATCAGATTTTTGACGAAAAGGGACCTCGGCTTGAGCTAATACCTCCTCCTGATTATCAGGCGATTGCCACGTCTGAACGGAAGAGCTTACTTGATGAAGCCACTCAAGCCATCACTGTATGGCAGACCAAGCTTTTGATGGGCCGCAAACTTAGCGATGCTGAGACTGAATCACTTAATGCATGGATGGATTACATTGACGTTCTGAACGATACCAACATCAGTGATGCACCTAATATTCAGTGGCCGATAAAGCCAACTGCGTAAAAAAGCCCCGGCGACGGGGCAGATATGTACCGCGCCCGTCTTAAAGCAGACTACGGGGTGGGTGATCAAAGGTTAGTCGCTCACTCCAATCCTCTCCACTTAAAATTCTTTACCGCCGTCCTTTACATGCAACACGTATAAAAAAGCCCGCTCAGCGGCGGGCAAAGTGTTTCATGGCAGGGTTAACCTGCAAACTCGTACGCTAACGCGCAACATCCTGTATGCGTGTAGCTCTATTAGGCTAAAACTGTGTGAAGTGCAGTGATGTGGGAATGGTCTTACAAAAGTGAGGTTAGGATTGTTCTGTGCTGGAGCATAAAAAAGCCCGGCACAGTGGCCGGGCACTGACTAACTCTGTGGTTGACCAGCCGGGCCTTTGCCCAGCGGGCCGCCAGGTACTGATTCGCCGCTTGGTGCATGTGGTCGACCATCATGGCCTACAGCAGGGCTTTCATGATGGCATCCTGCCAGCGTCACAAGGCCTGTAATAATGATTAATCCGCTTAAAAACTTCTTCATAATTTCCCCAGTCCATGAAAGCAACGGTATGTTGCTAATAAAGCTTAGGTTTCCAAAATGATTTGTCAAAACGGAGCAATTAAAAAAAATAAATCTCGTTATGCGCCAAAGGCTTTACGAAAACCTCACCTTAACGATCTTGAAAGACTCCTTTTTACAAATAATACTGTATGCACATACAGTCCTATTGAATGGTAATGACAATGCCTCGTGACTATGAAATCAAGATGGCTTTCAGGCAGGCGCTTAAACGTGATGTAGAGGGCCGTTTAACAATAAGTACAGTCGACTTTGTTGCAGTGCTTAAACGTTACAAATGGGAGTATTCCCTGAGTGAAGCAAATAAGTGGATTGAAACCAACACAACGACGTTCCGCGACATTTCCCCTAGAAACGGTGAAGAGCGCGTGTTTCAGGTTTTCAATCCCAATGGTGGGATGTGATTTTCGCGCCGGTTGATGTGGACTCGTGCTATGTCTTCAGCGCATCGTTCATCCGGCGCTATACGAAAGCAGGCGCAATGCTCGGCGACTTTTAGCCAAGGCATTTCACAGCTCAATCTCTTAGACGACCACAAACCACAAGCCAGAAGTTTGGCGTTTAGTAGACGGCCTTAAGCAGAGCGGGAAGGGGGAAATATGGTTCGCAGGGCAGAGTACTCAGAAAGCGTGGGCAATGAAGAGGGAAATGTTGTCCCCGGCTTACACTACTCGATATTCGGATCTGCCGGTTGCGAGGTGACTCTCCCGGTTCAGAAATTGATGACAACCAGCAGTACCTGTTACCTGGTGGAGTGGAATGGGCGAAGTTGCATCGTAGACGAGAAGCGGCGACCGCAGAATGGTGACGCTGTTCTGCTGGACCTCTCAGGAAATTACGAATGGGGGCATGCCTTTCTACATCCCAGTCGTATTATCACCGATGACGGACTGACTCTGGATGATGATCAACTCGAGGATGTGGCCGTGGTAGGAGTGGTAACGCACGAGGTTACCGCAATACACGAACAGGATGGGTCACCAATTTAATGCCTAAAAATAAAAAGCCCGGGAAACATCAGTCACCCGGGCGGCATCAGTTTATGCCAAACATTTCCATTAAGAGTAAGAGCATGACCTCAACTACGGGGAAGCAGTCAGGACTTAAGAATATTAGTATGCCTTTTATTTTTTGCTGATGAGACCAATCAAAAATTCACTCTTTACAGGATGATATAGAATGATTAAGACAATTCTCATTCTCGGAGTGCGCCATGAAGGATGCAAAGTATTTTGAAAATCTTCACTCACGTGTAATTGGGGTATTAGGCGGGGCCCTCATGTGCATTCTTGAAGAGCAAAAAGAGCTTACTAAGGATTCTCTGACAGAAGTTGTAAAGCAAAATTTTGAAGGAGATGACTACCACTTAGCTGTAGATGTTGTCTTGGACTTGCTGCGTCAGCACAACCGTTGAATCACTTCTGTGCAAAAAAGGCCCGGAGCAAAGTAATCCGGGCGGCAAATATTATGCCTGCAACTGATGTCATACCGTTTGGAACGGGACAGTGTAAAAATAGCATGAGGCTTTTAATTTGCTAGGATGCCTATAAAAAAAAGCACAGGGTGCCTTGAGTTCACCCTGTGCGGAGAGTTCAGCGTAATCTTTTATAGTTCTTATTGGCCTGCTGTGATGGGGTCGGTCATCACAGCATGGGACTCCAGTGTGCTTGCATCAGAAACACAACAACTACTAGCAAAATCGTAGTAATACCTGGCAGCAAAAGATATCGCATTCTCGCCTCCACGTTTCCGACTGTACCAGTTTAAATCTAGTCTACTTACACAAAAAAAGCCCGCGATCCTAGTGAGATTAAGCGCGGGCAACCTTTGGGGGGAAACTATCGTACCTTCTGGTTTGTATTCATCATGCTCTTTCCTACGTTGATTATTGTGATCTGAGCCGCTTAGACGAAAAAAACCCGCTTCCAAAATGGAGCGGGCGTTAAATTGGAGTTTGTAACGTACAACATCACATCACTAATGTTGAATGGAAAATGTAACACTCTTACAACAAAATTTGGTTCGTTAAATTATCTGATTACAGTGTAATAGTCTGAAAATTAGGAACAAAAATTAACCTTTGTAAGTAAAGTGTTAATTCTGGAATGTAATTAGAAATATTAGGAAGGCTGAAGTCAATTAATCTCCGGTAAGCCTGAATACAGGTGTAACCGTTTTTGGCACAAAAAAAGCCCGGAGCAATGGAGTCCGGGCGGCAATAATTAAATGCCTGACATATCAATGGAGTGTTGGTAGTTCCGAGGAGAACTGGAACGCCTTTATGATAACGATCGTCCTTGGATAATCCAGTCTTTAAACACAAAAAAACCCGCACAGAGGCGGGTAAAAATTCGTTCAATGAGAAATTCTCTTTTCGTACGCATAACGGTTGCTGTGTGTATATGAATACGTCGCTATTATAGCAATAGTTTCTTGAACGTTCCGAAAAGTTCCATGATAAGAATTTGCTGAGATGATTAGGGGATTTGGTGCCGTTTCGGAAGTGATAGTTACAAAAATAAAAAGCCCGTCACAGATGGCCTACGGGCTGCACAAAAGGTGCGAATCATGATCAATCGGAGTTTGTCGTTAGTACAGGTAAGTAGAAGCGACACCCTAATTTTAGGATGGCATCAATTAATAGCTAGCGAAGCGGCGAGCATTTTTAATCGGTATCAAGTTCTGAGGGTGAGTGATGAAAGTGAAAGATGTTCTGAATGTGTGAATGCTGACGATGTACAAGGACTCAAGGCACACCACCCCAAAGTAAATAAAAAGCCCGGATGAGTCCGGTCATCCGGGCCAGACACAATACTGTGTCTAACATTTCCAATGAGCTAGTGGTCAACATCAAAAGAAATCGAAGTGACAATTAGATATTAGGATGGTCCTAAACAAAATCTAGCGAAGCGGCAGAGGTTTTTTAGCTTTATGGTAAGAGCGGGACGAACATTTGAGTGGGGCATGTATGGGGCAAAAAATTACCGCAAAACGATGTTACTACGTGCTATGTAGTGAATCATTTTGCGGTAAGGCTCTGACAAAAACCGTGATACGTTGCGACTTCAGTCGACTTCCGTTTCCTAATCCCCTCTCTCCAGATAAACAGATACTGCAGCAGTGGCTGATCGAGCATCGGGATCAGCGTCAGCACATCATGGCTGCTGAGTGAGCTGCCTATTCCCAGCAGGATGCCGCAGAACGACAGCAGGGCAACAGGCAACATAAAGGTTTTACCCAGACTCTGGAAAAATTCCCAAAGTGACATTTTGGGTCGGCTGGCGGACATAGTCTCTCCTGGCAAAAAGGGGGTAAGTAATCAATTAGGTAAACAATGATAAAACGTTTTACCATGCGTTTTCGTGTTTATAGTCACAAAGCATGACTAATGCTGGGCTTTATTTTTCCAGAAATCAGTGTAACGTTTTACCTCTTTGTTTCTTCATCAGTTGTTGGAAACGGAACGCGATGTCCCAGCAAAAAACCACTATCCACGATGTCGCACAGGCTGCCGGGGTATCGGTCTCTACTGTCTCTCTGGTGCTCTCAGGTAAAGGGCGCATCTCGTCGGCGACGGCGGAGCGGGTGAACCAGGCGATTGAGCAACTCGGCTATGTGCGTAACCGTTCAGCGTCGATTTTGCGCGGTGGGGAGAGCGGGGTGATTGGCCTGATCGTACGCGATCTCAGCCAACCCTTTTATGCCGCGATGACCGCCGGTCTGAGTGAGGTCCTTGAGGCGCAGGGTAAAGTGTTAGTGCTGACGCAAAGTGGTCAGCACGGGCAAAATCTGCAGCGCTGTTTCGATTCCCTGGCGGCGCAGGGTGCCGATGGCATTGTGCTTGGCGGCGCGGTGGCGCAGGCGGAGACGTTAATTGTGCAGGCACGGGAGCAGAACATTGCTTTGATCTGCGCGGCCCGTGCCAGCAGCCTGGATAAGGTGGATTCACTGCGTCCGGACAACAGCCAGGCTGCACGTATCGCGACTGAATATCTGATTCGTCAGGGCCATCAGCGCATCGCGTGGGTGGGGGGATTGGGTTCATCCTTAACCCGCGCCGAGAGGATTGGCGGCTATTGTGCCACCTTAGTGCAATACGGATTGCCGTTTCGTGCCGACTGGATCATCGAGTGTGACGAACGCCAACAGAGTGTCTCGACGTTGACACAGGACCTGCTGCATCACCATCCGCGCATCACTGCCATCATTGCCCATAATGCCAGCACCACGCTTGGTTGCTATTTTGGCGCGTTGCACAGTGGTCGCTCGTTGGGGGAAGACGCGGTCGACAGTTATTTCACGCAAAAGATGGCGCTGGTGGGCTTCAATGATGATCCGCAACGCGAATCCTGTGATGCCTCTTTAACCTTTGTCAGTAGCGAGGCGAGGGAAGTCGGCCGTCGTGCGGCTGAACGAATATTGCAGCGCTTGTTGCATCCGGAAGAGGACGTGCAAACTTTGATTGTGCCGCCGCTGTTAGTGCGCGGAGGGTGAGGCGGCGAAATTGATGGTGAAGTGACTGTCACTTAATCGCATGAGGGTCACCATTGATGGTGACCCTTCGACGATCGTGCGCGTTTTTCGTCAGGTGCGCATTCATGCGCACCTGGAAAGCGCATCTTACTCCGGCATGCCTTCACTGGTCTGTGCGCCCAGCATATAGCGTGACAGGAACTGCTCCAGCGACATCTTGTCACCGTTCATCGTCACCTGGCCGTTGCCATACTGCAGGCTGGTGGTGATGTTGTCATCCTGCTGCTGTGTCAGACGGAACATCTGTCCCATTGCCGCGAGCCCTTTCACCTGCTGATCCGCCAGTTTCTGCGCATCATCACCCTGATAACCTTCTGCCAGGCCGACATGGCGCATGGTTTCGGTTGCCATTGGCATATTGATGTTCAGTTTGCCATCCAGCGATTTCAATACGCGGTCAACGGCGGCACCGAGGTTCTGGGCCTCACCGGTCACAGTGGCTGGATCGTTGAAACCGACAGTGAGGTTGAAGGTGCTTTCCCCTTTGTCATTTTTCCAGCTCAGTGGCGCAATGCTGATATTTGGCGAGCCTTTTAACAGGGTCGGCAGGTTCGCTTTCAGTATGTTTTGTACACTGGCCTGATAGCGCACCGGATCTTCCGTCACGCCAGGCTGATTCAGTAATGCCTGCATCTGCGCGTTGTAGTTATCCGAGAAGGTTTTCACTGCCTGCGCGTCAAACTGCGAAAACTTCATCGCCAGTTTCGCTTCGCCAAACGGCTGTTTTTGCAGGCTGATGTTGCCGACATTCACATCCAGATTGCCGCCGATCTTGCCGTCTTTGTTATCAAAGGATGACTTGGTATCCAGCTTCTCCAGTGACAAACCTTCCTGGCCGTTGATGCTGGCGTTGAGTTTATCCAGACTGATGGACTGATCGCCGACGCGCACACCTTCCGGGCTAAGATGGGTATCGCCATTCAACTTCAGGCCGTTGAGGGTGAACAGGACCGGCTGCTCAACCTGATTTTTGCTGGTGACGGCAATGCTGGAGAAGTCGCCATTCAGGCTGACTTTGTCACCTTTGCTGTCTGCACTGATCTCCAGCGTGCCGCCATTGGTGGCAAGGCGATCGCCAGTCTGCGCGTTGTTGTAGTCTACGGCCAGCAAATCCAGCGCGGTATCCGTTGCGCCGCTGTAGCCGACACGCGTATCGGCGGTGACCAGTGATTTGCCGTTAGTCAGTTCAAACAGTTTCTTCACTGCATCGGTGTTTTCCAGCTCGGTATGAACCGATGCCATGCTGGGGATCAGGCTGCCACGCTTCAGTTGGGCAAACGGGAAGGGGCCGTGATCGATGGTTTCATTCAGCACGATGCTTTGACCCGGCTTCAGCAGCGGATTATCTTCCGTTTGCGAGCTGGCCTGAATCACCAGCTTGGTTTTGCTGCTAAAGACACCGCGTTGATAGTCCTGATAGCTGAGCGTCAGGCGGCTGTTCGGTGCATAGGCATTCAACTGCGTAATGGCGTTTTGTAACATCTGATCCATGTGGCTTTCCAACTGCTTGCCGGTAAACCAGGAAGCACCTGTCCAGATCACGCCGAGCGCTACAATCACACCTACGGCTACCTTGGTCTTTTTCATCGCTGAGTCGTCCTTATCCTTGGGTCCGCACGCCGCTATGAGGGGCGCCGAGTGAAGAAAAACGCCCGCAGGCGTTTTAAATTAATAGTTTGAAAGAATAGCAGTTAATGCTGGCAGCGTCAGCCGGATCAGTGGAGCGCGTTGAAGACGCGCGCCAGACGTCCGGTGCCCGCGACGTTAACCGGTGACTCGCTCGCGGCGATAAAGCAAGATTCACCCGGTTTTAATACCAGCCGCTCCCCTGCTTTCTCTACCACTGCCTGACCCTCAATACAGAACAGCAGGGCAGCACTCTGTTGCGCCAGAGATTGTGGCGTGGCGGAAAGTGCGTGGATGGCAAAGGCAAAATCGTCGACCGGGATCGGGAAGTTGAGGGTATCCCCCTGTTGCTGCGGTTGCGTCAGCAGCGTCGCAGCCGGTTTGGCCTCAAACTTCAGATTCGCCATCAATTCGGGAATATCGATAAATTTCGGCGTCAAACCTGCACGCAGCACGTTATCGGAGTTCGCCATCACTTCCAGCGCAACGCCTTTGAGATAAGCATGCGGCGTTTCGGCAAACAGAAACATCGCCTGGCCCGGTTGCAGGGTAATCACATTCAACAACAGCGGGGAGAACAGGCCGGTGTCGTCCGGGTAATCATGCGCGATCAATTTGATGGTCTGCCACGGCTCGCCTTCGCGTGAATTCAGCGCCGATTTTAACACCCCTAAGGCCAGTGACTTCGCGTCACCTTTCAGTGACAGCAGCGTAGCAAATAGCTTCGCGAGGGTGTCTTCATTGGCATTTTCCAGGAAATGGGCAATCTGCGGATGCGCGCCCGCAACAGGCTCCAGCAATGAAACCAACTCATGCATTTCACGGAAGCCGTTCATCGCCTGAAACGGTGTCAGGGCATAGACCAGTTCAGGTTTATGGTTGGCGTCTTTGTAGTTGCGCTCGGCGGCGCTGAGTGGAATTCCGGCGGCATTTTCACGAGCAAAGCCTGCTTCTGCGGCGGATTTACTCGGGTGAACCTGAATGGAGAGGGCTTGATCGGCGCACAATACTTTAAACAGAAAGGGTAACTCGCCAAAGCGATCCGCCACCGCTTTACCCAGCACGCTCGCCTGATCGTCATTGATGACATCGGGCAGGGAACGGGTTGCTCCGTTGATTTCAACTGTCGAAGGGCTTTTCGGATGGGCACCCATCCACAGTTCCGCCATCGGCAATCCTTGCGGATTGGCAATGCCATAAAGTTCGGTCAGTGCAGTTTTGCTGCCCCAAGCGTAATTTTGCAGCGAATTGTTCAATTTTTGCATCGTTTACCCTTAATAACCGTAAGTAAATAGGCTTATTAAAGCAGAAAGTGCCATAGAAAATACATCAACAAGTGCAATAAGCGCGACAGGCTCGCATAATGTTAATTTCTTGTATGTGACAATCTTGCTCGCTCATTGGCGTCGCGGGAAGACGACCTGAGCGGAAACCTCAAAATCTGAGCTAAGGAGACGTAGTCATGGCAGCTAATCGCATTGAAAAAGATTCAATGGGACCGATCGAAGTACCGGCAGATAAGTTATGGGGCGCACAAACCCAGCGATCGCTGGAGCATTTCCGTATTTCCACCGAGAAAATGCCGGTCGCGCTGGTGCACGCACTGGCGTTGACCAAGCGCGCGGCGGCGCAGGTTAACCGCGATCTCGGCCTGCTACCAGCGGAACGTGCAGACGCGATTTTGAAAGCTGCTGACGAAGTGTTAGCCGATAAACACAGTGAAGAGTTTCCGCTGGCGATCTGGCAGACCGGTTCCGGTACCCAGACCAACATGAACATGAATGAAGTGCTGGCCAACCGCGCCAGTGAAATTCTTGGCGGCGAGCGTGGCATGTCACGTTTGGTGCATCCAAACGATGACGTCAACAAGAGCCAAAGCTCCAATGACGTGTTCCCCACCGCCATGCACGTGGCCGCGGTCATCGCCGTGCGGGAGCAGCTGATTCCGCAGATTCATGTGCTGAAAAAGACCCTGAGCGAGAAGTCTGAAGCCTTTAAAGACATCGTCAAAATTGGTCGTACCCACCTGCAAGACGCCACACCATTAACACTGGGCCAGGAGATTTCTGGCTGGGTAGCGATGCTGGAACACAACCTCAAGCACATCGAACACAGCATTCCTCACGTGGCTGAACTGGCGCTGGGCGGCACTGCCGTGGGTACTGGACTCAATACTCATCCAGAATATGCTGTGCGCGTGGCGAAAGCCTTGGCCGACCTGACTCAGCAGCCTTTCGTGACGGCACCCAACAAGTTTGAAGCCTTAGCGACCTGTGATGCGCTGGTGCATGCGCACGGTGCGCTGAAAGGTCTGGCCGCGTCATTGATGAAAATTGCTAATGACGTCCGTTGGTTAGCCTCGGGTCCACGTTGCGGCATTGGCGAACTGGCTATCCCCGAGAACGAACCGGGTAGCTCAATCATGCCGGGTAAGGTAAACCCGACGCAGTGTGAAGCCCTGACCATGTTGTGCTGCCAGGTAATGGGTAATGATGTGGCGGTGAACATTGGTGGCGCGTCCGGTAACTTTGAATTGAACGTGTTCCGCCCGATGGTGATCCACAATTTCCTGCAATCGATTCGCCTGTTGGCTGATGGTATGGACAGCTTCAATCACCATTGCGCCGTGGGTATCGAACCGGTGCGTGAGCGCATCGATCAGCTACTCAATGAATCACTGATGCTGGTGACCGCGCTGAATACCCATATCGGCTATGACAAAGCGGCAGAAATCGCCAAGAAAGCGCACAAAGAGGGGCTGACGCTGAAAGGCTCTGCCCTGAAACTCGGCTATCTGACCGAAGAGCAGTTCGACGAGTGGGTGCGGCCGGAAGAGATGGTTGGCAGCATGAAGCAATAATGTGTATGCCAGCGCAAGGCTGGCCTTAGATAATGTGCCCTTTTTGACAACACACACCCAAGCCGATGAGCAGGCTGGGGGCGCATGGAGGCAGGCATCCGCAGCGCTGAACGGCGTGAGTATGCCAGGAGAGCCCGCAGGACGCGGGCGAAAGGTGGCGTTGGAACATGGATGTTCCATCGGCACCGGTCCGTAAGGCAGACGAGTGAAGTGAAGGTACCGCGTTAGCGGCGTGAGGACCGCCAGCCACCATGTGACTCCAGACTGCGTTATCTTCAGTCGTTTAACCGACAAGCATTACGCATGCATTCACACTGTAATTTCCAACTTACAGCCGGTCGCTCCATAAATGCAGCCGTGGGATCACCAAATGCAGCGGTTGCGCCAGCGGTTTATAGCGATGTGCGACGTTTTCAGCATCGTAATCCAGTAATTCCCCCAAAATCGGCACCTGCGTCTTATCGCGACACAGCACCAGCAGCGGTGAAGGGCAGGCGAGTTGCACCTGCTTTTTATTACTGGCGCGCCAGACACGAGCGATGGGTTGGACTTTGACCGGTCGTTTAATTTTTAGCTTAGCGCCAGCAGGCAAGGACAGGATCATCTCCAGCTCCTGCTGCACTTTCTCGGCCCACTGCTCGCGTGTCCACGGGGCTTGGGCGCGGTTGGCTTTGAGACTGCGTTCCAGTTGCTCTACCACCGCCTCGCGCGTGAGGTTTTTGATGATATTCTTATTCGCCCAACCAAAACGCAGACTGTCCGGTGCATGCAGCAAGGTGACGCTACGATAGGCATTCAAGGTAATTAAACCGCGCAGATGCTGGTGAACAAACTCAAAGCGCGCTTCGCTCGGTAGGCCAGACTCGACGGTAATCAAGTGCTCAAGGCGCAGTTTCAGGGCATTGATATCCGCCACCTGCTGGCTGATGTGTTCGCTGGTGGCTTCATCTGCTTCAATGCAGATCGCACCTGGCAAACGCACAGCGGATTTGGTACTGAGTTTCTCCGACTGATCCTGCATAAACAGACGGCAATAATGGGTAAGCGCCATGTCACGCGCTTTCTGGCCGAGATGCTGTGTCACTGCAATTCGATCAATCTCATCATTCTCATGGCCTTTCTCAATTTCAGGCAGGCTAAACGCGCGCGCGATCAACAGCGGTTGCTGTTCCACCTGCTGGCGCAGGGAACTGAGACTCAATTCCAGGGTATTGACGCACTCATGCAAATCGGCGACTAAGTCATAGCGGCTCATGCTACACTCCATAGTTACAACATACCATTCACGTTAAACCAATTGGTGCCGATCTGCCAGCTGAAAAACCGGATTTCGCGAAGCAGGGCACACAGACATTTTTCCAGTAGGATGAACGTGTTATAACAACGCTTTGCCTGCTAACGGAAAAAAGTCGTGGAGCATCACCCTAAGCCTGCTGTATCTGCCATTGTCACTCTGGGACTGGTGCAAATCCTGTCGTGGGGCGGTTCATTTTACCTGATGGCCGTGATGGCCAACCCGATTGTGGCAGAAACCGGCTGGTCGCAGCAGTGGGTCTACGGCGCGCTGTCGCTGGGTATTTTGGTATCGGGCTTGCTGGCACCGTTGAGCGGCAGACTGATTTCAGGCTCTTATGGGCGGGTGTTGCTGGCATCCAGCGGGGCGGTGATGGCGATAGGGCTGGTGATCATGGGGTTGAGCCACCATCTGCTGCTGTTTCTCTTTGCCTGGCTGATTATCGGTATCGGGATGGCGATGGGCCTGTATGATTCGCTGTTTGCTACCCTCGGTACGTTGTATGGCGGGCAGGCGCGAGGGGCGATCACCGGTATTACGCTGATTTCCGGTTTTTGTACCTCGCTGGTGTGGCCGGGTACTGCGTTGCTGATTCACTGGCTGGACTGGCGCGGCGCGTGTTTTGCCATTGCCGGATTGTTGTGTCTCGCCGTATTACCGGCCTATTTCTATGCGCTGCCCGCGCCCACGCGATCCACCATGACAACAGCCGCGAATAAAGGTGCCGGGCGAGATGAACTGGCGCCCGCGCTGTTTTGGTTGCTATGCAGCATTTTCACCCTCGCTTCGGTGATCATGACGGCCATTTCGGTGCAGTTGATCAGCCTGTTGCAGGCTAGCGGTCATTCGCTGACGGCCGCGTTAGCGATCAGCGCCATTTTGGGCCCGTGCCAGGTTGGGTCGCGCATTGTCGATATCGCTTTCAAACGCGGGCATCCTATCTGGACAACGTTTTTTTCCGTGGGATTAGTGGCGATAGGGTTGATATTACTGACGTGCTATCCACAGTTTGCGCTGGTGAGTATGGTGCTTTACGGCGCGGGAAATGGTTTACGTGCGATTGTGCGCGGAACTTTACCGCTGGTAATGGTCAAACCAGAGGCTTACGCGATTGTGGTAGGGCGCATGGCGCGTCCAGCACTGATTGGCCAGGCGTTAACGCCGTTGGTAGGCGGTTACATTTTTCAGCAATTCGGGGCGAACGCGACACTCTGGTTGCTGTGCCTGTTGGCGTTGACGAATGTGCTGTTAGTCTGGGTGCTGAAGCACAAATTGCCCCCGCTTGACCCGCAAGCATCATAGCGAGCCGTAAACTAAGCAGCCTGTGCGCTTCTGCCTGATCAAATGATGAATACGTGCCTTGATCACAGTCGCTGGCTTCTAAAAAGCAACAGTGTTTGTTATATTTATTGCTCATTGATTACTCACTGCCGCGGCATAAAAACAATAAGATAGACCGCAACTCAGGATACAGAAATGCTAGATTACCGCTTCCCGACAGCTTTGCAGATGGTTTTGAGCGTAGCGATGGCGGAGCAACTGGGTAAACGCTCGACCAGTGCCATACTGGCTTATGGTCTTGAAGCGAACCCCAGTTTCATTCGGAAACTTATGGTTCCGTTAACGCGCGATGGCATCATCGTCTCTACGCTTGGCCGTACCGGTTCGATTCATCTCGGTCGCCCTGCTGCGGAGATCACGCTGCGTGATATCTATACCTCGGTCATTGAAGATAAAAAGCTCTGGGCTTCGCGTCCCGATGTGGCACCCCGTTGCCTGGTCAGTGCTAACTTGTGCTGGTACTTCAAATCGATTGCGGAAGAGGCGGAAGAGGCCTCACTGAAAGTGCTGGAAACGCGCACAGTGGCAGATGCACTGGCTGAACTGAAGAAACATGACACCAGCAGCTGCGAAGAACTGCCCGATCTTGAAATCGAAGATCTCTGCAAAAAATCTCGCTGAGGTTAACCAAACGGTTACCGGGCATAAACCCGGTAACCCAGTTACTTATTTTGACATCCCATCCTTAGACATTTCATCTTTTGCCATACCGTCTTTTCCCATGCTGTCTTTCTTCATCCCGTCATGTTTTTTCATCGGCTTTTTCATGCTGTCTTTCTTCATGCCGTCGTGGGACATCGCGCTTTCATTTTGCATGCCATCTTTCGCCATAGTGTCAGCGGCATAAGCACCTGAAGCAGCCATCAACAGTGCGCCAGTGAACAGCGTTGCAATAATCTTTTTCATCTTCATTTCCTTACAAGGTTTTAGGGGAGATTAACTGCCGCCAAACCAGTTGTAGCCCTGGTCTTCCCAGTAGCCACCGGTAAAGCGGTTGGTGATTTCTATTGAAATAATGTGTTTCGGATTTTTGTAGCCCAGTTTGGTTGGGATACGCAGTTTCATGGGATAACCATATTTTGGCGGCAATAAGCGGCCATCCCAGGTTAAAGCCAATAACGTTTGCGGATGGAGCGCCGATGCCATATCAATGCTGGTGTAATAGTCATCCGCACAACGGAAACTGACATATTTTGCTTTGGTGTCTGCACCAATTAATTGCAGGAAGTCACTGAAGCGTACGCCGCCCCAGCGGCCAATGGCACTCCATCCTTCGACGCAAATATGGCGCGTGATTTGTTCATGTTGTGATAATTGATATAACTCTGGCAGTCGCCAACTGCGCTTATCACGTACCAGTCCACCAATCTGCAACTGATAATCATCACCGTTAATTTGCGGGATATCCTCTTCGCCGTAAAAAGCATTAAACGGAAAAGGACGGGTGATATCCTGCAGTGTATATTCAGGTGCCATTTTATAACCGCTGAAAAGCCATCCCTGAATACGATCATTAAGACGCGACATCCGACTTAACACATTTTCGACATCTGGATTATTATCAATGTCACACCCGCTCAGCATGGCTACGCCGCCCACGGTTAAGCCCATACGCAGAAAATGGCGTCGTGAATGCCCTGACAATTGTTTTGCCAGCAGGGTGGTGGCTTCCTTAACCAAAGCTTCTTTATCACTGGCTGAAGGCTGAATATTTTTATTTGTCATTTTTAACGTCCACGCGTCATCAGTAATAACGTTTTAGGCACCAGCGCTACCATGACTATATGAATAACAACAAATGCGCATAAAAAGGCCATGGCAAAAAAGTGGATGAAGCGTGCGGTGTCATAACCACCTAATATGTCTCGCAGGAAAGGAAACTGCACTGACTTCCACAGCACCAAGCCTGATACCGCTAATAGCATGCCGTCAATGACGACTAATAAATAGCCGAACTTCTGCACCATATTATATTGGCTTAAATCGTGATGGCTGAGATGTCCTCGCAATGCAGATATTCCATCCTGCCATAATTGGGGGAGGCTTAATGGCATGAATCGTTGGCGAAAACGCCCGCTGATGATATTCAACGTGAGATAGAGAATGCCATTGGCGGCAAACAGCCACATTGCAGCGAAATGCCACTGTAACGCGCCACCCAACCAACCACCCAAGGTGTATTCATTTGGGAAGGAAAACGGAAATAACGGTGAAGCATTATAAATTCGCCAGCCGCTAAGAATCATTAGCACCATCGCAACGGCATTTATCCAGTGAGTGGCTCTTAGCCAAAGTGGATGAATATTTTTACGGTTGTGGCTTTTCATTATTTTTCTCCTTCTACCGCTATGCCGTTTGGAATGGAGAGATTTTGCGTCGCGATTGATCACAGAGTCCTCACGCAGAGTTAAACAAAATGTGATAACTCGCGAAGTCGAATCTGTATAAGATGAAAAGGATGTTCATTGAGGCGGCAAACATGGCTAAGAAAATCTTAATTGTTGAAGATGATGGGAATATCGCAGAGCTGTTGCACATTCACCTGCGCGATGAAGGCTTTGATATTACTCATGCAGCGGATGGCGACAAAGGCAGTCAACTGCTGGAGAGCCAGCGCTGGGATGCGCTGATTTTTGACATTATGTTGCCCGGTGTAGATGGGCTGGAACTCTGTCGCCGTGCGCGTAACTTGCCGCATTACACACCGATTGTGATGATCAGCGCGCGAGCCAGTGAGGTGCATCGAGTACTGGGTCTTGAACTGGGCGCGGATGACTATCTGACGAAGCCTTTCTCCATGCTGGAACTGGTGGCGCGGGTTAAAGCGCTGTTCCGTCGCCAGGAAGCGATGAGCCAGAATCTCCGTCAGGACGCAGGGAATCTTCGCCTTGGAAGCCTGAGCATTGATCCCGTCGCGCGTGAAGTCAAATTAGCACAGACGCCGATTGAGTTAACGCCGCGCGAGTTCGAGTTGCTTTACCATTTTGCCCGTCATCCGGGGAAGGTCTTCTCACGACTCAGCTTGTTGAATCTGGTGTGGGGCTATCAGCATGAAGGCTATGAACACACGGTGAATACGCATATCAATCGCTTGCGCCTGAAAATTGAAGCCACCCCGGCGGAACCACGCTGGATACTCACCGTTTGGGGACAGGGCTACAAGTTTATGGTGCCCGATGAGGGAGGCAATGCTTGATGAAGCGCCTGTCGCTCACCCAACGATTAACGCTGGTCTTCGCGCTGATGCTGCTAATCAGCAGCGCGCTTATCCTGTTGATTCAAGACAATAATCGCCAGCAGTATAGCGACGCGATGATCCAGAACTTGTCGCGAGATCTGGCGGCGTCCATCGCCAAAAGCAGTGTGTTGATGAATGCCGGGAATACCGATGGCCCGGCCCTGAAACAGCTCTTTGGCCAGATGATGTCCTATAACCCCAGCGTTGAAGTTTATCTTTTGGATGCACAGGGGCGTATCCTGGCCAATGATGCGCCAGCAGGGCATGTGCACCGTGATCGTGTTGACGTCCAGCCCCTGCAAAAGTTGCTGGATGGGGGGCCGCTGCCCGTCTATGGTGACGATCCTCGTTCCACATCCACCCATAAAGTGTTCAGCGTCGCGCCAATCCTTAATGGCAACAGCACAGAGGGTTATCTGTATGTGATTTTGCAGGGGGAAAATTATCAATCTCTTCAGCAAGGGGTGAAATTATCTGTACTGCGCAGCGCGATGCTTTGGTCAGTGGTGGTGATCGTCCTGCTGGGATTGGTGGCTGGAGCGGTTGCCTACTATTGGGTGACGAGACCGGTGCGAAAACTCACACAAAAAGTGACTGCGGGTGAAGGTGCGCTACACCTTCTTGCCGCAGAACCCCATTCACCACAGCATGATGAAGTCGCTCAATTACACAATGCGTTCATTGATATGGCTAAGCGTATTGCTTTACAAGTCGAGAAGCTGGAGCTGAAAGATCAGCAGCGTCGTGAATTTGTCGCCAACATTTCGCATGACTTACGTACACCGCTGATGTCGATTCAGGGCTATCTGGAGACGCTTTCAGTGAAAGCCAGCAGCTTAACCGAGGCGGAACGCAGTCGATACCTGCAAATCGCGCTCACCCAGAGCGAAAAAGTCGGCATGCTGGCCCAGCAGCTGTTTGAGTTAGCCCGCCTTGAACATGGCGTTGTCACGCCACAATATGAACGCTTTTCGTTACCGGACCTGGTTCAGGATGTGATCCAGAAATTTGAGCTGGCGTTAGAGAAATCCAGTCTTCATTTAACTGTGGATATTGAGACGGGTTTGCCTTTGGTTGACGCGGATATGTCGATGATTGAGCGTGTCCTGACTAATCTGGTCGATAACGCGATCCGCCATACGCCGTCGGGTGGGAAAATCATTCTGCGTCTATGGCTCGAGGATCAAAAAGTGATGATGGAGCTGGAAGATAACGGCCCCGGCATTTCCCCGGAAGTCAGCCAGACGCTGTTTGAACGGCCCTCCATCATCGATCCGAATCGCCGTGACAATGGGGGATTAGGGCTGGTGATTGTCCGGCGTATGTTGCAATTGCATCGCGGAGACATTGCGCTAAAACCCGCCACCGGTGCCTGCTTCCAGCTTTTCGTCCCGCTATAAAAAAGGGCGGCCACGCTGGACCGACCGCCCATGCTAACAGTAAACGATTTTAAACCGTCTGTACCTCTGCGGCGGGCTGCTTACGCGTCACCAGCTTACGCAATGTCACGTAGAACACCGGCGTCAGGAACAGACCAAACAGCGTCACGCCCAGCATGCCGGAGAACACGGTAATCCCTGTGACACCACGCACTTCCGCACCGGCACCTTCACCAAGAATCAGCGGTACGGTACCGGCGATAAAGGCGATAGAGGTCATCACGATCGGGCGCAGACGGAGACGACAGGCTTCGAGCGCGGATTCGACAATTCCTTTGCCCTGCATCTCCAGCTCACGCGCAAACTCGACAATCAAAATCGCGTTCTTACACGCCAGCCCCATCAGCACCACCAGGCCCACCTGGACAAACACGTTGTTATCGCCACCAGTCAGCCACACGCCGACCAGCGCTGACAGCATGGTCACTGGCACAATCAGGATCACCGCCAACGGCAAGGTCCAGCTCTCATACAGCGCCGCCAACACCAGGAAGGCTAACAGTACCGCCACCGGGAAAACGATAAACGCGGTGTTACCTTGGGTTGCCTGCTGATAGCTCAGATCGGTCCATTCGATGTTCATACCGTTCGGCAGCACCTGGCTCGACATCGCTTCCAGCTTCTCCATCGCCTGGGCTGAGGAGAGCACGCGCGGATCGGCGTCACCAATCAGGTCGGCTGCTGGATAACCGTTGTAACGGATCACCGGGTCAGGACCGTAAGTTGTGGTGATGTTGACCATACTGCCAATCGGTACCATCTCACCCTGGTTATTACGGGTACGCAGATTAGCGATATCCTGCACGGTATCGCGGAAATCGCCGTCTGCCTGCGCCATCACACGCCAGGTACGTCCAAACTTGTTGAAATCATTGACGTAAGACGAACCCAGATAGATTTGCAAGGTGCTGAACAGATCGGTGAGTGACACTCCTTGCGCCTTGGCTTTATCACGATCCACCTGCACATCCAATTGCGGGACGTTTGCCTGGTAAGAGGAGATCGGGAACATCATGCCTGGGGTCTGCATCACCGCACCGGACAGGGTGTTGATGGCAGTTTGTAACGCACCGTAGCCCAAACCTGCACGATCCTGCACATACAGCGAATAACCCGAACCTTGACCTAACCCGAGAATCGGCGGTGGCATGATCGAGAAGCCGAAGCCTTGCTGGATTTTGGCGATCTTGGCGTTGATCTCGGCATTGATCTCCGCTGCGCTACGTGTACGTTCACTAAATGGTTTCAGGCCAAAGAACACGGTACCGGTGTTCGGCGTGTTGGTGAACTGCAGGGCGTTCAGGCCGGGGAAGGCGACCGAATAGGCCACACCTTCGGTGTTCATGCCGATCTCGCTCATCTTACGAATCACTTCATCGGTACGCGCCAGCGATGAACCCTCAGGCATCTTCACGCCGCCAATCAGGTAGAGCTTGTCCTGAGTGGGGATAAACCCGCCGGGTACGGTGTGGAACATAAAGCCTGCACCGGCCAGCAACAGCACGTAGACGCCGAACACCGCACCGCGACGACGCAGGGTTTTGCCCACCATTGACTCATAGCCATCCGAACTGCGCTGGAAGAAGCGATTGAACGGACGGAATAACCAGCCAAGCAGACGATCAATCAGACGTGTTGGCATATCCTTCGGCGCATCGTGTGCCTTCAACAGTTTCGCCGCCAGCGCTGGCGATAAGGTCAGCGAGTTGATCGCCGAAATCACCGTCGAAATAGCAATGGTCACCGCAAACTGCTTATAGAATTGCCCCGTCACGCCGGAGAGGAACGCCATCGGCACGAATACGGCACACAGCACCAAGGCAATGGCGATAATCGGTCCCGACACTTCACGCATCGCCTGATGCGCCGCCGCGGTGGGGGACAGGCCCATGGCGATATTACGTTCGACGTTTTCCACCACCACGATGGCGTCATCGACCACGATACCTATCGCCAGCACCAGACCAAACAGACTGAGCGTGTTCAGCGAGAAGCCCAACAGATAGAGCACGCTGAAAGTACCTACCACCGAAACCGGCACCGCCAGCAACGGAATGATGGAGGCACGCCAGGTTTGCAGGAACAGGATCACCACCAATACCACCAGCACAATCGCCTCAAACAGCGTTTGCACCACGGCACGGATCGAGTCACGCACGAACACGGTTGGATCGTAAGGTGCCGCCCACTGCACATCATCCGGGAAGCGAGTCGCCAGTTCGGCCATTTTGGCACGCACGGCATTAGACAGATCGATGGCGTTGGCGCCTGGCGCCTGGAAGATACCGATACCGACGGCATCTTTGTTATTCAACTGAGAGCGCAGGGCATAGCTGCCTGAACCCATCTCAATTCGTGCCACGTCACGCAGGCGCACCAGCGTACCATCGTCAGCGGTCTTCAGAATGATATTGCCGAACTGCTCTTCACTCTCCAGGCGGCCCTGCGTGTTGATGGACAGCAGGAAATCGCTGGCCTTTTTGGTCGGCTCTGCACCGAGTTGACCAGCAGACACCTGCACGTTCTGCTCCTGCATCGCGCTGACCACATCAGAAGCGGTCATACCACGCGCCGCCACTTTGTTGGGGTCGAGCCAGACGCGCATCGCGTACTCACCGGCACCGAAGATCTGAATCTGTCCCACGCCAGGCAAGCGCGCCAGTTCATCTTTGACCTTTAAGGTGGCGTAGTTACGCAGATAGAGTGAATCGTACTTACCGTGAGGCGAGAACATATGCACCACCAGCGTCAGCGTGGGTGACATCTTCTGTGTGGTCAGGCCGAGTTGACGCACCTCTTCGGGCAAACGGGCTTCCGCCTGCGCCACACGGTTCTGCACCTGGACCTGCGCTTGATCGGGATCGGTACCTGGACGGAAAGTCACGGTGGTGACCAGCACGCCATCGGAACCGGCAACCGACTTCATGTACATCATGTTCTCAACCCCGTTGATGGCCTCTTCCAGCGGCGTCGCCACGGAATCTGCAATCACTTTGGGGTTGGCACCTGGGTATTCCGCGCGCACCTGCACGCTGGGTGGCACCACGTTGGGATATTCACTGATCGGCAACAGCGGTATGGCGATCAGTCCGGTGGTAAAGATCAAAATCGACAGCACCGCCGCGAAGATCGGTCGGTCGATAAAAAAGCGGGAGAAATCCATAACAGGCAGTCTCGATTGTTATTGAGCGGAGCGCATTGCCACCGGTTGAGCTTTCACCGGCATGCCAGGCATGAAGACTTTCTGCAGACCATTTACGATCACCTTGTCACCCGGCTGTAATCCGGATTGCACAATGCGCAGGCCATTCGCCATCTCGCCAGCCTGAATGTCGCGACGCTGGGCTTTACCCTGTGCATCAACCACATAGACGTATTTACGATCCTGATCGGTCAGCACCGCTTTATCGTCCACCAGCAGCGCGTTAAACGCGGCACTGCCTGGCAAACGCACGCGGGCAAACAAACCTGGCGTAAACTGATGTTCGTGGTTATCCAGCGTGGCGCGCATACGAATGGTGCCGGTGCTGGCGGTCAGCTGGTTATCAAGGAAATCAACGGTGCCGCGATGGGGATACCCTTGCTCACCGGTCAGCGCAATCTCCACCGGCAGTGCGCCGCGATTTTGCCCCTGACGCGCTAAGGTCTGATATTGCAGATAGGTCGCTTCATCCACATCGAAATAGACGTAAATGCGATCCTGTGACACCAGCGTGGTCAGCACGCTGGCGCTGTCCCCGGCGGTGACCAGGTTACCGGTGGTGATCATCGCGCGGCTGGCACGACCATCAATCGGTGCGGTCACGCGGGTGAAGTCGAGATTCAGCTGCGCCATATCCACGGCGGCCTGCGCGGACAGCACATTGGCCTGCGCCTGGTTAGCCGCAGAGCGACGTTGTTCCCACTCTTCGCGTGACACCACGTTGGTACCAATCAGCTTATCGGTACGCGCCGACTCACTGCGCGCCAGCGATGCCTGGCTGCGTGCGGTGGCTAATTCAGCCTGTGCCTGTTCCAGCGTGGCGCGATAGGTGCGATCGTCAATGGTGAACAGCACCTGGCCTTTTTTCACGTCATCGCCTTCGCGATAGTTAACCTGATCGATATAGCCCGAGACGCGCGGTCGCAGCTGCACACTCTGCACCGCTTCAAAACGTCCGTTGAAGCTATCCCACTGGCTAACCTGTTGTTGAACCACCTGCGCGACACTCACTTCGGGCGGCGGGGGTGGGGCGTTTTGCGCCACTCCGCGATCGCAACCGGCCAGCAGGCTTCCCAGCAACATCACTCCTGACAGGCTTACCGCCCGACGAACCCCATATGTTTGCAGATGCATTGTTGTTATTCCGCTTTGATGTGAAAAAAGAAAGGACATGTACGAAAAATCTGCAACTTTTAAGATTGCATTAAAACGCGATGAGTGTAGGCTGCTGCAAACTGCATCTGCAAGAATATCTGATACACTTTATGTGCTGTTTTGATCAATTCGTTTCAGAGGGGGAAAGCCCCTACAGCGAGTGCGGCATTTAATGCAATAATAAAACTTGCATTAAATGTCATAGTCAGTCACCCTTAAAATGTAATTGCAACTGATACTGATACTGTTCGTCAAGGCGACGGGAGAAAATGGGATGATGAGCGACGCATTTATTCACGATCTGATCGACTGGATTGATAACAACATTGAAGCACGTCTGGATCTGGACACCGTAGCGGGGCGCGCCGGTTATTCGAAGTGGCACCTGCAGCGTATGTTCAAAGAACACACCGGCTATCCGCTGGGTGAGTACATCCGGAATAAAAAACTGAAAAAATCGGCGGACCGTTTAACGACCACCAACGAACCGATCCTTAATGTGGCGATTTCACTGGGGTTTGATTCGCAGCAGTCGTTCAACCGGAGCTTCAAACGTCAGTATGGCGTCGCGCCAGGTGCATGGCGTCGTCATGCCGTGCCAACCGCGAGTGCCATGCAGTAACACCTCCGCCAGGGCCAGCTTCGCTGGCCCGCGTTCCTCTTCGTTGTAATCCTGCTATCATCGGCTTCCTGTCAATCAGGATGTCACTATGTCAAAGAAACTCTGGATCGGATTAATCTTCGCGCTGGCCGCCACCTGGGCCGGGCTGAAACCCCATTTAAGCAATAAAACGGCATCAAGCCACACGGACATCGCACAACTCACCGATGCCAATACGGTCGCGCGCTGGTTGCAGCAGCATCACAAACTGCCGGACCTCTATCTCACCAAAAGTGAAGCGCGTCGCCAGGGCTGGAACCCGAGCAAAGGCGATCTGTGCAACGTGTTGCCTGGTCGAGCAATTGGGGGCGATCGTTTTAGCAACCGCGAGCAGCGCCTGCCGATGCAAGCCGGACGGCAGTGGTATGAAGCGGATGTGAATTACGATTGTGGACACCGCGATGCCGATCGTCTGCTTTACTCTTCAGATGGCCTGATCTTTCTCACCACCGATCACTACCGCAGCTTCAAACAGGTGAATTAACCATGTTGACGCTCACTTTTGATTTTCAGCAGTTAGATAACCGTCAGGCGTTTTACCGCGCCTTGGTGGCGCAGAGCCACTGCACGCTGGCGTTCGGCAACAATCTGGATGCGATGTGGGACTGGCTGACCGGCGGTATGGCGCTGCCCGCCACCATCCATCTCAAGCACGTAGAAAGCGCCAGTGAACAGGCTGAATTTGCCCCGGTTCTGGCGCTGTTGGAAGAAGCGGCGCAGCAGCTGCAAGGCGAGCTGCGCCTGACGCGTTAAGCGTGCAACGGCAGCAGCAGGAATGCCAGCGTCTGGCGGGCGTTGGCCGGTAAATCACCGCCGCCGGTGTAGCCATTGTTTTCTACGATCACCGAATTTAACCCCACCAGCCAGTCATAGATGTAATACGCCGTATGATTGGCCGGTGCCACGGATAAGCGCGTTAAACGTTGCCCCGACGAGAAGCTGACGCTGGGCGCAGGTGGGCGAGCAAAGATAGTTTGCCCACGATTCACACGGCTCTCTGGACGTTCGTTTTCAGGGCGCTGTAAAAAGCCTAACCAGGCAACAAAATCACCCAACACCGTCATCGCGCGGGACACCTGACGATCGGTACGCGCTTCGTGGGCGCTGGCCTGTGCATCCGGTTCGTTAAGCGCGCTTTGCAACTTGCTCAGTACGTTCAGGCGGAAGCTGGCGGTAATTAACTCCTCCACCAGCATCTCCAGCGTTAGTTTATCGACATTGAGTAACGTCAGCAGGCTGCGACTCTCGGGCAACTGACGCAGATGCTCCAGCCACAACGCAAACACCTGCTGCGGGAACTGCTGATCGCGCTGGCCGCCACTGTTGCGTGGTTCTGCCTGGGCAACCGGCTCATCTTTGAACAGGTCAAACTCAAAGCCGATGCCAAAATAGCTCTGATCGGCAGCCGCCGTTTTGGCACTGTGCTGCGCAACGTTAGCACTGCGCTGGCTCAGCCACAGCTGGCGAACCGCTTCACGCGAAGGCTGCAAACGCTCCAGCAGTTCACCGTGCAACCCGGTACGGTGTTGCAGGCATTTCAGCAGGGTGTCGGAAATCGCTTGTTTACGTGCGGCCTGTTCTGGGGTCGCCGTGGATTCGGTCCATGGCTGCAGACGCTCTACCAGTTTCTGCTGCAAACTGGTTAACTGCTGCGCCAGACGATCGCGTCTTGCTTCTGGCTGCATTTCGTCCTGCAACCAACTGCCCATGCGGTCAACGCCCGCGCGATCCAGCGCCAGCATCGATCCCCAGCTTTGCCCTGGTTGGCCAATTTGACGTTGTACCGCTTCATCAACATTAATCTGCTGCTGTTGATAACGCGCATCGTGTGGAGTTATTGCCCAAATCAGACGCGGTTTCTCACCGCTGGCGGCCACGGTTTGGTGGATATGCCATTCGCGCAGTGCGCTGGCGGCCATATCGGCATCCTGACGCTGGCTGGCCGCGGTACAAATCAACATTAAATCGATGCCCTGACGGGCGGCGTATAAGCCCGGCAGCAGTGCCCGTTTCTGCTCCAGTAAAGTGGCACGCAGTGCGTCGCGCTTACGCAACTGCGCTAAATCCTCTTGCTGCCCGCGATCGGCAGGCTGGCCCGGTGCAGGCAATTCCAGCATATCGGCTTCATCGTACAACGCCTGACGCGGCGTGGAACTGAGGGGAATGGTGATCTCCAGCGTCAGCAGCGCCAGCAAACCCAGCGGTACCTGCTGCGCTTTGCCTACACGATTGGCGATAATCGGGCAGACCTCAATCATCTCCTGCAAATCGGCGTCGTTGCCGATCAGTTTTTCCGCCGGTAGAGCGGCGTCATCGGTCAGCAGGCTGAGCGGTGCCAGCAGGCGCGGTGCCTGGCGCAGTTGATGGCGTAAATGCATCAGGCTGCGCAACTGTTCGTTGAGCGCAACCTGATTAGGCCATAACAGCGCAAACAGCTGCACGCGGTCATCCACGTTGAGCCATGGGGCCAGTTCAATCGCCTGCGGCCAAAAGTGACGATCCAACACTTCCGCGTGACGATGCTGGCGACGACTCCACGCCCACAAGGTGATCAGCGCATCGCTGTCGAGGCCGGGTTCAGGTTCATCCTGACGATGGCGCTGCAAGCGCTGCAGCGCGGCGTCAATCACGGCGGTATCGGGCTGTTCTTCGGTTTTGGCGCACGCCAGTATCAGACGAATCAGCTCGGCATCGCTTAACAACGTCATTTCCAGCGGCCAGGCGCTGGACTGGGCTTCACGCTGGTGGCTGAAACGGGTGGCGATGGCGAAATCGATATTGCCTGGATTGATGTTCTGGAAGTGATTAACCACTCTATCGCCAAGGCGCGCAATCAGCTGGCCCTGGGCATCACCGACCATTTCACTCAGCAACCAGGCTTTACCCGCCTGTGACTGGCCAAACAGCGCCAGCGTCACCGGGCGCGCTAACTGGCGCGCCAGGGCATGGCTCTCGACGCGGGCACGGCGCAGTTGCAGTTGCAGCGTATCGGCTTCCATGGCCAGGCGTGGCGCCTGAGCCTGATGGGTATCGATCCAGTTCAGCGCACCGTCGAGCGTCTCCTGCATCAGGCTGAGACGTTTGGCTGGCGTGACTGACGTGGTTTTCTTAGCTGTTCTCATCGTTTGCAGACGCTCCCGCTGTCAATCCAATACTGCGCGTTGGCATTGCCGGTCGCAGACAGCGTATTCAGTTTCAGACTCAATTGTTCCAGCGGCACACGCGTACCGTCATCCATTCGTGCATCGCTCAGCACCAGACGTTCTGGTCCAAAGTCGTCGGGACCAGGCTGAACCGCCAGCTTGATACGCAACACGCTCTCACCGGCCACTTTACGCGCCAGCTGCGGGTCGGTAATGCTCAGGCTGTACAGCGGGGAAGCGGGCCAGCGATCGTTCTCCAGCTGGCGGAAGCCGAGGCACACGTTGCCGCGAATGCGGAAGCTGCTTTTGCGATCCAGCGCGAAATGGCTGCTGTCGAGGTCGATCTCGCTGTAACAGAGATTGTCATCGCTCAGCGTGGCATTCTCATCCAGTACGCCCAGATAGCGGATGGTGGAGTAGGGTTCAAAATCACCGGCGCGGAACCAGAAACTGCTGAGGCGCAAATCCAGCGCCAGCAGGCACAGCATCGCGCCCACCGCAGCCGTGGATTTCGGGTTATCAATGCGCCCCAGTTTGTTAAACGGATACCAGTCGCTGGTGTGATAGCCTTCCAGCGACAAAATGCGGCTGCCCGGCAACGGTTGCAGATGGCGCACCAGCGCCTGAATGCCAGGGAAGCGCGAAGGGCGGCCCGTCAGCAGTAGCACATCACACTGATAAAGCGAGACCACTTCGCACATCGCGCGCAGTGCCGGAATGATGGCCATACGGTGTTGCAGGAACTCAGCGTGCAGTTGCGCCATGCTCACGACTAAAGGTACGTCGAGCAGATCAAAGCGACTGTCCCCGCCCAGCGTGCGCTGGATCTCGCCGTTAACAAACGCCAACACGCTGCTGGCTGGTTTTTGCGGCACCAGTTCGCCAAACAGCGCATTGATCTCACTGTGGCTATCCAGCGGGTCCCAGTTTTCGTAGCGCTCCAGTACTGCCTGCGCCAGCGGAATAAACAGCTGCAGAGTGACCTGCTGACGCAACGTGGCTTGCCCGTCCATGCGGCTGTCGTGACCAAACAGTTTGTTCATCAGCGGTTCAGCCAGCGTCAATCCGGCTTTTTGCAGGCTCTGCTGCAGTGCAGGCAGGACCCACAATTGAATGACATCCAACAGGATATCGTCACCCGCGACTTTAAAGCCCTCGCGGAACAGCAGGCGCGGGGTAATTTTGACGTTGTTGCCCTGGCCATCATCGAGGCGATATTGCGTGATCGCCAGGTCGGTGGTGCCGCCGCCAATATCGATGGACGCAATGCGCAAGCTTTTACCCGGCAGTTCGTCCACTTCACGTGGGCGGTCAGGGCGCGCCATGCTGCTAAAGAAATCTTCAGCGCGGCCCGCAAAGTTGACCTGGGTTTCGTTGAACAGCCATACCATCTGACCGCAGGTTGCTTCATCCCACTCCATCTGCACATCCGGTACCGGACGCAGACTTTTTGCCTGGCTTTCCGCACTGAAATCCTCTTCGGCCGGATGCCAGCCTTCGGCTTTCCACACCAGCGCAATGGCTTCCTGCATGCGACGACGGAAAATCTCGCGCTCAGGTTTAGGCATCGCCGACGGTAAGGTCAGGATCACATGACGCAGTTGGCGAGGAGCCTGGCTTTGTGGCATGCGCTGACGCTGTGCCACGCTGTTCATCTGCATCATCGCCTGGGCCAGTAGTTCACAAAGCATAAATGTCATCAGCGAACTGCGGCTGTAACTGGCAGAGAACACCGGCAGACGCTCATCTTCGTCCAGCGCATGCAGCGGCTGGCCTTCATCATTCAACAGCAAGGTGAAAGGCAGCGCGGTGGCCTGCGGCTCGTCACTGCTGCCGTTAGCGTTAAAGCGCCAGCCTGGCTGATAGCGTGCTTCATCCCATAAATAGCGGCGTGGGCTGGATAACCCGGTGCTGCCTTCGGTGCCGGCACGCAGCAGCGCGAGGCGGCTGGCCTCTCGTCCAACACGGGTCAGGGAAGGCCACATAAAGGCGTTTTCTCGGCCACTCTCCAGCGAGAAGTTGGCTTTACCGAAGCGGGTTTCCGCAAATTCCAGGCGGCTGTCGAACAGTTCGTTGTACACCTGATGCGGTTCGGAGAGATCGCGCAGTTGCAGCTCGTAAGTTTGACGCAGGCCACTGCTCTCTTCGGCATGATCTTCTACCAAAATACCGCAGGTGTGTGAGTTGCCGACATCCAGAATGATATCGACGTTGACGGCCGGCGTTTGCAGCGACGCAGCCTGGATGTAGATCTCCGCGAGGTCGAGTTGCTCGCCCAGCAGCTCCAGCAAGTTGAGATAGTGTGCCTGATACTCAAACTCACGCAGCGCCTGGTTGAGTTCCTGCTCTCGACGGGATTCCAGCGCATTAACCTGTTGGGCAAAGGTTTCACGTAGCCAGCCATCAACCCAGGTGTGATCGAGAAATTCACCCAGCTCATAATTGTGCCAGGCCAGCGCAAAGCTGACGCCGTTTTGGGCATCGGCTTTGCTTAGACCGTGCTGCTCGCCACCGTCTTGTTCCGGCACGATACGGGTATCGAAGGCCAGCGTAATGCGATGGGTGTTACCGGCCGCATCGGGCTGGCTCAGCGGGGCCAGGTGCAAGCGCGCCCAGTTATCCGGACCACCGATAAAACGACGTCCGCTGGTGCAACGCAGCACCGGCAGTGGCAGCCACTGGTGTGCTAACAACTTTAACGAATCGGCCAGCGCAATATCTGACTCAGGGCGAACCACTTCCGCTGCGCTGCCATCTTCGGGATAGAGCAGGAATTTTCCGCTGTTGCCGTCAACGTTGAGCCGCAGCAGCGGGCCATTGGCGGTCTGTCTTACAAACTGGCGACGGGCCTGTAAAGCAGGCAGACGCAGGCCAAAATCGAGAAACTGCACACCGCTATCTTCAATCAGCGTGATTTTTTGTTTGTCATCGATGAGGGGAGCCAACATGGTTACTTACTCTCACGCTTAATCGTCAACGGGAAGACCTGATCTGCGCCATATTGCGCAGTACAGCTGGCAATGCCATCACCGGCTTTACACACCAACTCAGGCATGCGGTAACGCGACTTATCGCTGCAGCTGGCAGTATAGCGGCTGCGCACCACCATGGTGCCGGCGGTGGTCATGGCAGCGGTGACATCGGCTTTACAGCGGATGTTATCGCCTTGAGAAATGGTGGCGACGCCTTTGCCATTGCGCAGCTGATAGCGCAGGCTCGGCGGTTTACCGGTGGGTAAATTGGTTTGACGCAAGGTCACGCGCCAGGTGCCATTGATAAACTTCACCGATCCGACGCGTGCATCTTCGGTGGTCATCACCAGGTCATCAGCCTTGGCTGGTTCAGTATGTTCAGCCACCACTTCCGGCGGTGCCGGTGGGGCGGCTGGCTCCGGTGCTGCTGCCACGGAGGCGCTCTTCTGCGGCAGTGTCGCCGCCAGTTTCTCGGCTTTAACGACCACCGCTGGCGGTGTGAACACCGGGGCAGGGACATCTGCAACCGCTATCTCAGGTGCCGCCTGCGGAGTAGAACTGTGTAGCCAGAAAGCCACGGCCGCCGCCGCAACCACCGCCACCGGCAACATTAAGGCGACAGGACGCCATACTGAAGGGCGACGTGCTGGTGCTGGGGCGGGTACAGGTTCAGGTTCCGGTTCTGCCAGTTCGACTTCCGGCACGGTTTCGATCACTTCAGGCGTTGGCTCGGTAACAGGGGCCGCTGCGACCGGCGGGACCTCAATCAGCGGGGCAATCACCGGCGCGACAACCACGGGCGCCACGATGGCAGCAGGTGGCTCAGGCAACAGTGGTGGTAATGCCTCTTCCAGGCTGTCGCGCAGGCAGGCGAGCGCGTCATCTCGTGAGCGAGCCTGAGGATCGACAAAGCCCCAGAAGGTGATCACGGGTTTGCCATCCACCAGATAGACGTACTGCTGATCGGGAAACTGGAGTGTTTTGCTCAGTAAGGCACCGAACAGTCGCATGGCTGGATTTTCGGCATCACGCGCGCGCAGGCTGGCGGCCAGCAAATCCTGCTGGTTGAGCGTCAATAGCTCCAGCGCTTTTTGCCGCTCATGATCGCTGGCTGCCAGCCAGGATTTTACTTTGCCGTTGAATGGCGCATACCAGTCGAGGCGATCACCGCGTTCATTGGCTTGCGGAATGGCGAGGCAGTTAGCCAGAGTTGTCTGGCGACGCAGACGCAGCGTTTCGCGGATTTGCAGGGCAGAAGCCCAGACCGGCTGGCCGTTTTCACCCAGTGCCAGTACCGTGTCCAGATTGCCGCTGCGCAGAAAAGTTTTTGCCACTCGTTGGGCCCTTATCGGTGGTTGTCTGAGGCAGAACACCATGTGTATTTGGCGATATACCCAAAATAATTCGAGTTTCAGGAAGGCGGCAAGTGTATGAATCCTCAGGAGCTTACTGGAGTAAGTGACTGAGGTGAATACACGTAGCCAACGCACCTGCAACTTGAAGTATGAAGGGTATCGTAGTGATCTTAAGCCAAATGCAGGAGAATCAAACGGCTAATAAAGGGGGAAAAACAGGGCGTTTTTCCCCGCTGCAGGGTGGAGTTGCTGAAAATTTAAGCGCGAGTGCGTTGGCTAAGGACTAAATGAGTGATCAAACCGCCAACCAATCCCCAGAAAGCAGAACCGATACCTAACAATGAAATACCACTGGCAGTGATGAGAAACGCCACAATAGCGCTGTCTCGGTGCTCAGGCTCCGACAGCGCACGTTGCAGGCTGCCTGACAGCGTGGCGAGCAGCGCCAGCCCCGCCAGAGTGGCGATCAGCACAGTGGGCAGGGCACTTAACAGGATGGCAATCAGCGCGCCGGTCAGTCCGGTGAGTAGATAGAAGACACCCGCAATGGCCGAAGCCATCCAGCGACGCCTGGGATCGGCGTCCACATCCTCACCCATGCAAATCGCGGCGGTGATGGCAGCGATACACACGGAAAATCCGCCAAAGGGGGACAGGATCAGCGCAATAAATCCGGTCCAGCCGGTTAATGCAGAGACCGGCGGCTGATAACCGTGCGCCTGCAAGGTGGCAATACCGGGGGCATTTTGCGATGCCATGGTCACCAGAAAATAGGGTAATCCCACTCCAATCAAGGCCGCCAGATTGAAGTGCGGCATGATAAATTCCGGCACGCTGAGCGTGAGAGCGTGCGCGGGAAAATGAATCGCCTGCTGACCTAACGCCACCAGCACGCCAGCGATCAACGCGAGAATAATAGCGTAACGCGGCAGCCAACGGCGACTTATCAGCCAGACCAGACACATGCTGCCGCACAGGGCAAAGTTACTCTGTAGTCCGCTAAAGGTTCCCATGCCAAAGCGCAGTAAAATGCCTGCCAGCATCGCTGCAGCCAGTGACTGGGGGATGTGGTTCATCAGGCGCGCGAACAATCCGGTTACGCCACTGAGCACGATCAGGGCATTGGTGGCGACGAATACGCCAACCACTTCATTGAGTGTTAACCCCTGCACACTGGTGGCCAGTAAGGCAGCGCCCGGCGTAGACCAGGCGGCCAGAATCGGCATGCGCGTCCAGACGGATAAACCAAAAGAGGCTAACCCCATGCCCACGCCTAACATCGACAGCCAGCCGCCAATTTGCGCGGGCGATGCACCCGCCGCTTGTGCCGCCTGAAATATCAATGCCGCGCTACTGCTGTAGCCCACCAGTACGGCTATAAACCCGGAAATCAGCATCGGGAAGGAGAAAGCACTGCGCGAAGTGGCAGTCATCATGGGTTATTTTCCTGCTTGTGCGTTATAGCGCACACTATTGCACGAGTGTGTTATAACGCACAAGTGGTACACTGCGCGCGAATTTGTCAGGAGTGAACATGGAAAATCTTCATCAACATTTAAGTCAGGCGCTGAAACAGTTGCGCCAGGCCAACGGCTGGAGCCTGACGCTGGCAGCCGATCACACCGGCGTCAGCAAGGCGATGCTCGGTCAGATCGAGCGCGGTGAGTCGAGTCCCACGGTGGCAACGCTGTGGAAAATTGCCACCGGCTTTAATGTGCCTTTTTCTTTCTTTGTTCAGGGCAGCGATCAGGCGCCCGGTGTCACCGCAACCTTTCAGCAACCCAACGCGCAAATGCAGGTTAAACCGCTGCTGCCTTATGACGCTAAGCTGCGTTTTGATCTGCTTGAAGTGACCCTGGCTGGCGGCGCGCAAAGTGATTCCTCAGCTCATGAAATCGGCGTGATTGAGCAAGTGGTGGTGCTGGAAGGGGAACTGCTGCTGAATGTCGAAGGTACCTGGCGCCGGTTGCAAGCGGGTGAAGCCAGTCAGTTCGCGGCGGATACCCCGCACAGTTACCGCAATCCTCTCAGCACACCCCTGCGTTTTCACAGTTTGATCCATTACTTGCAGCGGGTTTAAACCGAAGGGTTTGGCTTATTCGTATCACTCGCATCTTGTAGCGGCGCGATTTATCGCGCGAATTTAAGCAGTATCGTTGCTTCAGGACGCGCGATAAATCGCGCCGCTACGGCCAATCACCATGGCAACAATTACAAATTGATACGAAGGTAAACTACACAGTTTGCCTTCGTATTTATATACTCGCGCTTCATCAGTAAGGAGAGGGTGCCATGAGCGACCTGAATAGCGCGGCTGCGGCCTTACGCAGCATCAATGGCAAGCTGGCACGGCGCTTGCGAGAGTCAGCGCCACCCGCCGATCTCACTTGGTCACAAGTGTCGGTACTCGGATTCCTGGTACGGGACGGCGCGATGACGGTGACCGAGTTAGCGGCGCAGGAGGGGGTTCGCAGCCAGTCGATGGGCGCGACCGTGGCCAGTTTGCAGGCGCAGGGCTTAATTCAGGGGGAGGCTGATCCGCATGATGGCCGTAAAACCCGCTATCATCCCACTGAAAGCTGCCTGCAATTGATCGCCGCTAATCGTGCGCAACGTGATGACTGGTTACTGCGGAATATGGCGACCTCACTCACGCCAGCCGAGCAGAAGACATTACTCGCGGCCATCCCCTTACTGCAACGTATTGCCGACCAATAATCCTGAGAGGAATCAACATGGCTTTAACCACGTTAGATGCAAAAACCGCCCTGATTGTGATTGACCTGCAGCACGGGATTGTCCGTCTCCCTGTCGCGCCTTTGGCTGCAGACGTTGTTGTTGAGCGCTGCGCACAGTTGGTTGACGCGTTCCACGCAAAAGATCTGCCGGTTGTGAAAGTGAATGTGGCAGGTGGCGCACCAGGCCGTAACGAGCAGGCACGCCACAGCGGTGAGTTGCCAGCAGACTGGGCAGTGCTGGTGCCAGAAATGACGCTAAAAGCGGGTGAAATCGCGGCGACCAAAACCACCTGGGGCGGCTTCCACAACACCGACTTACATGCACAACTGCAACAGCGCGGTGTGACTCAAGTGGTAGTATGCGGTATCGCGACCTCGATTGGAGTGGAATCCACGGCACGTCAGGCGTATGAGTTAGGTTACAATGTCACGTTGGCAACTGATGCCATGACCTGCCTGAATGCCGAAACGCATAAAAACAGCATTGAGCGTATTTTCCCGCGCTTGGGTGAGACCGGCTCAACCGCTGATGTGCTGGCGCTGCTGAAGTAATCGCGAGTTAAGCTTTATGCTGGGGTGTGCCTTGGGGTGGCCTCAGCATAATTTATAAAGGACGTAGGTTATTCTTCGTCCCATGGATTCAGCAACACCACGCCTGAACCTTCAAAGTCTCTGGCATTGCGCGTAACCAAAATCAGATCATGTTCAAGCGCAGTCGCCGCGATAAGGGCATCTGTATGGGGGCGTGCATCGGGGACGTGTAATTGCGCTCAGCGCCGAGCCACGTTGCTGTCGATGGCAAGCGTACGCCAGGCGAATTCGATTAACACTCTTGAGCAAAAAAATGCCCTGCAATCCAGACACCTCCTGCAGGGCATTTCTCATTCTAAAGCGGGTTATTTACTGAAACGCATAACTCACCGTCAAACCTACGCTATAGTTACGGCCCGGTGCCGGTTCGTAGTAACGGCCGTTGCTTTCGTTGACGATCACGGAGCCGACATAGTTGCGGTCAAACAGATTATCAACACGTCCAAACAGATCCAGCGTCCAGTTCTGCACCAGCCACTTATAACCTGAATTCACGCCCACCACGGTGTAAGCCGGGGCTTTAACGTCGTTTTCGTCATCCGCGGCGATATCACTCATATAGCGCACATCGCCACCGGCATACCAGCCTTGTTCCGGCGCGTATGCCAGTCCGGCATAGGCCATGTTGCGCGCAATGCCCGGAATACGGTTACCATCGCAGCTGTCAGTGCCACAAGCGTTGGAGCGATAACGGGCGTCGAGCAGCGTCCAGGCCGCCTTGAACTGCCAGTTCTCACCGAATTGCTGGTCGAGGCCCAGTTCCAGTCCGCGACGGCGCGTTTCGCCGGCGTTTTTATAACTGGTGCGGCCTTCATAGCTGCTGTCGGAGACGATCTCGTTTTGGGTATCGGTCTGGAACAGTGCTGCCGTAATCAGGCCATTGCCAATGCGTTTCTTGGTGCCGAGTTCAACGGTATCGCTGGTGGCCGGTTTCAGGTTCATATTGAGACCGGTCTGCGCGGCTGATCGGTATGAAAGCTCATTCAGAGTGGGCGTTTCAAAGCCACGACCGGCAGAAACATAGGCATTCCAGCTGTTATCAATCGCATACTTCAGTGACGCGGCAGGTAGCCAGCGATGGTAGCGACGATTGCCGCTGTCATCCGGATCGGTGGCGGTAACGTAATAGTCATTAGAGTCGAAATTGACGGTACTCAAACGCACGCCCGCATCCAGTGACCACTTATCCGTGAACTGCCACGCCGTTTGCAGGTAAGGATCAAGATTCCACATCAGATTGCGTTCGTTACGACGCATATCGCCCTGCACACCCAGGTCATTACCGACAAAGTTTTGATAGCCTTTGCGCTTTTCGGTCATGGTTTCATAGTCCAGTCCGCCCGTGACCGTCACGGGAAGGGTGAACAGGGTATCGCGGTGTGTCCAGCGGGTATCAATGCCCTGATAGTGGCGTGACAGAGAAATCACACCGCCAGGGTAGCCCGCCTGAAGCTGAGTGGCGCGCGGGATCGATTGATACTGCGTGGTTTCACGCTCGCCGGCATATAGCATGACGCTGAGGTCGTCGTTTTCACTCATCTGGCGCTGATAGTGCAGGCCAGCCTGGGTTTGATCGACTGTTTTGCGGGCGTTGTACAGCGTGACGTTGCTGGCTACCTGGCGTGGGTTATCTTTCCACTGTGCTTCGGTCAAACCACCGGGATCTTGTGCATCCACATGCACGCTGTTAAATAGCAGCGTCAGCGTGCTGACGTCATCAATGCGCACACCCAGCTTGGCATTGCCCAGGTTCTTCTGTGCCGAACTGTGATCGCGGTAGCCGTGGGTAGTGAAACGCGAGGCAGAAACGGTGTAATTTACATCCCCCGCCTGCGTACCGTCACCGGTTGCGCCGCTGGCTTTAACGCTGTTGCGCCAGCTGCCGAAACTGCCGAACCAGGTGCTGGCTTCCAGCGTCGTGGGTTGCTGACCGGTCTGGGTTTCGACGTTGATCACACCACCCGATGAGTTACCGTACAGCGCTGAAAATGGACCGCGAAGTACCTCGATATGATCGATGGAACCGATATCGATATTCGAGGTTTGCCCTTGTCCATCAGGCATGGTGGCAGGAATACCATCCACGTACATGCGGATGCCGCGCAGGCCGAAAGTTGAACGCGATCCAAAGCCACGCACCGAAATTTGCAGATCCTGCGCATAGTTCTGACGGTTTTGAATCTGTAACCCGGGCACGCTGGTGAGGTTTTCGGAAAGGTTGACGCGCGGTGCGGCGTGACGCATGTCGTCACCTGACACCACGCTGACGGCGGCTGGTGTATCTAATTCTGACAACCCGGAACCCGCAGGCGCGGCGCTCACCACCATGGTATTGCTGGCATTATCCGCGGCCATCAGTTGCAGGGGGAATAATGCAGGCAGCATCAGCAACGGTGCCTGTCGCAGTAAAGCAATTTTCATTATGAAAGACCGTAAAGAAGGTGTGGAATGAACCAAACGGAACATTAATCGCGCATATGTTAATAGTTTTTTCACTTTTTTCAAAAGCGTTAATAGTATGACTGATTATTGCCTGCGGTTGCGTGAAAAAATGTGGGTGGTCGCATCTCTCGCCTGGCTGTGTATGGGATTTTCTGTCAGTCTGGCGGTTTTGTCTTAAAGCATATAAAGGAGTCACTATGAGTCAGCAACCGGTTGTGGCGGTATTGGGATTAGGCGCAATGGGGCATGCATTTGCTGCCAACTTACTGAAAAAAGGGTTCGTGGTGCATGGCTGGAACCGTACGCGTGCCAAAGGCGAAGATTTACTGAGCGCCGGACTGCAACTCAGTGACAGCGCGGCGCAGGCGGTGCAGGGTGCTGACGTGGTGATTGCCATGCTGTCAGACGGTGACACCACGCGTCAGGCGCTGCGTGAGGCCGCAAGCGCACTGAAGCAGGGCGCAACGGTATGCCAGATGGGCACCATTGGGGTCGAAGCCACAGATGGGGTGATCGCCGATCTGCAACAGGTGCGCCCGGACGTGCTGTTTATTGATGCACCCGTTTCAGGCACCAAAGCACCTGCAGAAAATGCCCAGATTCTGGTGATGGCCAGCGGTGATCAAAGCAAAGCGCAGGCCGCAGAACAGGTGTTTGCCGCGATTGGCAAAGGAACACAGTGGCTGGGTGAAGCCGGTGCCAGTTCGCGTATGAAGTTGGTGGTCAACAGTTGGTTGATCGGTCTGATGCAAAGCCTGGCGGAGAGTACGCGACTGGCGGAGCAGTTTGGTTTCAGCACCGACGATCTGTGGAAGGTGTTGGATGGCGGCCCGTTGGCGGCACCGTACGCCAAAATGAAGCTGGGTATGATCGCCAGCGGTGATTACACGCCGCAGATGCATCTGGTCTGGGCATTGAAGGATGCCAAACTGGCGCTGGATGCGGCCGGTGACAGCAAACTGCCGGCACTGGAGAACATTGTGGATGTCTGGCAGCAAGCGGTGGACGCCGGATATGGTGAGCAGGATCTGGCGGCGGTTTACCAGTTTCTGAAACTCTGAGATGAGTCAACGGCTCAACTTCGATTTTAGTCATCGGCCAGTGGTGCCTTATGCGCACGATTATGCGCATGGTGACGAGGAGCCGTGGCACCATCATGACTGTGCACAGCTGATCCACACCTTAAGCGGTGTGGTCAAAGTGGAGACCCGGCACGGCAGCTGGGTTGTGCCGCCAAGTCGAGGCGTTTGGTTGCCCGCAGGCACACGCCATGCGCTGTCTATTGTGGGCACGGTGGCGGCTCGCACGCTGTTTGTCGATCCGCTGGCGCGCGCTGATTTGCCCGCCAGTTGTCAGGTGGTGCAGATTTCGCCGTTGCTGCGTGAGTTGATTGTCAGCGCACTGACGTTGCCAGAGCAGTACGGTTCTGGCAGTCGCACCGAGCGCATTTACGAACTGATGCTGGACGAAATCCGCGTGATGGATGTACTGCCGTTTGGTCTGGCGTGGCCAGAGAGCGATCGATTGCGCGCGCTCTGTCAGCAGATACAGCTGTCACCCGGTGAAAACTGGACGCTGGCGCGTGCGGCCAACGAACTCTGTGTGGCAGAACGCACCCTGGCGCGTCATTTCAATCGCGAAACCGGTCTGCAGTTTAGCGACTGGGTGCGCCGAGCGCGTTTGAGTGTGGCATTAGCCCGCCTGGCGCAGGGCGAGACGGTGCTGACGGTGGCGCTCGATCTTGGCTACGAGAGCCCGAGCGCCTTCAGTGCGATGTTTCGCCGTGTGCTGGGCGTTACGCCAGCGAATTACTTTCCTGCGGCAGAAAAGCATGGGCCGCGTTGAGCAGTGCCTGCAACGACGCGCGCGCCACATCGTTATCAATCCCTACTCCCCAGGCGCGTTCACCACGCGCATTCAGACAGCTGATATAGGTGACTGAACGGCTGTCACTGCGTTTCCCCAGCGTATGTTCATGATAATCCTCGATAGTGATAGCGAGATCATAACGCTTGCGCAGCGCGGCTACAGCGGCTGACAGCAATCCGTTACCTTTCCCTTCCAGCGTCACCGGCTGCGCGCCGTCTTGCACGCGGGCTTTAAAACGCGTCTCGCCTTTTTCATCACTGTGGCTTTCCGCTTCCAGCAAGCGACGTGAGGGTTGGGTTAAACCGTAGTGCTGACAAAACAGTTGCCACAGGGCGTGGTGGGTCATCTCTTGGCCATGACCATCGGTTTGTTGCTGTACGATGCGACTGAAATCCTGCTGCAATCCGCGCGGTAACTGCAGGCCGTGATTCTGCTCCAGCAACCAGGCTGCGCCCCCTTTGCCGGACTGGCTGTTTACGCGAATCACCGCTTCATAGCTGCAACCGATATCGAGCGGATCAAGCGGCAGGTAGGGCATTTGCCAGATCGCTTCCTGACGCTCGCTGCGTTCGGCAAACCCTTTGCGGATGGCATCCTGATGCGAGCCGGAGAAGGCAGTGAAGACTAATTCACCGGCATAAGGATGACGCGGATGAACCGGCAGTTGGTTGCAGCGTGTCACCACTTCCAGCACTTGTTGGATGTCGCTGAAATCGAGTTCAGGCGCCACGCCTTGCGTATATAAATTGAGTGCCAGCGTGATGATATCGACATTGCCGGTACGTTCACCGTTACCAAACAGGCAACCTTCAACGCGATCAGCCCCGGCCAGGATGGCCAGTTCAGCGCAGGCCACGCCGGTGCCACGATCGTTATGCGGATGGACGCAAATCGCCACCTGCGCTCGCTGGCTGAAGTGGCGGCAGAAATACTCAATCTGGTCGGCATAGACGTTCGGGGTGTTCACTTCGACCGTGGCGGGCAGGTTGATGATCATCGGGCGCTCTGGGCCTGGTTGCCAGATCGCGGCAACGGCTTCACAAATTTCCAGCGCGAAGTCGGGTTCGGTAAAGCAGAAGGTTTCAGGTGAATACTGGAATGTCCAGGCGGTATCCGTTTGTGCTTCACAGCGAGCGCGAATTTGGCGCGCACCGGCACAGGCCAATTCAACGATTTCCGCTTTGCTCTGGCGGAATACGCGCTCACGGAACAGTGGCGCAGTGGCGTTATACATGTGGATGATGGCTTGCGGCGCACCGCGCAGGGCGTCAAAGGTACGATCAATCAAATCGCTGCGTGCCTGGGTGAGTACCTGAATGGCCACGTCGGACGGGATATGATTCTTCTCGATCAGCAAACGGACAAAATCGAAGTCGGTTTGCGATGCGGCGGGAAACGCCACTTCAATTTCCTTAAAACCGCAGCGCAGTAACAGTTGCCAAAACTCCAGCTTGCGCGCGCTGTCCATCGGTGTGGCCAGCGCCTGGTTGCCATCACGCAGGTCGGTTGAGAGCCAGCGGGGTGCCTGCGTCAACTGGCGCGAGGGCCACTGACGATCGGGCAAATCAATCACCGGGTAGGGGCGGTATTTTTCAGCAGGTTGGTTCAGCATGAGGTTCTCCTTATGGGTCTGTGATCAGTCTGGACCACACCGCCGCGCTCTGCTCACGCATAACTGACAACACTGACTGCATAACTGACAATTTGTCGGGTTTGGCTAGGGTCGCTGTGAATTTTGTGCACGGTCCCATAAAGGCCAGCCCGATCGCAAAGAAATCACGCATCCATGCAGATCGGCCGCCGCTCCCTGCGGCGGACGCTTTGCTCTTCGGGCTAGCGTTTATGGAGCTTTAAGCATGATCGTTGCTGTTGTCCGTGATGGCATCGGTATTCTCTCCGCCCGTTGCGGGCTCGGCGTGCCAAAGCTTATGCGCCAGACGGCATTCCTCAGATGAAATCAGCATCTCGGCTTGCTTCGCGGCAGGGTAGTCTGGGGTTTTGCGCGATAAGAGAAAACACAATGAAAAGAGCAGCTTTAGCCATTTTTGTCATGCTAGCCAGTGGGGCGGTCAGTGCGGAAACCGTTACGCTGCGTATCGCTGACCAGAAGGGCAATATGCACGCCGAGATGGAAGCGGCGCAGCAGTTAAACAATCTCAGCTATAAAATCGAATGGGCAGAGTTCCCGGCGGCGGCACCGCTGGCGGAAGCGTTAAATGCTGGTGCGGTGGATGCCGGTATTATTGGCGATGCGCCGCTGCTTTTCTCCCTTGCTGCGGGTTCACAGGTGAAAGCCGTGGCGGTGAGCAAATCGGTGCCTGAAGGTTTGGCGGTGCTGGTCAGCCCTGATTCACCGATTAAAACCGTGGCGGATTTGAAAGGGAAAAATATCGCCACCGGTCGTGGATCGATTGGCCACTTCGAGGCGTTAAAAGCGCTGGAAAAAGCGGGTATCAGTGACAAAGACGTTAAATGGCGCTTCCTGACACCGGCCGATGCGCGTATTGCCTTGGCCAACGGTTCAGTGGATGCATGGTCAACCTGGGACCCTTACACGGCGCTGGCGGAAGTAACCCATACCGGGCGTGTGCTGATTAACGGCGTGGGGCTTTCCAGTGGCAACAGCTTCCTCGCGGCCACCGATGCGGCGATCAATGATGCCGGAAAACGGGCCGCCCTACAGGATTACGTCAATCGACTGGCGGCGGCGGATCGTTGGGCGAACAGCCATGTCGATGAATACTCCACCACGTTGGCGAAAATCATCGGTTTTCCCAAAGAGGCTGCGGCAAAATCCTTCTCACGGCGCCAGTCGCACTGGCAAAGCATTGATGACGCCACCATTGCCCAGCAGCAGGAGACCGCCGATTTTTACCAGAAATATGGATTGATTCAGCAACACCTCGACGTCAAACCGACCTTTTATCATGGCTTAACCGTTGCACAGAAGTAACCCTTTGTGCCCCAACGTTTGGCTAAACTCCATGGGGCGCGTAGCATAGCGCCCATCTTGCCTTCATCTTTATCATCTATGTTAATCAAAACCTTCGATGGTCATAACGACCTGCTGCTTAATCTGTGGTTACATCATCGCGATGCGCCTGCAGACGCCTTCTTCTCGGGGATTGAGAAAGGGCACCTTGATTTTCCACGTATGCAGCAGGGCGGTTTTGCGGGCGGGTTGTTTGCGATGTTTGTCCCGCCGCAGCGCTACATCAATGAAGTGGCACCTGAACGTGCGCAGGAGCAGTGGCAACCGCTGGAGATCCTCTGGCAGCAACTGGATATCCTGAAAACGCTGGTGGCCGAATCGGCGGGGCGCGCGCGACTGTGCCTGACGGCCAATGACATCGCTGCCTGTCGCCGTGATGACGTGCTGGCGATGGTGGCGCATATTGAAGGTGCCGACGGATTCGACGCTGATGGCGAGGCGCTGGCCGAGTTTTATCAGGCGGGCGTACGCAGCATTGGTCCTTTCTGGAACTTACCGAATCTTTTTGGCGAAGGGGTGAATGGCTCGTTTCCACACACTCCGGATACTGGACCGGGCCTGACGCGTGCCGGTGAGCAGCTGATTGCAGCGGCCAATCGTCATCGCATGATGATCGACGTATCGCATATGAATGAAAAAGCGTTCTGGGACACTGCGCGCCTTTCGAACGCGCCGCTGGTGGCAAGTCACTCAAACGCCCACGCACTCTGTGCGCAACCACGCAATCTCACTGATGATCAACTACGGGCGATCCGTGACAGTGGCGGGGTGGTAGGTGTGAATTTTGGTAACGCTTTCTTACGCGCCGATGGTCTGCGCACCAGCGACACGCCATTGATCGAAATTGGTAAACATCTGGAACATTTAATTGAAATAATGGGACCAGAAAACGTAGCATTTGGTTCAGATTTCGATGGCATCAGTGTGCCGGACGCCTTAAAAGATGTTTCTGGGCTGCCGCGCCTGCATGCGCTGCTGGCATCGCTCGGCTATGATCAAGCAGTGATCGAGCAGGTTGCCTGGGGTAATTGGCAGCGCGTCCTGCAACAGATTTGGCAGGATTAACACAATTCCCTTACCTAATCAGGGTTGATATGCCTGCTACATTGGCGCAACATCAGCCCGCGTCGTGCATTGTGGCCTGAATATTGTATTTCTGGCGCAAGCATTTCCAGCAGAGCCTGCTCTGCGTTATTTGTCTAGAGGAAGAAAATTATGTGGAAGAAACCTGAATTTGTTGACCTGCGTCTGGGCCTGGAAGTGACTCTGTACATCTCCAACCGCTAAGACTTTCTGCCCGCCGTTCGCGCGGGCATTTTATTTTTCTTTTTGGTCATCTCACATGTTTATTAAAGTGCTTGGTTCAGCGGCAGGTGGCGGCTTTCCGCAGTGGAACTGTAACTGCGCCAATTGCAGCGGCCTGCGTAACGGCACCCTTCAGGCTCAGGCGCGGACGCAATCTTCGATTATTGTCAGTGACAACGGTGAAGATTGGGTGCTGTGTAACGCCTCGCCAGATATCAGCCAGCAGATTGCCCACACGCCAGAACTGATTAAAAAAGGTGTGCTGCGCGGCACCGCCATCGGCAGTATTATCCTGACTGATAGCCAGATTGATCACACCACCGGGTTACTCAGCCTGCGTGAAGGCTGCCCACATCAGGTGTGGTGTACGCCTGAGGTCCATGCTGACCTCACCAGTGGCTTCCCCATTTTCACCATGTTGCAGCACTGGAATGGCGGGCTGCAGCATCACGCGTTAACACCGCTGGAACCCTTCCGCGTCGATGTGTGCGGCGATCTGCAGTTCACGGCTATTCCGATTCTCAGCAATGCACCACCGTATTCTCCCTACCGCGATCGCCCTCTGCCAGGCCATAACGTGGCATTGTTTATTGAGAACACGGCCAACGGACAGACGCTACTGTACGCGCCGGGCCTGGGCGAGCCGGATGCCGTGATCATGCCTTGGTTGCAAAAAGCCGATTGTCTGCTGATTGATGGCACCGTTTGGCAGGACGATGAACTGCTGGCGACTGGCGTCGGTAAAAATACCGGCAAAGCTATGGGCCATCTGGCTCTGGCAGAAGAGCACGGCTTAATGGCGCTGCTGGCTGCGTTGCCCGCCAAGCGCAAAATTTTGATTCACATTAATAACACCAATCCGATTCTCAACGAGCAGTCGCCGCAGTGTCAGTATCTGATACAGCAGGGCATAGAAGTGAGTTGGGACGGCATGGCGATTCATTTGCAGGAGAGCGCATCGTGATTACCGAAGCCTTATCGCCGCAAGCGTTTGAACAGGCACTGCGTGCCAAAGGCGCGTTTTATCATATTCATCATCCGTATCACATCGCGATGCACAACGGTGAAGCGACACGCGAACAGATTCAGGGGTGGGTAGCCAACCGCTTTTACTACCAGACCAACATCCCACTGAAGGATGCAGCGATCATGGCGAACTGCCCGGATCCAGCTACGCGTCGTAAATGGGTTCAGCGCATTCTGGACCATGACGGCAGCAACGGTCATGAAGGGGGTATTGAAGCCTGGCTACAATTAGGTGAAGCCGTCGGACTGGATCGTGAGGTGCTGCTGTCTGAAAAGCTGGTGCTGCCAGGGGTACGCTTTGCGGTGGATGCCTACGTCAATTTTGCGCGTCGTGCTAACTGGCAAGAAGCGGCATGCAGTTCGTTAACCGAACTCTTTGCGCCGCAAATTCACCAGTCACGTCTCGACAGCTGGCCGCAACACTATCCGTGGATCAAGGAAGAGGGCTACTTCTATTTCCGCAGCCGTCTTAGCCAGGCAAATCGTGATGTGGAACATGGCCTGGCGCTGGCGCTGGAGGTGTTTACCACGGCAGAGCAGCAGAACCGTATGCTGGAGATCCTGCAGTTCAAACTGGACATTCTCTGGACGCTGCTGGATGCCATGACCATGGCGTATTCGTTACAGCGCCCGCCTTATCACACCGTCACCGATCAGGTGTCATGGCACAGTACAAGACTGGTATAACATCATGAAAGATAATCTGATCCCTGCTTTCCGCCGTGGCTATCGCATGCAGTGGGAACCTGCACAAGACAGCCATGTGGTGCTTTATCCGGAAGGGATGGCAAAGCTGAATGAAACTGCTGCCGCGATTCTGGAGCTGGTGACGGGCAAGCAAGACGTTGCGGCCATCATTCATACGCTCAATACGCGCTTCCCGGAAGCAGGCGGCGTGGACGATGATGTGAAAGAGTTCCTGCAATCCGCCGTTGAACAGAAATGGATCCAGTGTCGTGAACCTGAATAAAACTGTCACGCCGCCGCTTTGGCTGCTGGCTGAACTGACTTATCGCTGTCCACTGCAGTGCCCTTACTGCTCAAACCCGCTCGATTTTTCGCAGCAGGAGAAAGAGCTGACCACGGAACAGTGGATCGATGTTTTCCGCCAGGCGCGTGCCATGGGCAGTGTGCAGATGGGCTTTTCAGGTGGAGAGCCATTAACGCGTAAAGATCTGCCCGAGCTGATTCGTGCCGCACGGGATCTGGGCTTCTACACCAACCTGATCACCTCTGGCATTGGCCTGACGCCCAAAAAGCTCGATGCTTTTGCCGATGCGGGCCTCGATCATATCCAGATCAGCTTCCAGGCCAGCGATGAGGTGCTGAATGCGGCATTAGCCGGTTCGAAAAAAGCCTTTCAGCAGAAGCTGGAGATGGCAAAAGCGGTAAAAGCGCACGGTTATCCGATGGTGCTTAACTTCGTGCTGCATCGCCACAATATCGACCAGATCGATAAAATCATCGATCTCTGTATCGAACTGGAAGCCGACGACGTTGAGTTGGCCACCTGCCAGTTTTATGGCTGGGCGCACCTGAACCGTCAGGGGCTGTTACCGACACGCGAACAAATCGCCAATGCTGAAGCCGTAGTGGCGCAATACCGTGAACGTATGAGTGAAAGCGGTAACCTCGCCAATCTACTCTTTGTTACGCCGGACTATTATGAAGAGCGTCCGAAACCTTGTATGGGCGGCTGGGGATCGATTTTCCTGAGTGTCACGCCAGAAGGCACCGCATTGCCGTGCCACAGCGCGCGTCAGTTGCCGGTCGAGTTCCCATCGGTGCTCAATCAAAGACTGGAGGATATCTGGTACAACTCGTTTGGTTTTAACCGCTATCGGGGTTATGACTGGATGCCGGAGCCGTGCCGTTCGTGTGATGAGAAAGAGAAGGATTTCGGTGGCTGCCGCTGTCAGGCCTATATGTTGACGGGCAATGCTGACAATACCGATCCGGTATGTAGCAAGTCACCGCATCACGGCAAAATCCTTGAAGCTCGGCGTGAAGCGACCTGTAGTGATATCAAAATTGCCCAGCTACAGTTCCGAAATCGCAGCAACTCTGAGCTGATCTTTAAGCAGCGAGTCACCTGATGACCTCGCGCCATCTTGTTCTGGCCAATGGCCTGCGCTGCCATCTGTACCACCAGCCAGACGCGCGTGATGCCGCTGCCTTGGTGCGCGTGCAGGCCGGCAGTCTTGATGAACCCGACCGCTGGCCGGGATTGGCGCATTTACTGGAGCATCTGCTGTTCTGCGGCAGTGAGCGCTTTGAAGACCGCGAGCGTTTAATGCCTTGGGTGCAGCAGCAAGGTGGACAGGTCAATGCCACCACACAACTCAGTAGTAGCGCCTTCTTTTTTCAACTTCCTGCGACGGCTCTGCCTGAAGGAGTTAAACGCTTAAGCGATATGCTTGCTGCACCGTTGCTCAGCCAGCAGGCGATTCAGCAGGAAGTGGCGGTGATTGAGGCGGAATATCAGCTGTTGCGTCATCATGTCGAGACCCTGAGTGAAGCGGCATTGGTGGATACTCTGGGCGGGATTTTTCAACGCTTTCGTGTGGGTAATCAGCAATCATTTGGTGACAATGTCACTTCATTGCAGGCTGCGCTACGTGAGTTTCACCAGAGTTATTTCCGTGCGAAGGGCATTGAATTGTGGTTGCAGGGGCCGCAATCTCTGGACGAACTGGCCGAGCTTGCGCACGCTTTTACGACCCTTCCTGCAAGCCAGGTTAAACCGCATTGTGTGCTGCCACTCCCTGCTACGCATGACCTTCAGTTACAGCTAACGGGTGATGAGAATTTCTGGCTTACGTTGATGTTACCCGGGGATGGAGATTCATTGCGTGACAATGTCACTTTACTCAGTGTGTTTTGGCAAGATGAAGCCCCCGGAAGTTTGCTGGCGGCGCTGAGAGAAGTCGGCTTGTGCGATACGTTGCACGGGCAGTGGCTGTGGCAAGATGCGCAGCACGGTTGGCTGGCGTTGCGTTTTACGGCGGCACAGATCAGCGTCGAGCAAGCCCAGCGTATTGAACAGCTATTCTGGCAACATGTTGCGGCTATCGGTGCCTGCGGCACTGAACATCGGCAGCATTATGCGCAACTGGCGTTGCACGATTTTGCCTGTCTGACGCCGTTGGAGCAGTTACGAGGACGCGCGCTGGGCTTTGCGCCCGCAGAGAGGGTGCCCGAAAGTTTCACGGCATTTGTCGCGGCGTTACCGCAAGCTGCCTGCACGCGCATGTTGACGCAGCAACACCTGCCCGATGCCCAACGTGTGGATACACAGGGTTTTACGTTGATGCAGAAGACAGGATTAGCGCAAAGCTCGGTTTTTCACCCCGCTGCAAATTTCCATTTTTATCCTGTTTCCCAAGCGGCCATTGCACCCGCTTTGCCTCCCGTAGCCATAGCGTTACCCCATTTTACGCCCCGGCAACATGTAGAAACCCTACTGCTGCGCCCGGCGTTTTATCACACGCTGAGTGATGAGGATGCACAGGCGCGCCAGGCCTTGCTGCGGCCGGTTCTGGCGGAGCTGCGCCATGCCGGTGGCAGCGGCAGTTGGCAACAGAAGCAGGGCGTCTGGCAGCTGGTGCTGAATCTTCCAACAGGCGATGCTGTAGCCTTACAGACTGTACATCATGCGCTGAAGGCCTTGAGTGCTGAAGTGCAGCCGAAGGGCGTTGCAACACCGCAAACTATCGTGATTCGTCAGTTACTGGCGACATTGCCAGTGCAGTTAATCTCTCCTGTTGCTGATAGTGACTGGCTGGCTGCCTGGAGCGGCAAACAGCAGGCACTGCAGCAGCGCGTTGCCCATCTGCTCAGCGACTTTTCTCCAGGTTTGGCCAGGTATGCCCATCCGCCTCGGTTACAACGGGGCATCACGCCGGTTAACTGCCAGGGAAGCGACCAGGCGCTGCTGCTGTTTATTCCGTTACCGCAGTCAGATGACAGCAACTTAGCCGCATTACGTGCGCTGTCATTGCTGTTGGAGCCGAGATTCTTCCAGCGGCTGCGTGTCGATCAACAGATTGGTTATGTGGTGTCCGCTCGCTATCAGCGCGTCGCCGATATGGATGGGCTGTTACTGGCACTGCAATCGCCACAGCTCCCATGGCAGACGCTGCTGGGGCACTGTAAACGCTTTATGCGTGAGATGGTTGCAGAGGTTGATTCGGTTACGCCGCAGACGCTGGCGGCATGGCAGGCCACCTTGCTCGACCAATGTGATGCCAAAGACAACACCGATGCAGCCGTGCAGGGGTTACGCCAACAGCAGGGGTTAGCCAATCTCAATCGCAACGCGGTGATGTCTCTGACGCTGTCTCACCTGCAGCAGCTCCACAAGCGAATGATGCGTGAACGCCGCCGCTGGCGAATCATTGTGAATCAAAGCTGAAAGGCGATGTGTTTACCGTTTGGTAATGTGACATCAATGCGTACTTCGCCACCGAGTGCCGCAACATAACGTTTTAATGTCGAAAGCCGCGGATCATTATCGGGATTCTCCATTTTGGCTAACGTGGGCTGTGAGATTCCCATTGTGCGGGCCAACTCGGTTTGCGAAAAATTGAGTTCTTCACGTATCTGACTTAAGGCAATATCCTGGCGTAATTTCTCAATTTTAACAGCGATACGCTGTTGGCTTTCAGGTGATTGCTTCTCTAATAAAGCTTTGTAATTAGACATGTTATCCCTCCATTTGCACTAAATGCCTGCGGTATTCCGCTTCGGCCATGCGAATCATTGAACGGTAAAATTGTTTTTGATTAACACCCGTTTTATCTCCAGCACACAACACTATGGCGCGACGAACGGGATCAAAGGCGAAAAACGCCCTAACAGGATTTCCATGGTGCTGGATACGTAATTCTTTTAGATGAGTAAGCTTGCACCCTTTCAGCGTATCGACATAGGGGCGACCAAGTTGAGGTCCCATTTCTGCCAAAATACCCATCATGGCTAACACATCTTCACGCATATCTTCACTTTGTGCGAAAAACCACTCATCAAAAACTTCCGTTGTTAATATTTCCCACATATTGCCATCCTATAGCTTATTTGCTATGATTTAATTTATAGCCTTTAGGCTATGATTGCAATGGAGTATGCGATAATCCTGCGTAACTTTCACTCATATTAACCATTACCCTTTGATATTTTTGAATATATTTGAAGGTGACGCGCAAATCTCTTCACTATTCGTCAGCCGGGTTATCCGCGACACTCAATAGATTATCCCGATCTAAAAGGAACCTTGAGTGAAAAACGTTACCCGTGTTGTGCTGCCATTGCTGGCGGCGGCTGCGCTTTATGTGCCTGTTTCGCAGGCTGCTGCGATGCATTACGACCTCGACCCAGCCCATACCTCGGTGATTGTCACCTGGACGCACTTTGGCTTCTCGCACCCCACTGCAGATATCCTCAACAGCAAAGGTTCGCTGGTGTTTGATAAGGAACATCCCGAGCAAGCACGTGTTGATGTGACCCTGCCAATTACCCAGATTGATAGCCACGTTCCGGCGTTGACCAAAGAGTTTCTCGGTGCTGAGTATTTTGATACTGCTAAATATCCTTCAGCGGTATTCCACAGCACCAAAGTGGTGGCAAAAGGGGATAACAAGTTTGATGTAGAAGGGAATCTGACCCTGAAAGGCATTACTAAGCCGATCACACTGCACGCCACGCTGAACCAGCAAGGGATGCATCCGATGGTCAAGAAACAGGCGATTGGTTTTGATGCCACTGGCGTGATTAAACGTTCGGATTTCAAGCTGGATAAGTATGTGCCAGCAGTCAGTGATGATGTGACGCTGACGATCTCTACCGAGGCGTATGCGAAATAAACAAGTGAGTTAGATAGCTGACGCAGGCTGGTGCCGCCCTGAGGCTGGCGGTCCTCACGCCGCTGAAGCGGTACCTTCACTTCACTCGTCTGCCTTACGGACCGGTGCCGATGGAACATCCATGTTCCAGCGCCACCTTTCGCCCGCGTCCTGCGGGCTCTCCTGGCATACTCATTCTGTTCAGCGCTGCGGAATGCCAGCCCCAGGGCGGCACCAGCCTGCTCCTGAGCTTCAGTGCGTGTTGTTCATTTGGTTCCAGCACACACTTGCAATAGGGCAGGATTATGCCCAATTCTTCTTCTTACTGGTCTTACCCACGCCGGGATTACAACTGTTGGTGGGATCCAACTGCTTCCAGTGCGCGACATGTTCGCAGGAAGCTTGATACAGATGCCCCACGTTATGCTCGGCAGGGTACTTAGCACCGCGCTGCGCCAGATAGACTTTCACCGCTTCCTTGAATGCCTTCGCATCAACGCCTTCCTTCAACACGTAATCCTGATGGTTCACATAACAGAAGAAATGACCGCAGCAGGAGTCCACTTGTACCTGCGCCGCAAGATTCGCGGGCAGCGTTAAGCGCCATGCGTCATCATTGCGGCGGAGCGCTACATCAAAGGCCACCAGACGCTCATTCGGGTTATAACCCAGCGCATCACAGTACGAAATGGTGCAACCGCCCACGCCAAAACGCACTAAGAAGGCATCGGCCGCTTCGCGTGGATCGCAGTGGAAAAAGTCGCCCTTTTGCTCGGCAAAAAATTGCTGCAATAACCCCTGTAGCTCCGTGGTTTGCTGTGCATCCACTTTGATCATCAAATGGTGCTCATATTCATCGCGGTACTTCATGATTCGGGGGGCAACAAAACTGGGTGTCAGTTGGTTAAAACATTGCAATGCTCGATCAACAAAATTGCGCGGTAAAAACGGCACATGACCAACGCGTACATCCCATTTCGCTTTGTTGGCCATCATTTTGGGGATCGCCTGCGGGCCGAGTTTACGAATCGCCAGATACATATGTTTTGCGTATCGCACGGTTAAATCGAAGGCGTTGCGATGAATGTATTCAGCCTGCAACGGTAATTCGCTCATCTCGGTAAGCAGGAAACGGCGCAGTGCGACCAGTTCACGCTCATCGTTGGTGCCAATGTAAAAGGTGTCACTGCCGGTACTGGCTTCAAAAGTAGGTAAGCGCACGGCAAACACCACCACTTTTCCTGCGCTGCCTGAACTCTCATGCAGATAGCGCAGGTCGCCATTAAAGCGCGCAGGGGAGTCAGCGCTGAGGTCGCGCAAACGATCGGCATAGTCATCGGCCCAGATTTTGCCCTGCCAGTCTGGCTGTTCGCCTGTTTGATACTGCTGCTCGGTCAAATTTTTCAGCATCACTTCCGGTGTGGCACCCAAATCGATTCCCAGATGATTGACCATCTCCAGGCGGCCATCGTCATGGATACGGGCAAACAGCGACTTTTCGGTAAACGCCGGGCCGCGACGAATCAAGGAGCCGCCGGAGTTATTACAAATACCACCAACAACTGAAGCACCAATGCAGCTTGAACCGATAACCGAGTGCGGTTCACGTCCTAGCGGTTGCAGCGTTTGTTCCAGTTCGGTCAGGCCGGTACCAGGAAATGCGATCACCTGGCGAGCCTGATCGATCACCTGCACACCTTTGAGCTGGCGCGTACTTACAATCACCACGTCGCGATCGTAATCGTTGCCATCAGGGGTCGCCCCCCCGGTGACGCCGGTATTGGAGGCCTGCATCAAAATAATGGCGTTCTGAGCCACACAAATCTGCAGTGTTTGCCACAACTGCTGCAAGGTTTGCGGTAGCACTACGGCCAAGGCATCACCGCGACCAACACGAAATCCTTTGGTGTACCAGGCTTTATCATCGGCGTGGGTCAATACCTGCTTGTCGCCCACTGCGTCAGCCAACTGACGCAACATCTCCTGCGGGGTGGTCATGTTTTCTCTTCTTCGTCATTTATCTGCCGCGTTATTGGACAACCTGATCAGCATGGCGTCAATCATTCAGCGGCACTATTAAGGAAATAACGCACGGAATCATTATCCCTTTATCCTCCGCGGGAAAAAGCCTGCGTACCGATAAAAATGCGCGGGCAATCACAATTTAGATCGAAAGAAATTAAGGCTGCACTCCGATTAAAAACGCTTACTATTTTACTGCGTGAAATTAATATAACTCGATGATTATAAAGTTAATTTCACTCCTGTGGTAAAAATAGCCATGTGATTTAAATCACAAAAAAAGAGTGTTTAACCATGCTGTCAATCATGATGGGGATTAAATTCATGGTGAAAGTGTGATCTTCGTTGCAAATAGAAAAGTCGTTCACCGGAAGAATGAATGTCAGACGCGCAGCTTAGGGAGTGATGACAATGAGAATTGGCATGGTGATCAGCGGTGGCGATGTAACCGGGATAAATAACTTTGTATTTCAAATATCACGCATGACACAAGCAGACATGGTGTTATTTAATGGTGGTATTCCCGGCTTGCTGGAAAATCGGCATCAGGAAATATCTCAGCGCGATCTGGTGGATTATGCCATCACATCTATTCCCGTGATGCAATCAGGAAGAACCACGCGAAAATTAATCAGGCCAGAATACGAATTGATTGCCAAACATCTTAAATCGCTGCGCATTGATGTATTAATTATGGCCGGTGGTGATGGGTCATTACAATTTTTGCACACGTTAAGCGAATTCGGCGTGAATTGTTTCGGCGTGGGCATGACGATTGATAACGACGTGTTCGGCAGTGATTACACCATCGGTTTTTCTACGGCCTGTGAGCAAGTCCTAAAAGAAGTGTCAAAGCTGAGAAATACCGGACGTGCCTTAACAGGGCGTGTATTTATGGTTGAATTACTGGGCGGCTACTGCGGAGAGTTAACACTGCAATCAGCGATTAAGTCTAACGCTGATTTCGCGCTAATCCCGGAATGCCAGATTCCGCCGCAAGAGCTGGCAGAGCGTATCACTCAACGCCTGTCGACGCAGAATAGCGTGGTGATCCTCTGCTCTGAAGGTTACACCCGTGAATATTCACCCGGTTTTCAGGGGGCGATCGATACACTGATTAAACAAATTGAACCGTTAATAGGGGTGCGAATTCGTAAAACGATTATCGGTTATGGCTTACGTAGTGGTGATCCCACCTGTGAAGAAATTTATCAGGGCACCATTATGGCCAGTGAAGTCGCGCGTTGTATTCAATCGGGGATGCGCAATAAGGCGGTCATTATTAATGGCAGTAATAGACCGATACCGATAGATCTCATAAGCATGAAAAAACGCCTGGTGGATACCGAAGGGCACCATTATAAACTTGCTAAACAACTGCATATTCTGTGAGGAAATAAGCCATGCTGAAAATACTATGTGTGTGTGGATGTGGTCTGGGTTCAAGTTTCGCAATTGAAATGAGCGCCAAATCCGTATTAAAGAAACTCGAAATTGAAGCTGATATCGATCACACCACGATTTCGGAAGCCAATGCTTTCAAGTCCGACATGATTTTAACGCAGAAAGCCTTTGCGGATGTCCTGAACGCGGATGCCACCCCAGAACAAATTAAGCGGGTGATTATCCTGAACAGGCTGACCGACAAAGCGGAAATTGAAGAGAAAATCGTGGCATTTATGAAAGAACGTAACTTAAAGGTTGCTAACCATGAATAGTGCGATCAACTTCCTGGTAAAAGACTTATTAGGGCAGGCATCTATTTTGATCGCCTTTATTGCCCTGATTGGTCTGCTACTGCAGAAAAAATCCGCAGGAAAGGTGATGGAAGGCACCTTTAAAACCCTGCTGGGCTTCTTAATTATGATGGCGGGTATCAATATTATTGTCGGTACTCTGACCTTCCTGAATACCATATTCACACATGGTTTTGGCATGAAGGGCTACATCACCGATGTGGCTGCCATTGCCGGGTTAGCGAGCCGCGAGCTGGGTTCAGAAGTGGCGCTGACGCTGTTGGTGATCTTTATCGTCAACATCATCATCGCGCGTCTGACACCGTTCAAATACATCTTCCTGACCGGACAGGCGCTGTTGTGGATGGCGACTATCGGTGCGGTGATTGGCTATAAAGCGGGGCTGACAGGTTTACCTCTGATCCTTACCGGCGGCATCTTTGGTGGCGTCATGGCGGTGGTTATGCCGGCTCTGGCACAACCCGTGGTGCGTCGCATTACGGATTCGGATGACGTTGCGCTCGGCCACTTCTGCACCATTGGTTATTTGCTGACGGCGGCTGTCGCCAAAGTCGTGGGTAAGGGGTCACGCTCGACCGAAGATCTCAAGCTGCCAGACAACTTCAAATTCCTGCAGGACACTTATCTGTCGATGGCGGTGGTGATGGTGCCGATGTACCTGATCCCTGCGCTCGCGGCGGGCCCGGAATTTATCGGTCAGTACAGCAACGGCATGAACTATCTGATGTATGCATTCATGCAATCGATTCAGTTTGTCGCTGGTGTGTTCGTGCTGTATAGCGGCGTGCGCTTGCTGCTGAATGAGTTGGTACCTGCATTCCGTGGTATCGCGATGCGACTGGTGCCAGACGCAAAACCCGCACTCGACTGCCCAGTGATGTTCCCTTATGCCCCTAATGCGGTGATCGTTGGCTTCCTGGCCACGACGCTGGGTTCTGTAGTCGGCATGTTGGTGTTTCCGATGTTTGGCCTGGCGATGATCCTGCCAGGACTGCTGACCAACTTCTTTGCTGGTGGCACCGCAGGGGTGTTTGGTAACGCGCTGGGCGGACGTCGCGGTGCGATGATCGGGGGCTTTGTCCATGGCCTGTTCATCACCTTCTTGCCTGCCATTCTGGTGCCGATGCTCGAAAGCTACGGATTTACCGGCGTGACCTTCAGTGATTCCGACGTCATCAGTACTGGCTTGGTCTTGGGCCACGCGTTCCAGGGCAACTGGATGTTCGTCGCCTTGTTTATTCTCTTTATTACGCTTATCGCCTGGTTTGTTAACGGAAAATCCACTAAATCCCATGAGGAAAAACTCCATGAAACTTTATAACTTTACCGATCTGTTACAGGTGGCTAAACAACGTGAATTTAAAGCGCTCGGCTCCTTTAATTTACACTGTCTGGAAATGTTACCGGCTTTCTTTACTGCGGCAGAAAAAACCAATAGTCCATTGATGATTCAGATTTCCACCGGTACGGCGAAATATTTAGGGCATAAATTAATAGTCGATGCGATTCGCTCATTATCAGAAAGTCGTAATGTACCGGCCTGTTTGCATCTTGATCACTGTTCAGATTTAAATGCGATCCAAACGGCGATTGATGCCGGTTTCAGCTCAGTTATGTATGACGGCTCGCATTTACCGATTGAAGAAAATATTGCCAACACCCGTCGCGTTATTGATATGGCGCGCCCCGTGCATGTCTCGGTTGAAGCGGAACTGGGGGCGATTGGCGGATCTGAAGACGGAAAAGAAGTGGAGATGAATGCGGCGTCATTTACCACCGTGGATGATGCCAAACGCTTTGTTGATGAAACCGGTGTGGATATGCTGGCCATCTCAATCGGGACCGTACACGGTTTGTATACCGGCAAAGCGCACATCCAGCATCAACGTCTGGCTGACATTACCGATGCCACCAAAACCCCTCTGGTGCTGCATGGCGGTACCGGTGTCAGTGATGAAGACATGCGTCTGGCTGTGCGCAGTGGAATCGAGAAAGTGAACGTGGGCACAGAAATGAATGTGCAATGGGTGGCAAACTGCAAGCAGACGTTTGAAAAAGGCAAAGTGAATGACAGCGTGCGTAATTTCCTTGTACCCGCTAACGATGCCGTCACCAATGTGCTGGTAGAGAAAATTTCACTGTTCCGCTAATCACGACTCTCTCATGACGTAATAACCTGAGGTGCCCTGGCGCCATTCGGGGCAGGAGACGCTATGTTTGGATTCTTGAAAAAAGGTTCTGATAATAAGAACCAGGATTCACAAGAAATAGATCTTCAGGCAGAAACAATTAGCGGTAAAATAAGCGAGCTGGAACAACAGCTCGCTATTAATCCGCAGGCGGTCGACACGCAAAAACAATTAATGCTGGAATACAATCGCGCATTAAGCATCTTTGCAAAAAGCCGCCGTTTTCGTCAGGAAATTGATCCGCTGTTCATCAAAATTGATGAGCTGCGCAATACCATCCGCAAATCGATTTAAGGAGGCAGTATGAGTATTAAGCGACTGCTGCAAGAAGCGAATGCGATTCAGGTAGGGATCACCGCCACGGACTGGCGCGAGGTTATCGCCCTGGCGGCACAACCGCTGGTCAACGGGGGTTACGTGAAGGATTCTTACCCAGAGGCGGTGATCGCCAATACCTTGACTCACGGGGCGTATTACGTGTTTGAGGAAGGGATTGCCATTCCGCATGCGCGCCCGGAAACCGGGGTGCTGAAAGATTGTTTCAGCATGATCGTGCTGGATGAACCGATTCCCTTTGAGGGCAGTGACAAAGCCGACATCGTGATCATGTTTGGTGCGCGCGACAGCAACGCTCACATTGAAGAGGGTATTCGCGCCATTGTGTCACTGTTAGAGGATGAAGAAACGCTGGTGCGTCTGCGCAAGGCCAGCAGCGTCGCGGAGGTGATAGAAATCCTATGACTTCCCCCACTGAAGAGAAATGCGTGGTGCTGGTCAACGGTATTCCGGCATCGGGCAAAAGCACCCTGACACGTGCGCTGGCAGAGCAGTTTGGCTTCCCGGTGCTGACGCTGGATAGCCTGAAAGAACCGTTTATGGCCAGTTTTGCGCCGGTTGATCGTTTGCGTAATCGCCAGTTGGGCTGTGCGGCCTATCAGGCGATATGGAAAGTGGTTGGGCAGGCACCGACGCGTTGTGTCTACCTGATCGATGCCTGGTTTGGCTTCCAGCCGAAAGAGGTGTTGCAGCAGGGATTGCAGCAGGCCGGCGTCACGCGCGTGCTGGAAATGTGGCTGGCCATCACGCCGGATGAAGCGGTGGCGCGCTACCAGTCAAGACTGGCGCAGCGCATGCCGGGCCATCCGGGTGCGGAATACCTTCCCGAATTGCGTAAGCTGGCGGAAACTGCACAGCCGATGGCGCTCGGGCCAGTACTGCAGCTTGATGCCAGCGATCCGGATATCGCCGCCGCGTGTGCCTGGCTGCAACGACAGTTGCGTTTACCGGTCAGTGCTCAGCCCGCGCTGTCGGCGTCAGGGTGAAAGAACGCCGCCAGCAGAGCGCTGAACTGTTGATCGTGCTGACGATCTTCAGCCAGCTGGCGGCAAATTTCCCCCAAAGCCTGATACAAGCGATCGGTGGCGAGTTCGCCCTGATTGAGCGTCGCAATCTCATCCATCTCCGCCGCCCAACGCCAGGCTTTTGGCAACATATCTGGGGTAGCTTTGGCCATCCTCTGCAACAACGCCTGTTGGCTATCCTGCATCTCTTCACGCAGCGCATCGGCAGCGCCCACTCTGCTGGCATTAATCAGCATCGCCGAGGTAAGTAACGTGATGCCTTTATTGATCCCGGCGTAGGCCATTTTTAGCGCTGATGCCGCGCCGTTTTCGGCACTCATCACCCGAACACGCAATCCGACTTCGCTTAAAAGCGCCAGCTTCGCCGCATGGGGACCAGCAAACCAGAAACGCGGTCCCTGTGGATTTTGTGCGCCCGGCGGTAAACCAATGATGGCAGCATCGGCAAAGGGTGTGCCGGTGCTCTCGATGACGTGCGCGACCTGCTTAAGCGTTTCCGGGCTGATGGCATTGCAATCCACATACAGCGGTTTGTGCACGGCGGATTGCAGCAATGGCGCCATCTGCTGCGCCCAACTTAGCGCGGATTCAGGTGGCAGGATCGACAGGATGATATCGGCTTCACATAACGCTTCGATACTGACGTCAGCGATGTGCGCATCATGCGCGCGCTGTTGCGAAGCGGCAGATCGCTGGCTCAGCGGGGTAATCACGCGCGCACCGTGCTGCGCCAACACGCCGCCCACGGCGGCTCCCATGGCACCCGGTGCGGCAATCGCGATGGTTATCATAACGGCATCTCCTCAAGCGGTAAGATGTCAGTATGGAACGCCCGGCAGAGAGTGCGTTGAGGAAAGTGCAAGCAAATACAACCGTTTTACGCCTGCGAGAACACGCGCGTGCTGAGGAAATCAATCAACGCGCGCACTTTGGGGGAAGGGTGTTTACTGGCTGGCCACAACAAATGGAACACATTACGGTGGCAGGCGTAGTCACTGAGCACTTCACAGAGTGTGCCTTGCGCCAGAGCATCACGCACCGAGAAATCGGGGAGCATGGCAATGCCTAATCCGCGCATCGCAAAGCAGACGCGTGTCTCAATGTTGTTACACACCATGGTGGTGGGCAATACCAACTCATGTTCGTCTTCGTAACCGCGCAGCACCCAGCGCTCAAGCTTCCCTGTGGTGTTAAATCGATAATGCAGACAGGCGTGCTGTTGAAGTGCTTCTGGTGTCTGAGGTGTACCGTGGCGCGCCAGATAGTCGGGAGAGGCAACGGCAATCGAATAGGCGTATCCGAGTTTACGCGCGGTAAGGCGAGAATCACCAGGCGGGCCGCCACGCATCACGGCGTCATAGCCTTCAGCAATCACATCGACCACGCGGTCGCTAAAATCGAGGTCAAGCTGAATATCAGGATAGGCCACCATAAAGTCACCCAGTGCAGGCAGAATCAGCGAGTTGACAATCGGCAGGCTCAGTTTCAACCGCCCGGTAGGACGCTGTGCCGCCTGCGACAGTTCGCTTTCGGCAGCTTCAATCTCTGCCAAAATGCGCCGACTGCGCTCCAGAAACAGCTCACCTTCTGCGGTCAATGTGATACTGCGCGTGCTGCGATGAAATAAGCGCACACCCAGTTTATCTTCCATTCGTGCAATGCTTTTGCCCACCGCTGATGCGGAGATGCCGAGTTGACGCCCAGCGGCAACAAAACTCCGGGTTTCGGCGACCTGCACAAACACCATAAAGCCATTAAGACTGTCCATAACGCCTCATTATTGCGGACATAAATGTCCTGTTAGTCCTGAAATGTACCCTGGTTTTTCCGCAATCGTGAAATGACTAATTTAGGAGGTCATTATTCAGGAGCGATAAAAATGCAGAAATTGATTGAGCAGGTGATGAAACAGGCGCTGAGTGTGGTGGCGTTTACCAACACGCTCTACGAAGGGATGTCTGGACAGTTTGTCAGTGACCTGCGTGATGCGGTTTATCAGGGTTTACGGGGGGCACGATGAGCGCGCGTTTACCCTTCATCCCTTTATTTACGCTGAGCCTGGCGGCATTCGTGACTATCGTCACCGAAGCGCTGCCTGCTGGTCTGCTCGCGCCGATGGCACAGGGTTTACAGGTTTCGGTGGCGGCGGCCGGGCAAAGCGTATCGGTGTATGCGGTGGGCTCTTTCGTGGCGGCTATTCCGCTTATGTCCCTGTTACAGGGTATGCCGCGAAGGCGCTTGCTGCTGTGTGCGCTGGCAGGATTTACCCTGGCGAACGGGGCCACTGCGCTGATCGGCAGTTATCCGCTGATGCTGGTGGCACGTGCCATCGCCGGTATCGCTGCGGGCTTGCTGTGGGCGCTACTGGCAGGTTATGCCGCTGCCATGGCACCCGTGCAGCACAAGGGCAAAGCGATCGCTATCGCTATGGCGGGTACGCCATTGGCACTGGCGATCGGCGTACCTTTGGGAACGTTCATTGGCAACCTGATCGGCTGGCGTTTGTGCTTTGCCGCACTGAGTGGCTTATCGCTGTTATTGATGCTGATATTGCGACTGACGGCCCCCGAGCAGCCGGGACAATCAGCCCGGCAGCGGTTGCCATTGCGTGATGTACTGAAATTGCCTGGCGTAGGCAGCGTCTTAGTCTTGGTGCTCTGCTTCGTACTGGCGCACAACGTCCTCTACACCTATATCGTGCCACTGTTACAGCCTGCCGGGCTGGCTGAGCGAGCCGATGCGGTACTGCTGTTGTTTGGCATCAGCACTTTGGTCAGCATTTTCATCACCGGATTGTGGGTGGACGGCTATTTACAGCAAATGCTGTGCATCTGCGTTGCCATGTTTATCGCCGCCGCGACGCTGCTACAGCTTTTACCCACCTATGGATGGGCAGTCTGGCTGGCGGTGATTATCTGGGGGCTGGCGTTTGGTGGGGCTGCCACTCTGTTTCAAACGGCGATGGTGGTGCGCGCCGGGCAGGCCGTCGATGTCGCGCAATCAATGCTGGTCACCGTTTGGAATCTGGCGATTGCCGCAGGTGGCATGCTGGGCGGCGTATTGTTGAATGGGCCAGGGGTGCCAAGCTTTGCCCCGGTCTGTTTAGGGCTGTTAGCGGTGGCGCTGTGGATTGTCTGGCGTGCGAGACAGCACCCTGTAAGGAAGGGTCTTACTTCCCAGCCGTGATAATAACCGCATGATTCGACAAGGCATCTTGCGCAGCGTAAGCCAGGCTTGAGCCTGTTCAACAGGTTAATCGGCACCCATCCAGGAGAGCATTATGAAAATCGATTTGCACGGTAAAACGGCCTTGGTTACCGCATCCAGCGGCGGCATTGGTTTTGCGATTGCGCAAGGGCTGGCAGAGAGTGGCGCAGAGGTGGTGCTAAATGGTCGCAGCGAAGCGTCGGTGAGCCGCGCGCGTGAGAAGCTAAATGGATCAGTGGTGGGCGCCAAAATCCATACGTTTATTGCCGATCTTGGCAGTGCGCAGGGTGTGAAACAGTTACTTCATGGCTTGCCGCCGATCGATATTCTGGTCAATAACGCGGGCATCTACGGTCCGCAAGATTTCTACGCCACTGATGATGAAACCTGGGAAGCCTACTGGCAAACCAACGTGATGTCGGGTGTGCGTTTGTCACGCGCACTGTTGCCCGACATGGTGAAACGCGGCTGGGGTCGCGTGGTGTTTATCTCTTCGGAATCGGCGCGCAACATTCCTGCAGATATGGTGCATTACGGGGTGACCAAAACGGCGCAGTTGTCGCTGGCACGTGGCTTAGCCAAAGTTGCGGCGGGTAGCGGTGTGACGGTGAACAGTGTGTTGCCGGGACCGACCCTTTCCGATGGCTTTGCCGCGATGATGGAAGAGGAGGTTAAGCGCACCGGTAAGTCCTTAGAGGTGCTGGCAAAAGAGTTTGTGATGGCGCAGAGACCGAGTTCGGTGATCCAACGTGCCGCCACGGTGGAGGAGGTGGCGAATATGGTGGTTTATATCTGTTCTAATCAAGCCTCTGCCACCTCTGGCGCCGCACTGCGCGTCGATGGCGGTGTTGTAGATGACATTGTTTAAACACCAATAAGGCGGAGATTACCGTCGCGGCGCGATTTATCGCAAATCCTGGAAGCATGACTTTTGCTAACAGATGCGCATTCAATTGTGCCGCGACAACCAGCACCAGCATGGAAATTAAGACAAAAGTTTACACAGCAACGCTTGGTGTTTCTGCTCCCTATGCATAAAATGCCCGCACTTCTCTCTGGGGCGATGGCATGACCAAATCGGTACAACGCGCAAAATGGATTCTGGCACTGCTTTGTCTGGTGCTGGCGTTTTGTCTCGCCCAGCGAAGCTTCAATTTGCCCTCCGCCCCTCAGACCGCGATCAGTGCCTCATCCATCAATCATGTTGAGGATGTGGGTGGCGACAAACTCTGTTCGATCAGTGCTAAATCACTCCACGCCGCGACACCCATGCTGGACAGCACCATGCCGTTCCTGCTGATGGTGATGGCCTTACTCGTCACGCTGTTCCCGTCCCAAACGGCGACAGGCTATCAGCGTGAAACCCACTTCCCCCCCATTCAACGACGGCATCTCACCTTCTGCGTCTTCCGGGAATAACGCTACGCGTTCGATCGCGTAACCCTGTTATTGACTGGAGAAACATTGATGAAGATTTTTATCAGGAGTTTGATACTCCTGCTGATGTGCTGCGCAAGCCTGGTGCAAGCCGCCGATACGGGTTGGCTGCGTAATGCGCAAAATAGCCACGCTGAAGTGCGACTGCGCAGCGCCGATTTGGGCGACAAACAACAAATATTACTGGATATTCGCCTGCAACCGGGTTGGAAAACCTATTGGCGCACGCCTGGCGAAGGCGGCGTAGCCCCGGAGATTCGCTGGCAAATGCCCGACGTTAACGCGCAGTGGCACTGGCCAACGCCGTCACGTTTTGACGTCAGCGGTCTCACCACGCAAGGCTACAAGGGCGATATTACGCTCCCCATTGAGGTGAGCAATGTGTCAGGTGAGCAACTGGCAGGCACGCTCACGCTCTCCACCTGTAGCGATGTCTGTATTCTGACCGATTTCCCCTTCAGCCTTGATCTCACGCAACTGGCTGATGGCGATTTTGCGCGTGACTACGCCCAAGCGATGGGGCAGATCCCCGCGGAAAGCGGCCTGACCGATCAACTGGATGCCAGCTATATGAATGGCGAGTTGCAGATCCGTGCACAGCGTCACGAGGGCTGGACGCAACCGGCGCTGTTCTTCGACTACCCGCAAGGCAGCATGTTGGCTGCACCGAAAATCAGTGTTCAGGGCGACACGCTGATTGCACGTGTTGCGGTCACGGATGAGTGGGGTGAAACGGCCCCCGATCTGCGGGGTAAAACCCTTTCATTAGTGCTGGCGGATGGCGGGATTGCCCAGCAGAGTGCATTAACCATTGGATCACAACCGCTGGCGACGGAGACCGGATTGCAAACGCTGTTGTCAGTGCTGTTACTGGCGTTGTTAGGTGGTTTGATCCTCAATCTGATGCCCTGTGTACTGCCGGTACTGGCGATAAAACTCAGTAGCCTGGTCCAGCAACAGGGGCAAACACGTCGTCAGACGCGACAGCAGTTTCTCGCCTCAAGCGCCGGCATCCTGTTCTCATTCCTGCTGTTAGCCGCATTAATGACCGGCTTGCGGTTGAGCGGCCAGGCGCTGGGTTGGGGCATCCAGTTCCAGAGCAGCGGCTTCCTGCTGGCGATGGTTTTGGTGATGTTCCTGTTCACTGCCAGCCTGTTTGATCTGCTGCATTTTCGTTTGCCGTCAAATCTCAACACCCGGCTGGCCACGCAGGGCGATGAGGGGCTGCTCGGACACTTTGGACAGGGGGCATTTGCCACTTTGTTGGCAACGCCTTGCAGTGCGCCTTTCCTCGGCACCGCCGTAGCCTATGCCTTGACCGCACCGCTGCCTCAACTGTGGCTGTTATTTGCCGCATTGGGTGTGGGTATGAGCCTGCCTTGGCTGCTGGTGGCGGCATTGCCGGGACTGGCGCGATGCCTGCCTCGCCCTGGGCGCTGGATGGTGCACCTGCGTACTCTTCTCGGTCTGTTTATGCTGCTCGCAACGTTCTGGCTGGTCACCCTATTGATCCCTCACTGGGGAGAGACGTTCGCGCTGGTGCTGGGCGGAGTGCTGCTGTTCGCACTTTGCGCTTGGTTGGTTCGGCGTCGCGCACTGCAACAAGCGGGAGTGGTGTTTATCACACTGACGCTGGCAGGCGCGATCTTTCTGATGACGCGCATCGCACCTGAAGAGGAAACGCTCTACTGGCAGCCGCTCACCGAAGCCGCGATCAATCAGGCGCTGGAGCAGGATAAGCGGGTATTTGTGGATGTGACCGCCGACTGGTGTATCACCTGCAAAGTGAATAAATCCCGCGTCTTAAATCAACCTGACGTGCGCGCCGCGCTGAAGGCCGATGATGTGGTGCTGCTACGTGGAGACTGGACGCAGCCCGATCCGGCCATCGGCGAGTTCCTGCGCCGCCGCGATCGTGTCGCTATTCCCTTTAACCAAATTTATGGCCCGGCACTGCCGAATGGCCAAATTTTGTCACCGTTGCTGAGTCGTGAAGCGGTGATCTCAACACTCTCTGAGGCAAAAAAATGATCAACAAATCCCTGTTACTGTCACTGATGTTCCTTTCTCTTCCCGCGCTGGCGGCGGCTCCTTTTACCCCTGAGCAGGAGGCGCGCATCAAAGAACTGATCCGTGAAACCCTGGTGCAGAACCCGGCGATTCTGGCAGAGGCGGCCGATGCGTTCGATAAAGAGGCCTCACGCCAGCAGCAGAACGTTGTCGCGCAGATGGTGGTGAAGAACCACGATGCCTTATTTAATGATGCCGGTTCACCGCGTATTGGGGCGGAAAAACCGGCGCTGACGCTGGTGTATTTCACCGACTACAACTGTGTGTTCTGCAAAAAGTTCGATGCGGATATCGAGAAGCTGCTGAAAAGCTATCCACAAGTGGCGGTAGTATTGAAACCGCTCCCTTATCGCGCTGAGACATCATTGACCTCGGCCCGTCTGGCCCTGACCGTGTGGGAGCAGCAGCCGAAAAACTTTCTCAAACTGCACGAACGTTTGATGGCGAAAAAAGGCAACCATGACGAAGCGAGCATCGCAGCGGCGCTGGATAAAACCGGCATTAGGCTTAAGGAACCCAGCAAAGCCAGCCTGGACACCATCAACCGGAACCTGACATTGGCCCAGCAACTGGGTGTACAGGGCACGCCTGCCACGCTGGTGGGTAATGAGCTAATCAGCGGTGCGGTGCCTTACGCGCAGCTGGAAGCGGCAGTGAAGGGCGCATTGCAGGCGAAACCATGAAGCGACTCAAACGTTGGCTGAGGGAAGCGCTCTGGCTGGTGTTGATTGCCGGTGCAGTGATTTGGGGCATGGATTGGTTGCGCGCTCCTCAACTGCCCGCCGATTTGGCCCACCAGCCACTGACTGCACTACAGGGTGAGGTCGATTTGGCCGCACTGAGTCAGGAGCGCCCGGTGCTGGTGTATGTCTGGGCGACCTGGTGTGGCGTGTGCAAACTCACTACGCCCACGGTGGCCGCGATGAGCCAGCAAGGCACGCAGGTCGTGAGTGTGGCGTTGCGTTCCGGGGATGACCAGCGCGTTGCCACCTGGCTGAATAAGAAGGGGGTTCAAGGCATTGCGGTAAACGATGAAAATGGCGCGATCAGCCAACGCTGGGATATCAATGTCACGCCAACCTTCATTGTGCTACAGCAGGGGAAAGTGGTGAGCACCACCACCGGCTGGAGCAGCGGCTGGGGGCTGAAACTCCGTCTGTGGTGGGCGGGACAATTCAGCTAACTCTCTGATTTAAAAACCGGTCGCTATGAATGGCGACCCTACAAAATTTTTGGGTTCTGTAGGGTGCGCATGAATGCGCTCCGGGTTCCCTTACGCTTAGATAACATCATTAAAATGTGATACCTCTCACACCACAAACGGCATTTCAGGGCTGCATTTCTGCGCGCTTTGATTAAAATGAAACGGTGTTTCAATTTAATGTGAGGATGGATCATGAAAATCGCTTTGATGATGGAAAATAGCCAGGCCGCCAAGAACGCAACCGTATGGAATGAACTGCAAACTGTCGCGCAACCGCTCGGCCATCAGGTGTTTAACGTCGGCATGAGCGACGAGCAAGATCATCATCTGACATACATTCACCTCGGTATCATGGCTGGACTGTTGCTGAACAGCAAAGCCGTGGACTTTGTGGTGGCCGGTTGCGGCACGGGTCAGGGGGCTCTGGTGTCGCTCAACCTGCACCCTGGTGTGGTCTGTGGCTACTGTATCGATCCTGCTGATGCCTATTTGTTTGCCCAGATAAATAACGGCAATGCGCTTTCTCTGCCGTTCGCCAAAGGCTTTGGCTGGGGGGCGGAGTTGAATCTGCGCTTTATCTTTGAGAAAGCCTTCACCGGTGAAAAAGGTCTGGGTTATCCGCCGGAGCGCAAAGAGCCGCAGGTGCGCAATGCGGGTATCCTTAATCAAGTTAAAGCCACGCTGTTGAAAGAGGACTACCTGGATTCCCTGCGCGCGCTGGACCCTGAACTGGTGAAAGTGGCTGTAACCGGGTCACGTTTCCAGCAGTGCCTGTTCGAACACGGCCAGAATCAAGACATCGTGCGCTTCGTGCGGGAACTGTTGTAACCACATCATGTTAATCGCTGTCGCGGCGCGAATAATGGCACCGCGACAGCATTTCACTTCTATGCGCGACTGGATTCCACCAGCATCTGGGTGTATCCGACCTGAGCGCGATTTCCCACCAGCGCATCGACATCCAACGTTTCCAGTACCTTGCCATGCTGCATGACGGCAACGCGATGGCACAGATGTGCCACAACACCGAGATCGTGCGTGACCATCAAATAGGTGAGATTCTCCTCTTGTTGCAGATCACTCAACAAATTAAGAATTTCAGCCTGTACAGAGACGTCAAGTGCAGAGGTGGGTTCATCCAGCAACAGTACGCGCGGTTCGAGGATCAGTGCTCGGGCAATCGCCACACGTTGACGCTGCCCGCCAGAGAGTTGATGCGGGTAGCGGGTTTGCCACGCACGGTTGAGTCCCACCTTTTCCAGCATGGCAATTACTCGCTGTGAGCGTTGGCCGAGACCATGAATATGTAGCGGTTCTTCAAGAATATCGCCGATAGAGTGGCGTGGATGCAGTGATCCATAAGGGTCCTGAAACACCATCTGCACCTGGCGGCAGCGATCGCGTGCTATGCGATGCGCCAGAGGGTGTCCAGCAATAGCCAATTCGCCGTCCCAGTGAGTGAACAGCCCGGAGAGGCACTTTAATACGGTGGTTTTACCCGATCCCGATTCACCAACCAGACCAAAAACCTCCCCCTCGCGCACTGACAAGTTCACATCGAACAGCACTTGATTACGCTGCTCATCTTCGCCAAAGCTGAGGTTGAGTTGACGCACGCTAATCATCTCGTTCATGTACGCTCCTTAGGGTTGTAGCCAGCTGGTCTGACGTTGCAGCACCGGTAAACGCGAGCGGCGTGCATCCATATCTGGCAACGCTGCCAGCAATCCTTGGGTATAAGGATGTTGGGCGTGATCGAGTTGGTTGGCCGGCAAAGATTCAACGACGCGACCTGCATACATGACCAATACCCGATCGCAAAATCGCCTGACCAGATTCAGATCGTGGCTAATAAAAATCAGACCCAGCCCACGTTGTTGCACCAGCTCATCCAGCAGCGTTAACACCTGAAGGCGGACCGACACATCCAGGGCGGAGGTGGGTTCATCGGCGATCAATAGTTCAGGATCGGTAATTAACATCATGGCGATCATTACGCGCTGACCTTGCCCGCCTGAAATCTCGTGCGGGTAACATTGATAAACCCTTTCCGGTTCACGGATGCGCACCACTTCCAGCATCTCCATAGCTCGCTGACGTGCAATGTCGCGCTGGCCGGGATGATGGCTCCGCCAGGCTTCAGCGATTTGTTCTCCTACTCGCACTACCGGATTCAACGAATATTTCGGGTCCTGCATGATCATTGAAATACGCTTGCCGCGCACGGCACGCATCTGCGCAGGCGAAGCACGCAACAGATCAACATCGGCAAACTGCATGCGTTGTGCGGTAATGCGCGCACTCCGCGGATGCAGTTGCAGCAGTGCACGGCCCACCGTGGATTTCCCTGAGCCTGATTCACCAACAATCGCCAACTTCTCTTTGCCTAACTGAAAGGAGATACCGCGAACAGCCGGGGTAATTTGCCGCCCGTTGACGAAGCTCACCTGCAAGTCCTCTACATCAAGTAAAGGTGCAGCGTTATTCGCTGCGAGGATCGAGGATGTCACGTAAGCCATCTCCTAAAAAGTTGAACGCCAGACTGTTCACCAAAATTGCCAAACCGGGTACCGTGACGACCCACCAGCACTCCAGCATGTAAGTGCGACCGCTGGCGATCATCGCTCCCCATTCCGGATCGGGCGGTTGTGCCCCCAAACCCAGGAAACCCAATCCCGCTGCGGTCAGAATGATGCCCGCCATATTCATGGTGATACGGATAATCACTGAGGGCAGACATAGCGGTACAATGTGTTTCCATAAAATACGCAGTGAGGACGCGCCCTGTAGCCGCACGGCAGAAACAAAGTCGGCCTGGCGCAGTGATAGCGCTTCCGCGCGCGCAAGCCGTGCTATCGGCGGCCAGGCAGTGAGCGTAATGGCAATGACCACATGCTCAAGGCCAGGACCGAGTGCTGCAACAAACGCCAGCGCCAGCACCAGGCTCGGGAATGAGATAAAGATATCGGTGACGCGCATCAATACGCTGTCTACTTTGCCGCCGAAATACCCTGCGGTTACCCCCAGCAGCAGCCCCAGTGGACCTACGGTGATCGACACCAGTAGCACGATGTATAAGGTGATGCGTGCCCCCCACACCAGGCGGCTTAAGATATCGCGCCCGAATTCATCGGTGCCAAACCAGTGCTGCGCATTGGGCGGAGTGAGCGCATTATTCAGATCCTGGATCAGTGGATGATAAGGGGCTATCCAGGGGGCAAGTATGGCCACAATCAGCAGTAGTAAGATAATGCCGCCACCGATGGCAGTCAGCGGATTACAGGCCATTTGCCAGAGGAAATGGCCCATGCGCGAAAGGGTACGGCGACAACGTGCCAACTGTTCACGTGTCGCAGGGGTATGAAACAGATCGAGAGAGACGGTCATACTTTGGTCCTCGGATCGAATACCTGATAGAGCAGGTCAGAAAGAAGATTCAGCAACACGAAGATCAAGCCGACCACCAACACGCATCCCATTACGGCATTCATATCGCCCAGCATCAGACTGCCGGTGAGGTAAGAGCCAAAACCGGGCCACGAGAAAACGGTTTCAATCAGCACTGCGCCCTCCAGCAAAGCGCCATAAGCCAGCGCGACCACGGTGAGAAGCTGTACCAGAATATTGCGGAAGGCGTGTTGCCAGATCACTTGCCACTCGGTGAGTCCTTTCACTCGCGCGGTTAAAATGAACTCTTGTGACAGTTGCGCCAGCATAAAGCTGCGCGTCATACGGCTGATGTAGGCCAGCGAATGGAAGCCCAGTAACGAAGCGGGCAGAATCAGGTGATTCAGTGCACTCTTGAACACCGCGATATTGCCGGCCAGCAGTGCATCCACCAGCAGTAAGCCCGTGCGTCGTGGCACAATACCATCAAGGCTGAAATCGACCCGACCCGCACCGCCTACCCAACCGAGATGTGCATAGAACAGCAGCAAACCGATCATCCCCACCCAAAAAATAGGCGTTGAGTAACCTGCCAGGCTGATGATACGCACCAGATAATCCACCAGGCTGTTTCGACGTGCAGCGGCCCACACGCCCAGCGGTACGCCGAGTCCGGTGCCGAGCACTATCGCCAGCGTGGCGAGTTCGACGGTAGCCGGAAAGACACGCAGGATATCGTTCACCACCGGCTGGCCTGTTAACAGTGCCATACCAAGATTGCCGTGTAGCAGGCCTTGTAGATAGATCCAAAACTGCACCCAAAGTGGCTTATCGAAGCCCAGTTGATGATAAACCTGCTGATAAGTGGCGTGATCGGCATCCGGCCCGACAATTGCCAGTACGGGGTCGAGCGGCATGACGCGGCCAATAAAGAAAGTCAGCAGCAGTAAACCGAACAGGGTAACGGCCACTTGCAATACGCGGCTACGCAAGCGCCGCCAGTGGCGTGGAGTTAAGGTCATTGATCACCTCCTGCCAGGTTCGCTGGCGTTTTCCACACATCGCGCAGGAAGGTGGTGGCAGAAGGGTGCGGCACATAATTTTGCACCCGATGATTCACCACCACCGAATCGGTCATTTGTGAAATCGGCATAAGCGCTGGAATTAACTGGTCATAGCGGCGCTGAATGGCGAAGTAATCCTGCTGCTGTTTATTCGTGTCTCTTTCCAGTAGTGCCTGGTCGATCATCTGATTGAGCTGCGCATCGTAAAAGCCGGTACGCCAGCCCTGGAAATTTGTGAGGCGCGCACTGTCAGCGTTATTGGGGTTGTACACCAGTGCGCGCAGGCTGGAGTGGGGATGCGGCTCAACACCACTTCCGCCGCGTCCCACCAGCAAATTGAACTGGCGTTCTCGCATGGCACCGTAAATCTGATTGCCGGTTCCGGTGATGATTTTGGCGCGAATGCCTGCCTGCATCAGCGTGGATTGAATGGCGATAGCGATATTCAGAAAGGGCTGATCCGCCAGTACACGCAGCGTCGTGTCAAAGCCGTTGGGATAGCCGGCCGCTACGAGCAATGCTTTGGCGCGCGGTACATCGAGGTGATAACCAGGATCGGGCAGCGTTTCTGGCATTCCAGACTGGATTGGACGCTGATGCAGGGTGCCATAACCAGCCATCAGGGATGCGTTAATGCCTTGATAATCCACCAGATAGCGCACCGCTTCCCGCACTTGCGGATTGGCGAAGTGGCTATCCTTCATGCTCATCGCCAGATAATAGATTGTGCCTTTTTGCACTGCATCTATGGTGAGGTCCGGGTCATGGCGTAGCGCTTGTACATCGGGTATCGCCATATTACTGGCGATATCAATATCCCCTTTCTGCATCATCAAACGCAGGGTTTGTGATTCCTGCAAATGGCGGAACACCACGCGTGTGAGCCTGGGCGCTCCACGCCAGTAGTCCTCTTCCCGGCTGATGCGCAGCACATCTTTAGCCTGCCACACATCCAGGCGGAACGGACCCGATCCGGCTTCGTGCGTGGTCAGCCAGCGGTTGCCCCAGTCATTATTTTGCGCATGAGCCTGCACGGTTTTGCTGTCCAGCACCACCATGCTACCAAGGGCAGCCAGAGAGTAGAGCACCAGTTGCGGATCGTTAGGCTTAGGCAGTTTGATCACTACAGTGTGCGCATCAGGTGCGCTAATCATCTGATCCACATTATCTTTGCTGAAGCCGTAAGATTTCCACACCGAAGCCTGTGCCAGATTGAGATGCAGCACGCGGCGCATTGACCAAACGGCATCTTTGCTGGTGAGCGCATTGCCAGAGTGGAAACGCACACCGTCACGCAGATGAAAAGTGAGCTGACGATTATCGGCACTGATCTCCCAGCGCTCTGCCAGCGCGGGGCGTACCTGAGTGAGCTGGCGAGGATCTAACTCCACCAATCCATCATAGAGATTGACCACAATGCCCACGACTTCATTACCCGTCATGGCGGCCGGATCGAGGGTAAGTAGATTGTTCATGTTCATGCCCACAATCAGCTGGTCGTCTGGCGTGGCGGCCATCAGCGACGGGCTACAGGTGAGCAACAGCAGCGTGGCGCACCACGCTCTGCAACAGCGAGAAATGTTCATAAGCAAAGTCCAGCAGGTCAGAGGTTTATTGTTTTTTGCCGTACTGCTTGTGTTCGACGCTTACCAACGGTTGAGCGTATGCGTTTCAATCCAGCTGAAATTGATGTCCTCGCCTAAGCCGGGGCGTGTTGGCAGATGAACAAAGCCGTTATCATCCATCGGGTCGATAAGGCTGTTGAGATAGGCTGGAGGTTGTTCATAATCGAGGAAGGGATGCAGCAGACCGCGCTCATACCAGCGGCAATTTCGAATCGCTCCGACCACCGCGAGACTGGCTGCGCCATTGCCATGCACTTCACAATCCATGCCGAACGCCTCTGCAAGATTGGCTACTTTCAGGGTCGCAGAGATGCCACCGACGCCGTTAGCACCTGCGCGCAGGATGTCACAGGCACCGGCCCGTACCCAGTCAGCACGACTGTGGTGTTTGCCCCCCAAGCTCTCTGGACCTAAAACGTCAATGCTGAGGTTTTCTGCCAGCCAGGCGTAGGAGGCCATACTCTCTTCTTCCATGGGTTCTTCAAACCAGGAGAAGTTGAGTTTTTCTAGTGCTTTACCGATGGTCAGCGCCTCGCTGCGGCTGTACCAGTGATAGCCGTCCAGCATCAGGGCGACATTGGGCCCCACGGCTTCACGCACTGCGGCACAGGCTTTAATGTCCATCATCGGGCTGGGAGCAAACGAGACGGGGGGCATCCAGGTATGCAACTTGATGGCCTGATAGCCACGCGCCACCAGCTTTTCCGCAAACTGCGCGTATTCATCGGGCGTGGACAAACCGCCAGCGAGTTCATCACCGCACATCGTGCTGCCATAAGCCGCTATTTTCTCGCGATAGCCACCCAGTAGTTTGTGCACCGGTTGTTTAAGCTTGCGGCCAATTAAATCCCACATCGCCTGTTCTATCGCGGAAAGCGCACGTTCCGTGAGTTGATGAGCGCTGCCACGTTGCCAATGCACTAAATCTTGCCACAGACGTTCGCGATCAAAGGCGTTTTGCCCGATCAGTACTTTGCGAAAGAATGCGTTCACCACATGCGGACGAACCACTTCAGCGGGGGCAAAAGCGTAGCCACAGTCGCCATCTTCACTTGTCAGGGTGAGCAACGCCATTTGGGCGTTGGTTTCCGCACCCGGGTGGGAGTGTCCCGCACTGTCGGACACACGGTGTGTTGGATAGGTAAAGAGGGTGACATCAATGGCGCTGATCTTCACGGTAAGACCTCCAGAGCGATTCCATACTCAATGTGAGCGTTAACTAAAAATTAAAACAGCGTTTCAATTCGTAATTTAGCCTTCACATTTTGTTTACGCATTAGCCAAAGTGCAGGAAGCGAGGTCAATTAATTGGGCAATTGCATGGCGTGCTGTGAGCATTTTCACGAAAGGAGAGTGTTTTGTGAGCCATCCCACAGCGAAGCAAATCGTGAATGGATGTAAAAAAATGTGTCTCAGGGGCTTTTCATTTTGTGTCTGCCAGGTAATAGTGACGCCGCGAAATTTTAATAATAATCATTATCATTTGTACGGGTAGACAAAATGAAAAAATGGCTGTTAGCACTGGGGTTACTGGCGGTAACGAGTTCCGCTTCGGCAAAAGTCATCACTGACATTGCAGGCCGTCAGGTAGAAGTCAAAGAGGAGTCAAAACGCATCATTCTGGGCGAAGGGCGTCAGATGTATCTGCTGGCGGCATTCGATACCGCTGCGCCTTTCCAGCGCGTAGTAGGCTGGCGCGATGACTTCCCAAAAGCTGATTATGACGGATATATGGCGTATGAGAAAAAGTACCCTGAAATCAAAAAACTGCCGACATTTGGCGGCGCTAAAGACGGCACTTTTAACGTTGAGCAAGCGCTGACGTTGAAACCTGACTTGGTGCTGATGAATTTAGAGTCCAAAGCTGCAACCGACGAAGGCAAGCTGATTGAAAAGTTGCAAGCAGTCGGTGTGCCGGTGGTGTTTATCGACTTCCGTGAGAAGCCGATGGAGCACGCAGAGAAAAGCATCCGTATTATGGGTGAACTGGTTAACAATCCACAGCGCGCTGAAGACATTATCGCTTTCCGTCGCGCGGAGATCGCAAAAGTCACCGATCGCCTGAAAAACTTCTCGGGGACACGTCCGAAAGTGATGATCGACCGTGCTGGCGGATACACCGACGAATGCTGTATGTCTTTTGGTAATGAAAACTTTGGGCAGATGGTCGAGATAGCCGGCGGGAGCAATATCGCGAAAGACCTGATTCCGGGCACCTTTGGCACCTTGAACCCAGAGCAAATTATTGCCAGTCGTCCAGATGTGGTGGTGGTGACCGGTGCTAACTGGAAAAATTACAACACGGTAGGCAAATGGGTGGGCGTCGGTCCAGGCGCAGATACGCAAGAGGCCACGGCACGTCTGAAATTGCTGATGATGCGCAATGCCTTCAAAACGTTGCCGGTGGCACATAACGGTCATGCGCACGCCATCTGGCACCAGTTCTATGACAGCCCTTATCAGTTTGTCGCGATTCAGGCGTTAGCGAAGTGGCTGCATCCGGATCTGTTTAAAGATCTCGATCCTGATGCCACTTTCCGTGCGTTTCATGAGAAGTTTCTGCCACTGCCTTATCAGCCAGGCTACTGGGTGACGTTGCCAGCGGATAAGTCGTAACGTTTCGACTGACATCGGAAAACAAAAAAGGATTTGGCTAAATGGCCAAATCCTTTTTTTATGTTCGCAAACCGGCTGGTAACCGCGCTACGAACGGGGTGCTCAGCACTCCTCACAAGGCAAATCATAAAATGTGCGGGGTAATATTTCAAGTTTAGCTAAAATACTGTATGGTTATACAGGTGTTGGGTGACGGGCGCAGTCTCATTGTTTTCTGATGACTCCCAGGGGCGCGGATAGTCAAATCCCGGCAGGTTTCAGGTGGTGCTGGCCTGTGGCTTCCACAATGAGTGGCGCTCAGCACTCCTCACAGCTGTGCTCAGGCCATCGGCGGGTGGAGTCAAAGCCTCGATGGCTGAAAGGCGCGCTCCTGTCAGAGGAGAAGGAAAGTGATGGAACTTGTTCGGTTGCTCCTGGACCTGGTCCGGGTCGTCCTGCAAATCATCGTTGCCCTTTTGCAACTGACCGGTCAGGTGCACTGACCGGAACTTGAAACAAGGCGGAGCTTACCCCTCCGCCTTTTTTCGTGCGCATTTATTCCCGTGTTAACGTTGTGCCGGCCTCGACCTGACTTACCGATTGACGAAATCCTCTCCACAGCACTTTGTTTTAAACGGCCATTTTTGAGTTGGTTATGATGGCTATCTAAGGTCAGGGCCTTAATGTGTTTTTAATCGCAGCGTTTGCACCTCATCACTGCCCGCTGCTAAACACATAACTGACAAAAAAAATCATCGATAACCGAGTTTAAGGGATAAAAATGAGCCAACTATTTAGCGCGACCCACATCGGCGGATTGAAACTGGAAAACCGCCTTGTTATCGCTCCGATGTGCCAATATTCTGCCGAAGCGGGGCAAGCCACTAGCTGGCACCGCATTCACTTAGGGTCGCTCGCGCTGTCGGGGGCGGGGCTGTTAATCCTGGAAGCCACCGCGGTGGAAGCGATTGGCCGTATTTCTGCCGGTGATTTGGGCCTGTGGGACGATAAGACGGAAGCGGCGTTGCAGAGCGTCCTGACTGATATTCGTGCATGGTCACCGATTCGCCTCGGCATTCAGCTGGGGCATGCAGGCCGTAAAGCCTCGTGCAACGCGCCATGGCAGGGTGGCCATCAAGTGCCGGAAAGCCAGGGCGGCTGGCAAACGGTCGCGCCTTCCGCACTGGGATTTGCAGAAAACGATGACGCGCCCGCAGCACTGGATCTGACAGGCCTGGAACGGATTAAGCAGGCGTTTGTCGACAGTGCGCAGCGTGCTGTGCGTCTGGGAATAGAGCTAATTGAACTGCATGCGGCACACGGTTATTTGCTGCATCAGTTCCTGTCCCCCTTGAGTAATCAGCGTCAGGATCAGTACGGCGGTTCACTGGAAAACCGTCTGCGTTTCCCACTGGAAGTCTTTACGGCGGTACGTGCGGCGGTACCAGCCAGCATTCCGGTTGGCGTGCGTCTCTCTGCTACAGATTGGGTCGACGGCGGTTGGGATGTTGAACAGTCCATCGTGTTTAGCCAGCAGCTGGAAGCGCTTGGCTGTGATTACCTGCATGTTTCAAGTGGCGGTTTATCACCCTTGCAGGCGATCGCGGTGGGGGCGGGTTATCAGTTGCCTTTCGCACGTGCCATTCGCCAGCAGGTGAAAATCCCCGTGATGGGCGTGGGTTTGATCACCGAAGCACATCAGGCAGAAGCCGTCGTGCAAGAAGGGGATGCCGATTTGGTTGCACTGGGTCGCGCTGTGCTCTATAACCCGCACTGGCCGTGGCAAGCGGCAGCGGCACTCAATGCGCAGGTTGAATCACCGGCGCAATATTTGCGCTCAGAGCCGCATGGCGTCAAAGGAACCCTGAAACATACCTCACGGTGATAATACCTTTCGGGCAGAAACTATTTTTCTGCCCGCTGCCTGTTTTTTACCCGTTTAGGCTGAATTGTTCCCCCTCCAGGATTGCCGATTCCTTTGAATTCTCCCTTTCACGACATTCTCTTTGCCAGAGGGTGAAAATGTGATTATCAGCTTAGCTAACTTATGTTATGAATTTAGCCTTAGAAAAAAATAATCAGGTAAGGTTTTATGTCGTCGCAAAAATTATCCAATAGCGTTCAGCGCATCCAGTCATCTGCAATCCGTGATTTATTAAAACACAGCAAAATGGAAGGGGTGATTTCACTGGGTGGTGGAATCCCGAACCCCGATCTGTTTGACACTGAAGGTCTGCGGATCGCCATGGATCGTGCGTTAACCCAGGATGGGCACAACGCCTTTCAATATGGCTTGAGTGAAGGTGATCCGCTGTTACGCGAAGCCATCTGCCGCATTTCCGCTGACCGTGGCATTGATTGCACGCCGGATGACGTGGTCATCACTTCGGGTTCACAGCAGTCACTGGACATTATCGCCCGTGCATTGATCAATCCGGGTGATGTGGTGGTGGTTGAGCGTCCTACTTACCTCGCCGCCCTGCAGGTGTTCCAGTTGGCCGAAGCACAGTTCAAGTCAGTAGGAACTGATGGCGAAGGCATGATTGTGGATGAGCTGGAAGAGTTGGTAAAACAGACCGCCATCAAAGCGGTGTATATCGTACCGACCTTTGGCAATCCAAGCGGTGTGACCTTATCTGATGCACGTCGTCAGCAGCTGGTCGCGTTGGCCAAACAGTATGACTTCCTGATTTTTGAAGACGACCCTTATAGCGAAATCAATTTCACCAGCCAGACTTTCCGCCCGCTTAAATCTCATGCGCAAGCGATGGGGGCCAGCGATCAGGTGATTTATACTTCGACCTTCTCGAAAATTCTTGCGCCGGGCGCACGTGTGGGCTGGATCACCATGCCGGGTTGGTTGAAATCTTCGGTGGTGAATCTGAAGCAGGCGACGGATTTGCACACCAGCGCGTTGTCGCAATCCCTGACGCGTCACTATCTGGATACCGGTCGTCTGCCCGAGCAGATTAAATTGATCCGCGCAGCCTACAAGCAGAAATGTGATGCACTCTGTGTGGCGCTGGAAACGGAGTTAGGCGATCGCCTGCACTTCTATCGTCCGCTGGGGGGGATGTTCCTGTGGGCAACTTTCAAAGAAGCGTTCAACACCACCGAATGGCTTAAAACGACGTTAAGCAATGGCGTGGTGTACGTGCCGGGTGAGTTTTTCTATTGTGACAATCCGGATACTTCAACGCTGCGCATCTCTTATGCTTCAGTCTCAGAAACCAACCTGGTCCTGGCGGCGCAACGTCTGAAAGCGTCCTTACCGCAGTAATTACCTGACGCGATCCTGGCCGTTGGCGCTGTCCAGCGGCCAGGATTCAAACAGGTAGCCATCAAAATAGATGTCATCGACATCGGAAAACTCCAGCAGTCGCTGTTTCACATTCTCCAGATGCTGCCACATCGCCTGTTTGGCTGCGCGCGCGTCTTTCTTAATTAGCGTGGCGAGGATCTTTTTGTGATCATCAAGCCACTCTTTACGATAGTGGGTGTTCACCAGATGCCGATGCAGCTGGCTCCACATCACATTGTCTTCACGCCACTGCCAGGATTGTTTAAACAGCTCCACCAACATACTGTTGTGAGTCGCCTCGGCAATGGCTAAATGGAAGTTGCGGTCGCCGTTCTCGCTCTCATTCACCGCGCCCGATGCCAGCTCTTTCTCTTCCAGCTCCAGCGCCTGACGCATTTTAATAATGTCTTCACGCGTGGCCTGCAAGGCGGCGAACTCGGCAATATTACTCTCCAGCAACTGACGCGCCTGCAGCATTTCAAACGGACCTGCATCATTGCAGGTAGTTTGCACACCGGGGCGGGGTGCCGGGCTGTCGTTTACCACATAAATGCCTGCACCACGACGTACCTCAATTAAACCTTCCAGCTCCAACATGATCAGGGCTTCACGCACCAGCGTGCGAGTGACATCCAGCAGCGCAGCCAGTTCACGTTCCGGGGGCAGTCGTTCACCCACGACATACTGCTTTTGCGTAATCATGTTACGCAGCATTTCCCCGACTTCCTGATAAGGGCGCTGTGCTGAAGCTTGTGTTTTCATAGAGCTCTTTTCTGCTGATTAAGGAATTTACCACGACAGCGGCGGCCATTCTTCGCGCCCTGCACTATAGCACAGGGCGTGATTTTCACCTTGGATTGAGGGTGAAGTAGCGCTGCGCATTGTTGAAACAAATGTCCTGCAACATGCTGCCGAGCACGGTTTCATCGTGTGGCACAATGCCATCCTGCACCCACTGCCCAAGTAAATTACACAGAATGCGGCGGAAGTATTCATGGCGTGTATACGACAGGAAGCTGCGTGAATCGGTCAGCATACCGACAAACTGGCTAAGCAAACCAATCTGTGACAGCTGCTCTAACTGGCGCAACATGCCATCGCGCTGGTCGTTGAACCACCAACCGGAACCAAACTGCACTTTCCCGGCAATGCCTGTGCCCTGGAAATTACCGGCCATGGTGGCCAGCACTTCGTTATCACGTGGATTGAGGCAGTACAGAATCGTTTTAGGCAGTTGGTCGTTGAGATCCATCGCATCAAGCAGGCGTGACAGCGGCAGGGCGATATTGTTATCGCCGATGGAATCGAAACCGCTGTCAGCGCCCAGTAAGCGGAACAGACGGGTGCTGTTATTGCGAATCGCCCCGATATGCAACTGCATCACCCAATCGCGTCGTGCATATTCGGCGCCCAGCCACACCAACACTGCACTGCTGAACTGTGCAATTTCCAGCTCGCTTAGCGCATCGCCATTGCGACGTTTCGCCAGAATCTGGTCCAGCACGCTATCGTCGGGAACCGGTGCAAAGCGCAGAATCTCTATGCCATGGTCTGATGCGCGACAGCCGTGTGCCGAGAAGTGATCGAGACGACGCAATAGCGCCTGACGCAGCGTATCAAAACTGGTGATTGCCACATCCGCGGCGGCTTCCAGGCGGCCCAGATACTCGACAAAACCCGCCAGCTCAATCTTGAACACTTTGTCCGGGCGCCAACTGGGTGCCACATCAATATCAAAGCTGCTGTCTTCAGCAATCTGACGGTGGTACTGCAAGGAATCCACCGGATCGTCCGTGGTTCCCACCATGCGCACTTTCATCTGCTGCATAATGCCACGTGCAGAAAACGTCGGTGTTGCCAGTTTCTCTGCACATTCGTCCCACACGCGCTGTGCCGTATCCGGCCCGAACAGCGTATCGGTGATGCCAAACGGGCGACGAAGCTCAAGATGCGTCCAGTGATAAAGCGGGTTGCCCAAGGTTTTGGGTACGGTGTGGGCCCAGGCAAGATACTTGTCATAATCGCTGGTGGTTTTACCGGTGATCAATGACTCATCCACGCCTGCGGCACGCAGCGCACGCCATTTGTAGTGGTCGCCCTCCAGCCAAATCTGGCCGAGGTTGGCGAACTGGCGATCTTCGGCGATCTCTTGTGGGTTGAGATGGCAGTGATAATCGTAGATTGGCATCTCTGCTGCGTAGTCATGGTACAGGCGACGGGCGATGTCGCTCTGCAACAGAAAATCATCATCCATAAAGCGCTTCATTTTGGCTCCTGATTAGGGGATGCAACGGCAGCGCGGGCACCACGTTGGCACAGCTGCGCGTAACTCTGTTGTAAGGTGGCGACAAAGCCAGTATTAGCGGGCAGGTCATCACCAAAGAGGGTTTTTACCGCGAGCAGGGCAGTGACGCGTGCATCGCCCTCGGGGTAGTGCTGATTGACTTGCTGTAGCGTGCTGGATAATGGGTCAACCACATTATAGGCTTCACCGCGCTCATCCTGACCCAACACATAGCGCATCCATCCGGCAATCCCCAGCGCCAGATGGCGATAATCGCTACCGTGAAGCAGGTGATGACGCACAGAATCCAGCCAGCGCTGTGGTAGCTTTTGGCTCCCGTCCATGGCGATCTGTTGCGTGCGGTGGCGTAACGCCGGGTTACTAAAACGCGCGATCAGTTGGTCCGCATACGCCTGCAAATCAATGCCTTCTGGCATCGACAGCGTAGGCACCTGCTCGTGCATCATCAGGTTGATTGCCGCCTGGCGATACTCAGGTAGCTGCATGGTATCGGCAATGGTGTCGCAGCGTCCCAGATACCCGAGATAGGCAAGAAACGAATGGCTGCCGTTGAGCATACGCAACTTCATCATTTCAAAGGGGGCAACGTCAGTGACAAATTGCGCCCCAACACGATCCCAGTCAGGACGCCCGTTGACAAAGTTGTCTTCAATCACCCATTGGCGGAACGGCTCACAGGCCACGCCGCAAGGATCGTTAACGCCCAGCAGTGCGCTAATTTCTTGCTGGGTCTCCTCCGTCACCGCGGGAACAATGCGGTCAACCATGCAGCTGGGGAAAGTGACGTTGGCGGCAATCCATTGTGCCAGCGATGGATCGCGCAGTTGAGCCAGCCCAACCACAGCCGCACGGGCAACATGACCGTTGTCGCGCAGGTTGTCGCAGGAGAGCACGCTAAAAGGCTTAAGTCCGCGTTCGTGGCGCAAGCGGAGTGCTTCAACAATAAAGCCAATGGCGGATTTTGGCGTGTCAGGATGCGCCACATCGTGCTGAATCAGGGGATGGTCGGCATCCAGTGCGCCATTGGCACCTTGAGTGCAGTAACCTTTTTCGGTGACAGTCAAAGAGACGATAGCCGTTTCGGGGCGAGCCAGTGCTTCGATAATTGCCGCATGGCCATCCAATGCCGGGTGCAGCGCTTCTTTAATGGCCGCAATGATATGAACGTCATTTTGCTCAGCCCCTTTTTCCGTCACGCTATAGAGCAAATCTTGTTGGCGTAATTGTTCCACCAGCAGTTTGCCGCTCGCTGACATCAGGTTGACCTCACAAATCCCCCAGTCACAGTCGCTGGTGGCGAGTAAGTGATGCAGATAAAGCGCCTGATGGGCGCGATGAAATGCGCCGCAGCCAATATGCACTATCCGTGGCACCAGCCGTTGATGATTCCAGGCAGGGCGGGCGACGTTCAAATCGCCGCTGGCAAGGTTGTGTTCCATTTAAACTCCGCTTTGACCTGGTGGGCATAAATGCGCACCCTACGAAAACCACATCCATTTTTTGTAGGGTCACTATTTATGGTGACCACCAGGGTGCTCAACCGTTAGAAATAGGCGCGATGAATCGCCAACTCTACGCCACGAATCTCTGCCAAACCTTTCAGGCGACCAATCGCGGAATAGCCTGGATTGGTTTTTTTGTGCAGATCGTCCAGCATCTGATGGCCGTGGTCTGGGCGCATCGGAATTAAATCTTCCTCCCCGGCCAGTTTGCGGCGGTGTTCTTCTTCGGCAATTGCTTTGATTACCGCGAACATATCCACGTCGCCGCCCAAATGTGCCGCCTCATGGAAGGTATTGGGATTCTCTTCACGTTTGGTTGACCGCAAATGGGCGAAATAAATGCGCGGACCAAAGCGTTTCACCATACCTGCCAGATCGTTTTCTGGCAGCACGCCATAAGAACCGGTACACATGGTGAAGCCGTTGGCAGCACTCGGCACGGTATCCATCATCCACTGCAGATCGTCGGCGTTGGAAACAATGCGGGGCAGACCGAGAATGGCACGCGGTGGATCGTCCGGGTGCACCGCCATGCGAATGCCCGCTTCTTCTGCCACAGGAATGATAGCGCGTAAGAATGTGGCGAAGTTTTCGCGTAACTTTGTTTTATCAATACCGTCATAGCGGGCCAGTTGCGCACGGAACTGATCCAGCGTGTAACCCTCTTCAGCACCCGGCAATCCGGCAATGATATTGCGCGTCAGGCGGGTTTTATGTTCATCACTCATGGTGGCGAAGCGGTCGGCCGCTTGAGCAATTTCGGTGGCGGTATAATCTTTTTCTGCGCCAGTGCGCTGTAGGATGTGCAGTTCAAACACCGCAAACTCGATTTGATCGAAACGCAGTGCTTTAGCGCCGTCCGGTAACAGATATTCGAGATCGGTGCGCGTCCAGTCGAGGATGGGCATAAAGTTGTAGCACACGGTTTTAATGCCGCATTGCGCCAGATTCCGCAGTGACTGCTGATAGTTGCTGATCCACTTCTGATACTCACCGCTGCCGGTTTTAATTTCTTCATGAATCGGCACGCTCTCCACCACCGACCACACCAGTCCTGCTGCTTCCACGAGAGCTTTGCGCTGCATGATCTCCTCAACGGACCACACGACGCCATTTGGGATGTGATGCAGAGCCGTGACGATGCCGGTTGCGCCAGCTTGTCGTGCATCGGCGAGAGAAACGGGGTCATTAGGGCCATACCAGCGCCAGGTCTGCTTCATGTTGTTACCTCAGTTAGGGTCCTGAAGATAAATCCCAAGACAATGCTTATATTGGTTGACCTATTTATCGGTTAGCGCACTGTTAAAAACCAGAAAATGCGCTCTCAGGGGCTAAAATTCGACTCTTTAGCGCTTGATGTCAACCTCACTGCTAATTTTGGTTAACCAGATCACAAATGCGGCATCTGAGTGGCGACCACTTCAAACATCTGTGTTTCACTCCTGGCGGATGGTTAGAGATGACTCACTGAAGTCGCTCCTCAACAACAAGCGACAAATTCTGGGCGGCAGCCAACGATATTTCCGGTTTATCGGTAGCCCGTGCATCAACAGCAGAACTTGTAAGCTCATGATGTTAATAAAGAATGGAGAACCAGATGAACCGCAGTTTGAATCCAGGGATCGCTGCAGCAAGCAGCAAACGCACCTTCCGTCATTTGCGCTGGTGGGTATTGGTGTTGTTCTTAGCGGGCGTCACCGTCAACTACATCACGCGTAACTCATTAGGCATTTTGGCCCCTGAGCTGAAAACCAGCCTGGGTATTACGACCGAACAATATTCATGGATCGTTGGAGCATTTCAGCTGGCGTATACCTTCTTCCAACCCCTTTGCGGCTGGTTGATCGACGTTATCGGTCTGAAAGTCGGCTTTATGATTTGTGCCTCAATCTGGGCGGTAGCTTGCCTGTTCCATGCAGGCGCGGGGAGCTGGGTGCATCTTGCTATCCTGCGTTTTGTGATGGGCGGCGCAGAAGCAGCTGCAACCCCAGCCAACGCCAAAGTGCTGGGTGAATGGTTCCCGAAAAAAGAGCGTCCGGTCGCGGCTGGCTGGGCCGGTGTCGGTTTTTCGATTGGAGCCATGCTGGCACCGCCGATTATTTATTTCGCACATGCCTCATTTGGCTGGCAGGGCGCATTCCTGTTTACCGGCTGTCTGGCACTGGCGTGGGTGGTGCTGTGGGCACTGTTCTATCGCGATCCGGAACGTCATCCAAATCTTACCTCGTCGGAACTGGAGTTTATTCGTCAGGATAACGAACCGGCGGCCGTCAAACTGCCATTCTTTCAGGCCTTAAAAAGCGTGTCGAAAAATAAGCGCTTTTATGGCATCGCCATTCCCGCCTTTATGGCCGAACCCGCGTGGGGCGTATTGAGTTTTTGGGTGCCGCTTTATCTGGCGAAAGAACTCGGCATGGACCTGAAACAAATCGCTATGTTCGCATGGTTACCGTTCCTGGCTGCTGACTTAGGCAGCGTGGCCAGCGGTTATCTGACGCGTGTTTATACCAAACTGTTTGGCTTCAAACAGGTGAACTCGGTGGTGGCCAGTTCGGTTACCGGCGCTTTCCTGATGTTGTCGCTGGCGCTGGTGGCGATGACCAAGAATCCGTATGTGGCCATCGCGCTCATCTCTATTGGCGGCTTTGGTCACCAGATCATTTCCTGCATGTTAAGTGCGCTGGTGGTGGAGAAATTTGATAAAGGCCAGATGGCGACAGTCAACGGTATGCGCGGCTCTTTCGCGTGGATCTCCAGTTTCCTGTTCTCGCTGATCATTGGCGTCACTGCCGACAAAATTGGTTTCAACCCCTTATTTGTCGCTATGGGCTTCTTTGACCTGATTGGTGCGGTCTTCCTGATTGCTTTTATTGCTGAACGTCGCGCTCAACGCGCCTGAATAAAGTAGGTAACAATGAAAACGTTAAAGAATTGGTCACTCTCACATTCTGATCAACACCATGTTGCGTTAACCGTGGATGGCAAACACACGCTGAACCTTTATGTGCTGGAATCCGGCATGTTCCGCGTAGCCATTCAACGTCAGAGCGGCTATGCGCTGGACCGTACCTGGAGCATTGCGCCGGAGAGCGATGTGCCGTGGGAAGGGCGTTCACGTGACAGTCTGGCGGGCTTTACTTTGCCAGGGTTCACGCTGGAAGAAGAAGGTGACACACTGGTGGTCTCCACGGATGTGCTGCGTGTCATCGTCCATCAGCCGCTGGCGTTAGAATGGCAGTACCGTGACAGCGCCGGTGCGTGGCAACTGCTGACCTGCGACCGTCCAACCAGCGCCTACCTGATCAACGCCCATGGCGATGGTGTGGCGCACTATCAGCGCCGCATGAATGATGACGCCTACTACGGACTGGGTGAAAAAGCGGGTGATTTGCAACGTAACGGTAAGCGCTACGAGATGCGCAACCTGGATGCGATGGGCTATAACGCCTCCTCAACCGATCCGCTCTACAAGCATGTGCCGTTCACCATTACCCGCCGCAGTGATGTCAGCTTTGGTCTCTATTACGATAACCTCAGCAGCAGCTGGTTCGATCTCGGTAACGAGTTGGATAACTACCATCAGCCGTTTCGCCGTTGGCAGGCTGAAAGCGGTGATATCGACTACTACCTGTTCATTGGCAGCAAAGTATTGGATGTCACTAAAGCCTTTGTACGCCTGACCGGTAAAACCCTGTTTGGCCCGAAATGGAGCCTGGGTTACAGCGGCTCCACCATGCACTACACCGATGCCCCAGACGCACAGAATCAGCTGATGAACTTCATTCGCCTGTGCGAACAGCATGATATTCCTTGCGACTCCTTCCAGCTGTCATCGGGTTACACCTCAATCAACAACAAGCGCTATGTGTTCAACTGGAACTACGACAAAGTGCCGCAGCCGGAAGTGATGAGTCAGGCGTTCCATGACGCCGGTCTGCGCCTCGCCGCCAATATCAAGCCTTGCCTGTTGCAGGATCACCCGCGCTATGAAGAAGTGGCGGCGCAGGGACTGTTTATCCGCGATTCAGAAGAGGATGCGCCAGAGCGCTCGGTGTTCTGGGACGACGAAGGTTCGCACCTTGACTTTACCCATCCGCAGGCGGTGGCCTGGTGGCAAGAGAATGTCACCAAACAGTTGTTGGAGAAAGGCATCGATTCGACCTGGAATGACAACAACGAATATGAAGTGTGGGACGGTGAAGCCCGCTGCCACGGGTTTGGTCAGCCAATCGCCATCAAGCACATTCGCCCGGTGATGCCGTTGCTGATGATGCGTGCCTCGATGGAAGCGCAACAGCGCTTTGCGCCGGAGAAACGTCCGTTCCTGATTTCTCGTTCAGGCTGTGCCGGCATGCAGCGCTATGTGCAAACCTGGAGTGGTGATAACCGCACCAACTGGACCTCGCTGCGTTATAACATCCGCATGGGCTTGGGGATGAGCTTGTCTGGCCTCTACAATGTCGGTCACGATGTCGGTGGCTTCTCCGGTGATAAACCCGATGCCGAATTGTTTGTGCGTTGGGTGCAGAACGGCGTGATGCATCCGCGTTTCACCATCCACTCATGGAATGACGATCACACGGTGAATGAGCCGTGGATGTATCCGTCAGTGACCCCAGCGATCCGTGCGGCTATCGAACTGCGTTATCGCCTGTTGCCATATCTCTACACCTTGCTGTGGCAAGCGCACGCAGATGACGAACCGATGCTGCGTCCGACCTTCCTCGATCATGAGCAGGATGCGCAGACGTTTGCCGAGTGTGATGAGTTTATGCTGGGGCGCGACATTTTAGTGGCCAGCGTGGTTGAAGCAGGCCAGCGCGAACGCAGTTTGTGGCTGCCCGACAACCAAACCGGTTGGTACGATTTCGCCACGCAGCAGTGGTACAGCGGTGGTCAGTGGATTACGCTGCCAGCACCACTGGAAACGCAGCCGATGTTGGTGCGTGCAGGTGCCGCACTGCCGCTGAGCCAGCGTCTGCGCCATGTGGATGCTCAAGCCGATGATCGCCGCACCTTGCAACTGTATCCACTACAAGGCAAAGGTGTGTCGGATGGACTGGTGTTTGAGGATGACGGCGAATCCTGGGGTTATCAGCAGGGCAATGCGCTGTGGCTCAACTGGGAAATGCGCAGTGATGCCGAGGCGATTCACTTGAGTTTCCAGCGCAAAGGCGACTATCAGCCTGCGTGGAAAACGCTGCAGATTGCCTTGCCAGCAGGAGAGTCGCGTCAGTTGTATATTGATGGCGTCGCGGTGGATGCGGCAGGCGCACAGGCCGTGCTGGCGGACATCAAACACGCATAAGCTGCTGTCAATGTTGAGGTGCGCATCAATGCGCACCCTACGAAACCCGCTGATATGCTCGTAGGGTCGTCATTTATAGCGACCAGAAGTGCACCCTACGAAAATCGCGCTAGATTGTTGTAGGGGGGCCATTTATGGCGACCAAAAGCGTACCTTTGCATCATTAGTGTGAGGCGGCCGTCGATATGCCTTCTGACAGAGGGCTGATTACGCAATCAACCCTTTTGCCCGCGCCAGTAAAAACGCGGTCACTGAGGTGGCATCCGTTACTTTCCCTTCCAGCACCCACTGTAAAAACTCACTGATTTTCACTTTACGCGCCGTCAGTCCAACTTCTTCCGCATCCAGATTCTGTCCCTGATAATGCAACTCGCTGGCGAGATAGATGTGATATCCCTGCGAAGAGTACCCCTGGGCTAATTTCTGATACCCGACATATTGCCAGCGGTCGGCAACCAGGCCGGTTTCTTCTTGTAACTCTCCCGCCGCCAGTGCTTCAGGTGAGGCGCCAGGGTCCAGTTCCCAACTGCCTTGTGGCAGTTCCAGCGTGCGTTCACTCACGGGATAGCGATACTGTTCCACAACAAAAATGCTGTCCTGCTCCACAGGGAGGACCACCACAAAATCGTCTTTTTCGATTACCGAATAGATGCCTTCGCTGCCGTCAGCGCGTTGAATTTTGTCTTCTTTTAAAGTCATCCAGCGATTGCGATAGATTTCAGTTGAGGCGAGGGTATGAATTTCAGGTTTCAAAATGGGTCTCCACGAAGCGAATCGGTGAGTCATTGATTTAAGCGTACATTCCCCTGGCGTGAACAGGTAACTTATCTGTTTTTTTCCATCACCTGCTTTAAGGCATTGAGAAATACCGTGACTCGCGCGGGCAACTGACGCGTGGTGGGAAACAGTGCCCAGACGCCGAGCATCTGTGGTTGCGCATCCAGCAACTCGATAGCAACCAGTTCACCCGCCGCCAATTCCTCACGGATGTCCCATTCCGATAGCTGCGCGATACCGCTGCCGGCAACACACAAGGTGCGCACGCCCTCAACGTTACTGCCGCTAAAACGGCCCTCCACGCTGAGGCTGGAGATATGCCCATCAACCATAAAACTCCACTGCACCACGCTGGAGAGTCGCAGGCAGTTATGTTTGTGCAGGTCGGTAAGTGTCTGAGGTGTCCCAAAGCGATGCAGATAATCGGGTGATGCACAGAGCATGCGCGGATTATCTGCCAGGCGATGTGCCACCAGGCGGGAATCACGCAGTGGCGCAATACGAATAGCAACATCGAAGCCTAAGCCAACCAAATCAGTAACGTCATCGCTGAGTTGAAACTCAATACGCAGCTCAGGATTGGCCTCCATCAGTGCGGGTAACAGCGGAATGATGGTCCGTCGACCAAAACCAGAGGGTGCGGTGATCCGTAGCTGTCCTGTCGCGCCTTGTTGATGAGGTGAGAACAGATTGCGCGCGCTCTGCTCGGTTTCCGCCAGCGATTTGGCGAAGGGCAGAAACTCTTCACCTTCATCGGTTAACGCGATGGCACGTGTGGTGCGATGCATCAGGCGTACACCCAGGTCTTCCTCAAGGGAAGCCAGCCGACGCGACACGGTCATCGTTGTGGTATTGAGCCGCCGCGCCGCCTGCGTCAGACTGCGCGTTTGCGATACCATCAGGAAGACCTCAATATCTTTGGAGTTCATTTTAACGATTTCCGTTATACAGACGTATCAACTTTGGTCATTTTTGCTGCTATGACGCCACACTATAATGCGCGCTGACGTTAATCAGGGAACATTAAGTAGCACATGGCCGATAAACATTTATTTCAGAGCGGCACGTTAAATCGTCTCGCCCTGAAGAACCGCGTCATGGTCGCGCCCATGACGCGTATTTCTGCGACAGTGGATGGCGTACCGGGTGAGCGGATGAAGCACTACTACGAACGCTTCGCGCGTGGTGGCTTTGGCACCATCATCACCGAAGGGCTTTACATTGATGAAGCCTGGTCACAAACCTATGCCTTTCAGGCCGGATTGGTTAACAGCCAACAGGTTGCTGGCTGGCGAGCCATCACGGACGGTGTGCATCAGCAGGGCGGGAAGATCATCGCGCAATTGATGCATGCTGGCGCGATTTCTCAGGGCAATATCTACCGTAGCGATACGCTGGCCCCCTCTGCCGTGCAACCGCGCGGAGAACAATTGGGCTTTTATCATGGTCACGGCAAATATGCATTGCCGGCAGAGATGAGTGAGGAGCAGATCCAGCAGGTGATTGAAAGCTTTGCTGAGACTGCCGCGCGCGCCATTGGCGTAGCCGGTTTTGATGGCATTGAAATCCACGGGGCTAATGGTTATCTGCTCGATCAATTCTTCACGGATTACACCAATCAGCGCAGTGACCGCTGGGGCGGCGATATTGCCGCACGCTTGTCGTTAACGCTGGCGGTGATTCGAGCGGTACGTCAGCGCGTGGGTCATGATGTGACCTTGGGCGTGCGTATCTCTCAAGGCAAAGTGAATGATTTCCACCATCAGTGGCAGGAAGGCGAAGCGGGGGCGAGGCAGGTGTTTGCTTTACTGGCTGAGTCGGGAATTGATTATCTGCACCTCACTGAATACGACGCGCTGCAGCCCGCTTTCGCTGACACTCTGTTTTCCCTGGTGCAGATTGCCCGGCAAGCCGCACCCAATCTGACGATTGTCGCCAACGGTTCGCTTTCCGACAGCCGCAGTGCTTCACAGGCGCTGGAGCAGGGGGCTGATTATGTGGCCTTGGGTAAAAGCGCGCTGGCGAATCCTGACTGGCCGATGCGCATCCGTGACGCAGCGCCGTTGCGTGAGTTTGATAAAAATCTGCTGGCGCCTTCGGCAGATGTTAAAAACTGCGAACTGGCTTAATTTCGCGTTGCAAACTACATAGCCCTTTGGTCGTGATGTTAGTCCGTTAAGCATTTGTTGGTCGCCATGAATGGCGACTCTACAAGAATTGATACTGTTTTTCGTAGGGTGCGCATTGATGCGCACCTGCATACAAATTCACATTGAATGGCATTAAAACCAAGGTGGTGATGCACCATAGCCGTTTCATCCTGCGCTTTTCTGCCGTGACAACCCGCTCAAAGCTAGCCCCGCCAGCGCCATCACCACGGTCAAACCCACCACCGCATTCCATCCACCGTGCAGCCAGAACCAACCGCCGAATGAACCGGTGATGCTGGAACCCATGTAGTAGAACAGCAGATAAAGCGAAGACGCATGGCCGCGATTGTTGCCCGCCAAGGGCCCAACCGATCCGCTGGCGGCTGCGTGCGCGACAAAGAAACCGCTGGTGATCAGGATAATGCCGCCAATCAAACACAGCAGGTTGTCTGGCACCGTCAGTAAGATACCCGCCAGTAACAGCAGGAACCCGGTAATCAACAGCGGTTTACGGCCAAAGCGATCCGCCAGACTGCCGGATAGTGAAGAGGAGACAATGCCAATCGCATAGGCGCAAAAGATCAGGCTGACTTGTGTCTGGCTGAAATGAAATGGCGCGTCAGAGAGGCGAAAAGTGGCGTAGTTGAAGAGCGTGACAAACACGCTGGTCAGGAAGAAGCCGGTGGCATATAGGCGAATCAAGCCCTTATTGCCGAGGTGACTGAACCAGGCTCTGAAGTGAAAGTGAAGATTGAGCCCGGGCTTCCGCTCAAAATTACGCGACTCAGGCAGCAAAAGCACAAACGCAATCGCTGCGGCCATGCCCAGCACACCGAGCACGCCCATGGCGATGCGCCAGGAGGTGAATTCCGTCAGTAATCCCATGCCGACTCGCCCAACCATGGCGCCAAAGGCCGTGCCGCCGACATACAATCCCATGGTTTTACCGAGGTCCTTCTTGTCGATCTCTTCAGCAAGCCATGCCATTGCCACGGCGGGCACACCGCCCAACACCACGCCTTCCACCGCACGTGCCACCAGCAACATGTGCCAGTCTGGCAGCACTGCCGCGATAAAATTACAGATCGAGGCCAGCGCCATCGAGGTGAACATCAATCCACGGCGCCCCACCGCTTGAGAAAACGCCCCCGCCAGCAGAATGGAGATCGCCAATAACCCGGTGGTGAGTGACAGTGCCAGCGAGCTCTGCGCTGGAGTCACACCAAACGAGTGAGTAAATGCGGGCAGCAGCGGTTGTACACAATAGATCAGCGAAAAACTCGCCAGTCCCAGCATGAAAAAGGCGATGCCTGCGCGGCGATATTCGCTGCTGCCGCGGGCAATGCTACAGGTGGCAGGGGGCACCGAGGTGGCGGGTAAAGCAGTTTCTAACAAGCGACTCATGGTGATTCCAGCGTAACGAAGATTGCACAACGCTACCGCGCCACTTATTATCTGTCCAATATATAGCACTGCATAATGGTATCTATAAAACAGATGGAATTGCGCCATATTCGCTATTTTCTCGCGGTGGCCACCGAGCGTAACTTCACACGCGCGGCAGCCAGACTGGGAATCGGACAACCCCCGCTCAGCATGCAGATTAAAGATCTGGAGGCTGAAGTGGGATACGCATTGTTTAACCGCACTGCGCAGGGTGTAGCACTCACTGAAGCCGGGCACGCTTTTTTACAAGCGATCCAACCGCTGCCCGCTCTGGCCGGAGAAGCCATTGCGTCGGCTCGTCGCGCGGCACAAGGTGACACCGGAACGTTGCGTTTGGGTTTTACCGGAACGGCTGGCATGAATCCACTGATCCCAGGCTGCATTCGCGCCTTTCGTCAGGCGCATCCAGACGTGTTTCTTAACGTCATGGAAGCCAACTCGATTGTGCTGTTGCAGGCGCTGGCGAATCAGCAGCTGGATATTGCGCTGTTGCGGCAGGAAAATGCCATCCCCGATAACGTGACGATGCAACTATTGTTACAGGAGCCGCTGGTGGCTGCACTGCCTGCTAGCCATCCGCAGGCACGTCTGCGCGGGAAGATTGCCCTGCCTTCACTGCGTGAGGAACACTTTATTCTTACGCCGAAAGAGAGTGGCACCAGTTTGCGTGAGTCAGTGTTGCTGGCCTGCCGCCAGCAAGGTTTTACGCCGATGGAGGGGCAACCCGCGCCGCACATTGTCTCGATACTATCGGTGGTTGCGGCGGGGTTAGGGGTGTCGCTGGTACCCGAATCGATGCGGCAATTCAGCCTGGCGGGCGTGGTGTTTAAGCAGATTAAAGCGCCGATACCCACCACCGGATTAGCGGTGGCATGGAATGACCATGCGTTTACGGCAACGGCGCAGAACTTTCTGGCGCTGGTGAAAACCAGCGAAGTTATTGTTTAAACGCCCAGCCTAATTTGCCTTCAGCAGAGATCAGCTTGTCGAGTTTCTTCTCGTTCACTTTCTTCATGGCACCCAGTTTTTCAGCGGTAAGCGGGCCGGCATCGCTCTGGGCAATCACCGTGTCTTTCGGCACATCAGTGATTTTCTCGGCAATCGCGGTGATGGCGGCGCCATAGCCTTTACGGTCATGCAAATCGAAGGAAGTCAGCGGTAGCTGGGTTTCCAGCCATTGTCCCCAGTAGAATTCCAGGAAAGGCGGCGGGTTCTCTTCTTTCTCGAAGCCAATATCGCGCACGAAGTATACCAGTGAACGGTATTCGTCATCCTGCATATGCTTGCGGCCTAACTCTTTCGGTAAATCATCCGGTGTGATTTTCCCTTTTGGCGTATCCAGCCAGACCAGATGCGCAGCTTCCATCTGTTGCCAGAATGCTTTCATGCTGGTCAGGTTGCGGAAGTCATTGGTGATGCGCACCTGTACATGCGTTTTCAAACCGCCAATGTCGGCAAAGTTACTGAAGGTGTGATGACCATCGGTGAGATAGAGCGCATTATCCGGTGCAATCACCGCTGTCTTCATCGGGCCAGGATGCGAACCAACTGACGCTTTACAGGTGAAACTGTCGAGGTCAGAGATGCGCGATTTACTGCTGAATTTGTCCACGCCTTTCTGTCCCATACTTTCACAGAAATCATCAAACAGCTTTTTGGGATCGGCCTGATAACGGTGCAGTTTGTAATCCAACTGCCGATACCCAATCGCCGCCTGAGTGGGATGCAATTGTGATAACTGGACCTGCACAATATCGCCCGCTTTAATATCAGCGGGCAGGGCGGCAGTTGCCTGCCCGGCTGACCACAACAGTGCCAGCAGTGACCACGGTGTTCTCATTCCCTTTCCTTTATCCATCGCCTGCATCAGAGGCGTTACGATAGCATTTCTGTCATCTTCCCGCTTTAGTGTTGTGCTTCGCGGTTGACCTGGTACAACCCGTTATCCAGACATCTGACCACATTGGAGTTCTCTATGGCACTCACTGCTGTTCAACCGGCAAAACTGCAACACACTGTTATCGATCCCAGCGTGCGTATGCGCGAAACCCACATTGGTCAGCAATGTGAAATCCTGGCAGAGAGTTATCTGGAATACAGCGAACTGGGTGATTTTTCCTACCTCGGTGAGCACTGTTGTGTTGCTGATGCGCAGATTGGCCGTTTTACCGCTATCGCCAACCAGGTGCGTATCGGTGCGCCTAATCATCCGATGGACCGCGCTTCCCAGCACCGTTTCACCTACTGCCCGGAATATTACGACAACCAGGCGGAACGGGATGCGGGATTTTTTGCTGACCGCCGAGCCGACCGCGTCATTATCGGGAACGATGTGTGGATCGGCCACGGCGTGATTGTGCTACCCGGCGTGACCATTGGCGATGGCGCGGTGCTGGCAGCAGGCGCGGTGGTCACAAAAGATGTGGCACCCTATACCATCGTTGGCGGTATTCCGGCGAAAGTGATTCGTGGTCGTTTTACGCCGGATATCGCTCTGCAACTGCAGGCGATTGCGTGGTGGAACTGGCCGCTGGAGAAGCTGATGGCGCATCTGGCTGATTTTCAGTCACCCGATATTGCGGCGTTCTGCCAGCGGCACGCGGTATAGCTTACATCGCCTGTTGTGCCGCCACCGCAGGGGGAGCGGCCTGCAGGCTTTTTTTTGGCTGTTACAGTCTCTATGTAAAATCAATAAATTCATATGGTTAAATTATTTTCCTTGAGATTTGTCACCCAGCGGAATCTCAAGTAAACTCAAAAAACGTCATTTTTGAGATTTCTTGCGATGAAACTGCGCCGCCCGCCGACACAACTCATGGATCAACAGAGCAGCAATGACATAGCTGCTCTGCTCAGCCGTTACAGCGAGTGGGATGCCCGCTACCTTCACTTTGATGAGTTATACCGCCGTATCAGTGATGCGGATGAACGGCTGGCGCTGTGGAGTGCGTTGAAGTTCAAACGGCGCAGTACGGCTCACCATTTTGTGATTGCCTCTCAGGAAGTGAGCGTCAATTTCACCACGCGTATTAACGCGGCAATCTCGTTGGTTGATCGCACGACCTTTGCACGCAACGGAGAGCTTACGGATGAGGATGCGGCGTCCTACTTAATGTCGCAATTAATCATGGAGGAGGCGATCTCCTCCAGTCAGCTAGAGGGGGCTGCTACGACTTCCCGGGTTGCGATGGAACTGCTGGCGGTGGGGCGTGAACCGCGCAATGAAGATGAAAGCATGATCATGGGCAACTGGCGTCTCATGCAGCACATTACGGCCATGGGGGATGGGCCGCTAACGCGCGATGATATTTTGGACATGCACCATATCGCGTGCGCGGGCATCAATGATGAAAAATATCGGCCTGGGGAGGTGCGCAGAAACAACGATATTTTTGTCGCCGGTCGGGACGGTGAAATCATCCATCAACCACCGGATTACTCTTTGGTCGATGGCATGCTGCATGCCCTCTGTGCTGAAGTTGAATTTCTTGAACAGCAGGGCACCCATCCCTTGCTGGTCGCTTGCATCATGCATTTTGCCATTGGTTACATTCATCCTTTCTATGATGGCAATGGACGTACCGCGCGCGGCTTGTTCTATCACCATCTCATTCGCCGTGGGTATCACGCTTTTCGCTATATCTCGATCAGTAAACTGCTTAAAGCGGCAGCGATTAAATACGGGATGTCCTACCTTTACAGCGAAACGGATGAACTTGATCTCACCTATTTTGTGCAATTCCAGTGTGATGTGGTGATGCGCGCGGTTAAGGCCTTTACTGAGCAAATCACCACACTGCATCAGGAACGTGCTCTGCTGGTGAAATGGGTAGAAGAAAACAAAGCCTTGGCCAAGGGCGAACTGGATATTATGGCGATTGCATTGCACGCGCCAGGTTCGTTATTGAGTGCGGCGGCGGTGAAATCACGGTTAGGTATTGCTGATAACACAGCGCGCAGTCGGTTAAAAAGTCTCGCCGAGCAAGGGCTGTTGAGGCCAATCAAAGAGGGAAAAGGGACGGTGTATCAAGCCCCCGTTTCACTGCGAAAACTCAAAGAGTGGCTGAAGAAACGCTGAGATAACGCAAGCAATCGCAAAAATATGCATTTTTGAGATTTCTTGCGATCTGATTTACATCAAAGGCTGTTGGAGCATAGGGGCACTCAGCTCTGCTTCGACGGGCAAACCGACGTGCAGCAATACCTGGCTTCGATACAGTGCGTCGGGTTCCTGATGCCCCACTAAATCACTATTTTTGTCCACGTAAGTCAGGTTATTGAGCGATGAAAGACGCATCGTGTCGTGCTCACCCTCCATTTGCCCCATATCGATACAGCGGATGCCATGCTGGCTGAGATCGTAGGCCAATACTGTCGCCGTTGGGCCCAGTGACATCAACACCATATCGAAATCACGCGCATGAGATAGCACGGAACAATAGAGATCGTTATAAACAGAAAAGGCATGACGATTCAGCGTGGTAATGCGTTTGACTTCCAGCGCATCTGCCAGTAATTCGTTTCCAGGTTCCAAATGTGAATGTTTGCCTTCAACGATCAGTATTTTCTTATTTTTGAATAGCTTTTTAAACTTATTGAATATCGGGTTTTGGTCTTGACCTTTAAGCAGGGTATAAGAACCTGTTACCGAGGTATTACCGTATTGGTACTCTTTTTTTAATAAGTTTTCATAGTGGCGGAAGAAAAAGGCTTTATGGAAAAACCAAAACAGGGCCGAACCGAAGCCAATATTATCTGAACCACGTAACGCATCCGGTAAACAAACTAAACAAGGATTATTCGGTTGCGTTGCCCGACGCAGTATCTCTTTTAGGCGAATTGACAATCTTTCATCCCAGGGCTGATAACTTTGGCTGTTAAATAGCGTCATCTCCAGTTCCCCTGCACCATAGCGGCTTAATGAGAGTTTGTCATTGCTGAGCAGCAGGTCAATGGTCTGTTCCGCGGATAAGACCTTATACTGCTTAGCCCGCGCATTGGCGGCTGGAAACATCAATGCTGCATGTGAGAGTTTGAAAGTGAAGCGTAATTTTTGATAAAAATTTTCTGCGCTGATCATAATAAGCCTTCTTGTTATTAGCGGCCTTGCCGCAGTGCAGTCGCGTGATTTATATCACGCTCTATTGGCAATATCAGGCTGGGTAAATTCTTAAAATAAATCGACTTGGAAGCTGCTAATCAATATGAGGGGAGTGAAATTTGTTGGTGTGAAATGAAAAGGTTATTAAAAGCGCGTTATTAGCGCCACTGCGTCGATTTTTGCCAGGAATAATCGCAGTGGCGGTCTAATAAAAGGTTAAATCATTTCATTAGATCTTATTGATGAAAGCGATTGACGGGTTTAGCCAATCCCAAGCGATCGCGCAATGTGCCTGCGGAATAATCCTGTCTGAACACCCCGGCATCCTGTAAACGCGGTACCACTTCGCTGAGGAACAGGTCTTCGTTTTCATCAATGTAAGTCGGGAGAATAACGAAGCCATCACAGGCTTGCTGTTGATACCAGTCAATCATCTGTTGCGCGATGTCATCAGCAGTACCTGTCGGTGAAGGGAACGACAAACTCTCAGCATAGCGTTTAGCCATTTCACCTAAGGTCAGATTCTGCTCAATGGCGCTGGCTATCACATACTGGAAACGGCCTTTGCTGCCAGTGATCTGCTCGCGTAGGTCTGGCACCGGTCCATCGACTGGATACTGTGATAAATCGATATTCATGCTGGCGGAGACAAAACTCAGCCCTGATTCCACTGTGATCAGGGATTTCAGATACTCAGCACGATCGCGGGCATCATCTTTGTTGTAACCGACAATCGGCACTAATCCCGGCAGAATGCGGAGTTGACCGCGTTGGCGCTGATAATGTTCTGCGCGTTGCTTGAGGGTTTGATAGAACTGCTGCGCACGCTCACGGTTGGGTTGCACCACAAACAGCATTTCTGCGTGCTGCGCGGCCAAATCAATAAAGGCATCGGAAACGCCCGCCTGGATCACCACCGGATGCCCCTGCGGCGGGCGGGGAAGATTGAGCGGCCCCTGTACCTCAAAGGATTCGCCCCGATGGTCGACACGATGAAAGCGGGCGGGATCGGCAAAGCGTGCACTGTTTTTCTCCACCACCAGCGCATCTTCTTCAAAGCTGTCCCACAGCGCTTTCATCACATCGATGAACTCTGCCGCACGGCGGTAGCGATCCTCATGGCTAAAATGCTGGCTGCGACCAAAGTTACGCGCTTCAGCATGCGTTAATGACGTCACTACATTCCATGCGGCGCGCCCACCGCTGATGTGGTCGATATTGGCCAGTTGGCGCGCGGTAGTGTAGGGATCGGAATAGGAGGAGGAGACCGTACCGCCCAGGCCGATGCGATCGGTGACTGCCGCCAACGCCGCCAACAGTGTCAGCGGCTCCGACCAGCCAACCTGTCGGTGTTGCACGGTGTGCGCCAGATGCCCGCCATAGACATTATCGATTGCCAGCTTGTCGGCAACAAAAATCATATCGAGTTTTGCCGCCTCCGCACGCTGCGCGATTTTACGGTACAGCGGCCAGTTACTTCCCCCGGTGGTGGCTGCGCGCGGATGTCGCCAGCCGCCCTGATGAATACCGGAATCCAGATACAGCGCCAGGTTCATCATGGTCGAGCCGCTCCCTGTGGATTAAAAAACGATGCATCAACCAGGGTGCTGGCTTGCAAGCCCGGTTTAATCAATCCACTGCGCGCAAAGGTATCTATGGCGGCTTGTTGGCGCTGTGCAATCAGCGCGTAATCTTCCACCGGCGCATTATTCTCTCGTTGTACTTTGCTCAGTGCTACCGCGTCTGGCAGACGCAGCAGTGAGGCAATTCCGCTGGCATAGGCTTGCGGATGTGCAACGCCCCACGCACGTGCACGAATCAAGCGCTGGCGAAAATCGACCAATGCGGCACGCTTACTGTTGATGGCGCTATCGGTTGCCACCAGATAGTTCGACACGGGCGCATCTTTGCCGTCAATGGCGATGCGATCACCTGATTGCGCCACGGCAAAGGAGACGTACGGTTCCCAGGTTGCGACGGCATCGACAGCCCCATTATCCAGTGCCAGTGTGGCTTCTGCTGGGGTAGTGAAGACAAAGTTCACACTGTCATCCGGCAATCCCGCCTGATGTAGCGCGCTGAGCACCATATTTTGCCCCGACGAGCCTTTGACCGTGGCCACTTTCTTTCCTTTTAAATCGGCAACGGTATGGATTGCACTGTTTGCCTTCACAAGCAGACCGTTGCCTAAATATTGCGAAGCTTGTATCGCGCGAATTTTTGCCCCTGCGGCCACCGCGAAGGCCAGTGGGCCATCACCGACCAATCCTGCGTCCAGATGTTGTGAGTTCAGCGACTCCAGCAGTGGAGCAGCGTTGGGGAACTCATACCATTTGATTTCATAAGGCAGGTTGTTAAGTTCGCCTGCTGCAGACATCACGGCGCGCGCGTTTCCTTTTTGGTCACCGATCACCAGTTCGGTACTGGCGGCATGTGCAGTCATAGTGATGGCAAGCAATGCACTGGCGATAAACGTAAATTTCATGATGTTTCCCTGAGAAAAAGAAAACAGCGTAAGTTTTCCACTACAGCAGGCGTAGTAACAATTCCGCACATCGATATGCGTAACACGCAAAAACCGGGGTTGCTGCGAAACTGACCGTGCGGCGTTATCAAAAAATGCGATTTATCCTCACTAATGATTAATTCTCTCTACAAAAAATAAAACGTGATTTCAATCACACTATGGCCGCAGCGCGATTCGTCAGTGATAAGCCAGGCTACATTCATAAGCGAAGCTAACGACACACTCAGCAACGGGTTTTTACTGTTCGATAACGTACGTTAAAATTTTGTTGAAACTGTGTAGGTTTATTTTGGGTGGTTAATGATGAAAAACGTTGAGGGATTGGCATGGTTAACAAACTAACCAGCATCGTGCTTGCGATTCTGGCATTAGCGCTGCTTTATATGGGTGGGAAATTGCTGATGTTAGGCGGGAGTGCGTTCTATGCGCTGATGGCGGTGGGTTTACTGATTACCGCGATTTTACTGTTCAGAAACCAGCGCAGCGCGTTGGCACTGTACGCGGTGCTGATGTGGATTACACTGGCCTGGATTATCTGGGAAGTGGGCTTTGATAAATGGCAATGGATCCCGCGTGGCGATCTGTTTGGTGTCATCGGCCTGTGGCTGGCTATGCCGTGGGTGGTCAAACCGCTGTATCAAGGTCAGCGCCGTTTCCACACCTTCCTGGGTGGCACGGTGATCGTGATGATTGTCGTCGTGATCGGCCTTTGTTTCTACGACCCGCTGCCGCAGGCAGGCACTATCACGAATGCGCGTGAGCAGACCAGCGAGCAGGGCGCAGCCAATGACTGGAGCGCATACGGTGGCACCACAGATGGCCAGCGTTTCTCTTCGCTGAATCAAATCACTAAAGACAACGTGAAAGACCTTGAGGTAGCCTGGACTTATCACACGGGCGATCTGCGTCAGGATGCGGATGCGACGGAGTACACCTTCGAAGCCACGCCGGTGAAAGCCAATGGCATGCTTTATTTCTGCACCCCGCACAATGAGGTTCACGCGCTTGACCCAGAAACCGGCGCCGTGAAGTGGAAATACACGCCCAACAAAGATCGTTCTTATCTGCAGCAGCACCAAACCTGCCGGGGCGTGAGCTATTACGAGCAAAGCCCGGTTGCAGCACAAGATTCCACTGCGACACCGGCAATTTGCCGTAAGCGTATTTTCAATGCCACCACGGATGCACAGCTGATTGCGCTGGATGCTGATACTGGCAAGCCTTGCGCTGATTTTGGCGCAAATGGTGTCGTTGACCTGCATGCCAATATGGGTGAAGTGCGTCCACATGCGCTGATGCAGACTGCAGCACCGCTGGTGGCAGGTAAGCTGGTGATTGTCGGTGGTTCCGTGATGGACAACGGCTTCAACAGTGGTAACCCTTCGGGCGTGATCCGTGCTTATGACGCTGAAACCGGGCGTTTGGTCTGGAACTTCGATCCGGCCAACCCGGAGAATACGGCGCCTGTTGCGGCAGGACAGAACTATCCGCAAGATACGCCAGTTGCCTGGGGTACGCTGAGTGCAGACCTGAAAAATGGTCTGGTCTATGTACCATTTGGTAACGCGTCTCCGGATGAAGTGGGTATCGAGCGTGATGCCAACAGCAACACCGAGAAGTTCCGTGATGCCTTAGTGGCACTGGATCTGCAAACCGGTGCCTTCAAATGGCGTTATCAGAGTTCTAACCACGATCTGTGGGACCGTGATAACCCATCACAGCCGTCCTTGCTGGATATCGATTACCAAGGCCAAAAACAGCCTGTGGTGATCCTGCCGACCAAAACCGGCAACCTGTTTGTGCTGAACCGTTTGACAGGGCAGCCGGTGTATCCGGTGAATCAAGTCAAGGTTTCGACTGAAGGTGGTGTACCCGGTGAGAAATTTGCCGCCACACAGCCGGTGTCCAGCCTGAACTTCATTCCTGATGCGCTGACTGAGAAATCCATGTGGGGCATCACACCGTTTGACCAGATGTCATGCCGCATGGACTTCCGTTCGCTGCGTTATGATGGCAACCCGTGGACGCCAGCAACCGAAGCCGGTTCGCTGATCTTCCCTGGCAACATTGGTGTGTTCAACTGGGGTTCAGTTGCGGTTGATCCGCAGCGCCAGATGTTGATTGCTGCACCGGTACGTTTGGCTTACAAGTACAACCTGATCAAACGTACGCCGCAGACCGAAACTCAGCGCATGTTCACCAAAGATGGCCAGCCTTACTGGAACGAAAACTTCCAGGGTGATTACGCCATTCACATTCAGCAGTTGGCTTCTGGCCTCGGCATTCCGTGCATCGCGCCACCTTGGGGTCGTATGGTGGGTGTGGATCTGAAAACCGCTAAAACCGAGTGGTTACGTCGTGTTGGCGTCACCAAAAACCTGAAAACCAGCTTCCTGCCGGGCCGTTTCCCAATTGGTTTCCCAATGGGCATGGTTGCGCACGGTGGTCCTCTGCTCACCGCGGGTGATCTGGTGTTCCATGGCGCTACCGCGGATAACTTCTTCCGCGCCTACGACAGCACCACCGGTGAGCTGTTGTGGCAGACTGAACTCAGCGCTGGCGCACAAGCCACGCCATCAACCTTTATGGGTAAAGATGGTAAGCAGTATGTGGTGATTGCAGCAGGTGGTCACGGCTCGCTCGGTACCCAAGCGGGTGACAGCGTGGTCGCGTTCCGTCTAAAGTAATAAAGCAACATTGAACCAGGGCGCACTCCGGTGCGTCATGCTCATCAGCTAAGAATTCAGGCCACTTATTAATAAGTGGCCTTTCTTTTCTGTGCGGGCTCTGCCGCCACTACTGCCCCCTCTGGGCCGTCCTCGCGCCGCTAAAGCGGTACCTTCGACTTCCACGTCGTGCCGGACGGGCCGTTCGCGGATGACCATCCATGGTCTGCCGCGAACTGCCCCACGCCAGCCCCGATGCGGCTCCAGACGGCGTTATCGCCAGTCGCTTAACTGACAAGCATTACACACTGAGTGCGCCCTTTTTTTGTTTAGCGTTTTGCGCGAGGAACGGTGGTTAATTTCAGCGTGATGAACCCTGTGGGTCGATAAGTTCCCAATATCTATAGGCTCGCGTGATCTCCAATGAGGAGCTCAGTAGCAGCTTAGGCAGCGTCCATTCGTTGAACATCTGTTGATTGCGTTGACGATGACTGCGCGCAGTCAGAAGCAGGTAGCGCGTCATTTCCCAAGTCAAATGCTCACGCTGGTTAGCGGGCACAACGCCACCGATGCGTTGGGCATCAAACAAAGTGCGACGCAGGTAGCGCACAAATCGCTGGGTGGGTGGGAGGTCAAGCAGAATAAGGCCGCTGGCACGGGTTAATCGTTCGGGAAGGGTGCGAACATAATTCCCGTCCATTACCCAGCTTTCTCCGGAGATAGCGTTAAGATGTAGTTCGCGAAATTCAGCTTCTTCGCGCGCTTGCCACTGCGTATCAGGAAAGTGATAAAGCTGATCAAGGTGAATGATGGGCCGCTTCACTTTGCTGGCAATAGCTTGGGCCAGTGTCGACTTTCCGCTGTTTGAAGGTCCAAGAATACAAATGCGTGGGCCCAATTCATTTAATGAAATCATGTTGAAAATCCCTTTAAGGTCATGGCCAGCTGCACCAAATTACTGATGGCGAAGAAAATCAGCACGATGCCGCCGCCAAGATTAATAGCGATGGTGAGTTTGCGCATATTGATCAACCGTGCCGACGTCATCAGCGTAAAACAGATAATCATCAGCCACAGGCTCATAATGGCGACATGAATGGATGCCAATAGCAGGTAGTGCGCTAAGGCATGTTCACGACCGGCAAATTGCGACACCACGGTGAGATAAAGCATCACGGCTTTTGGATTGAGCACATTTGCCAGCCATGCATCTTTGATTCCGATGCGGGTGCTGCGATGTGAGGCAACAGGCCGGGCAATGTGGCCCCCGCGCCGCAACAACTGAAGACCCAGCCACAGTAAATACACCGCGCCGGCCACGCTCATCAAATTAAAAATGATCGGTGAACGTAACAGCAGGGCGCTGATGCCAAGGCCGATTAACAGCGCATGCGTATAGATGCCAAGCGCCGTACCGATGATGATCGATGCCAGCCCACGAGAGCCAGCAACCAGGGTGTTATTCATCGCCAGAGTAAAACTCGCCCCCGGTGACAGGGCCACCGGTAGGATCGCAATAATAAAGGCCAGCAGGTGCAGATTCATCGGCTTAACAACGAAAAAAGGTTTAATAATTTTGAATATAATTATGGTGTAAAGCAATATGGTTGCGGAAGCTTTCGCCTAAACCCATGAAATAACATAAAGGATTATCATGACCATCGCCTGCCTGCATACGGCCGCCAGTAATATCGCTCTGTTCGATGAAGCTGCACAGACACTGGGATTGCCCGCCACCGCACTCAGCCATATTGTGATGCCACACTTGCTCGCCGAGGCGGAACTGAGCGGAGGGATGACGGCCGCACAGCAGCAGCGTTTGGATCGGTTGCTGCACAGCCTGACGCCGTGGTTTGACGCCATTCTCATCACCTGTTCCACTCTAGGCCCGGTTGCCGACAGCTTTAAAGCGGATAGTCATCGCTGCCCGGTGTATCGCACCGACCGGATGTTGGCCGACCATCTACATCAAATGACGGGGCCATCTTTGGTGCTGTGCGCAGCTGAATCCACGCTGGCGGCGACCCGTGCGTTGTTCTGCCCACCTGGACTAGCGGCAGAGAGACAGCCACAGGTTGAACTGATCCCACACGCCTGGACCGCCTTCAAAGCCGGTGACCATCAGCGTTACCATGCGCTGATTGGTGAGGCCGTAGAGCAGGGACGCATGAAGGGCGCCCAGCAGGTCGCGTTAGCACAGGTCTCCATGGCGGCAGCGGCCAACAGCATGCGCGCAGAAATACGCCCCTTAACGATTCCGCAACTGGCACTCAAAGCCGTTACTTCTTTGTAGGGTTTGGCCTTCAGGCCGCCCGTCACTTATGCGTGGCGCGATCGCTTTCGCTGCTACGCATTATTGGTCCTGAATTAGGCTGATCATTAACAGAAATATTTATCTTCTGCGCGTTACGCAATATATTCCTCTTAAATAGGTTGTCACGAAAATGTCATGCAGGACTTTAAGAACAATCTGATCATGAATAATGAAATAGGCTGAGCATTAATGCGGCATAATTACCTGCTACGTGCATTCAGGCGTCAATAAAATTACTCATAAAAGAATTTTTGAGGCGAATAATGGAAACGATACAGGACAGTGTTGGATTACGCGGAACCAACCGGCCGCAAGATGTCAAATTAGTACAGAAGTTATTAAGCCAAAATGGTTTTCCACAATTACAAATAGACGGCATTTGCGGAAATAATACCACTAAAGCGATTATCACCTACCAAAAGCATTTTTATCAGCATCCCGATGGGCTGGTGTCTCCGGGTAAAAAAACGCTAACGCAGTTAACCTCCGGTCAACGCAGTGGACTGCCGCGTGCGCATGGATCGACCGGGAGTAATCCTAACGGCGCGCGCAAAAACCCCATGACAATGTACCCGAGTTATCAGGTGCTTAAGTTGATGATGCAGTACGAGCAACTGCATACACTGCCTTATGATGACCACACCTCAACCACGATCAGTAACTGGACGGCGGGTGCGACCATTGGCTATGGGCATTGGATTAGCCGTCAAAGTGAATTTGATCAGTTCAAAGACGGCATCTCTGAGCAGGCAGCGGAAACACTCTTTTCGCAGGATTTAAAAAAGTTTGTCGATGCGGTGCGAAAATATGTCAAAGTGTCGCTGACGCAAAATGAATTTGATGCTTTAGTGATGCTGGCGTTTAATATTGGTACCCGGGATAACCTGAATCATAAAGGTTTATATTACTCGACAGCCTTGAAGGTGATTAATGGTGAGTCACCCGAAGATTTGGACCGGGCGTGGATGCAGTTTGTCTATTCGCGTGGGGTACGTATGAAGGGATTGGTGAATCGCAGAAAAAGCGAGTTGAACGTTTATCATAAAGGAATTTATATCAAACTATGAAAAAGCTACTTGCCTTATCACTGGTCTGTTTTTCACTCCACGCGATGGCGCAGACGCCTGCCGCGAAAAAGCCGTTTTTCGACAGTAAAAGCTACCAGGTCTTTCTTGATACCAGTAAATGCGTGGAAGGCGACGTGGAGTGCGATGGGATTGTCTACCACTCGATCAATAAAAAGAACCACCACGAATTAACGTTGAAAGGCTCGACCTTGAACATCGGGCCTTCGCACGATTTTCGTGGCTACATCTTCCGTAACGGTGACTACAGCTACGTGTTGTCACCGGCGGCCGGTGCGGGCAACGATGATAACCATATCTGGACGTTACAGGTGTCACAGCACCACGCGCAGGGTGACAAGGTGCTGTTTAGCGAGAATGGTAACGTCGTCGAGTAAATCAACTACTGGGGGTAGGCACATTAATCAGCCAGGTGCCGCTCCCGTCATCAATATGCAGTGAGTGCTGCCAGACCCCGCCTTCTTTGCGTGTAATCTGCAACTGATAATCTCCGGGCGCTAAACTGAGTCGCTTCATGCCATCCTGATCCACGGTATCCTGTGGTTTGCCATTGATCTCAAGCTGGCTAAGTTGCGTTGCATCCGAGGCACGCAAGTAGATTTCAGCCGGTGTGACTGGGGCAGGCGCCGGGGTGGGTTTAGGTGACGGTGTCACGTTATTGGCTGTAGCCTTTACCGGAACCACGGCCACATCAGGTGTGCGTTCAGCCGTGAACTGATGCACCGCGACCAGCACCAGCAGGGCCGCCGCAGCGATGCCACCGCCGATGATCACAGTGCGACTTTTGCGCGGTGATAGGGCCGCGGGGACCGAATCCGTCTGCTCTGGCACCACCATCGGTAAAAATCGCTCTTCTTGTGCGGGCGTAAGCAGCGGCGCATCAGCCTCAGTGCCACGGTCGTTTTCTATCAGTCTGTCACGCAATTCAGCAATCGACTGCGGACGTTGATCGGGTTCGCAGGCCAGCATCTGGTCGATGGTGCGCAGTAAACCACTGGAATAGTCACTCAGACCCCGCTCTGCCAGCGGCAGGTAGTTGTCACTCAACGACCGCACCACGCTGACCGGCGGTGCTTCACCGCAAATCAACGTGTGCAGTACTGCGCCTAACGCATAGATATCGGTCCAGGGTCCCTGATCCCCATCGCGCCCTTCGCTGTACTGCTCAATCGGCGCGTAGCCTGGTTTGAGCATGATCTCGGTTTTATCAGTCAGGTGACCGATGGTCTTACAGGCGGAGCCAAAGTCGAGCAGTACCGGCGCACCATCTTGCTGGATCAGGATGTTATCGGGTGCGATATCGCGATGCAGATAGTCATGGTCGTGCAGGGTTTTCAACGCACTGAACAACGGCGGCAACATGGCACGCAGATCCGTTTCACTGCAGGGTGTAAAATCGCGCAGGTAGCGGCTTTTCAGTGTTTCACCCTGATAAAATTGCGTCACCATATAGGCCGTATCATTCGCCTGCCAGAAGCGCAGCACGTGCAGTAAATGGGGATGATTAAAGCGCCCCAGCGTTTTGGCTTCCTGAATAAAGCTGTTTAAACCAGCCTGATAGAGGCGCATAAAGCGCTCGCTGCGCAACAGCAGATGGTGATCCTCATCGCGCAGCGCAATCGAAGACGGCATAAACTCTTTGATCGCCACGGTGCGGTCCAACTCGCTGTCCCAGGCGCGGTAGACAATGCCAAAGCCACCTTCACCAATTACCTGTTGAATTTCATATTCGTTAAAGCGGTAACCGACAGGCAGCGCCTGTGACACCGATTTGCTGCTGGCTTCACTCATGGGCTGTCTCCGCGCTGAAAGTGAGCTGGAATGCCGCATCCTGATAGTCGATGTTTAAATGTCTTGGGATTGTGGTCGGGACTTCACTCAACAAATGACAGCTGATTTGTGGCAGTAAGGTTTGTGACAGTACCGCGTCCACCATACGCCCACCGGATTCGCCTTCGGTGCAGCGTTGCATAATCTGCTGGGCCACCGAGGGGGAGAACGCTGCCGTTATCTCATGGCGATCCCGCAAGCGCTGCTGAATTTTTGCCAGACGCAAATCGATAATACGGATCAGCATCTCATCACTGAGTGGCAGATACGGAACCACCGCCAGTCTTCCCAACAGTGCCGCCGGGAAAACTTCACGCAGTGGCGCACGCAGCAGAGTGTTGAGTACTGCGCTGTCTGGATGAGGTGCAGGACCTGAACAGGCTTGAGCCAGTTCGTCACTGCCGATATTGGAGGTCAAAATAATCACCGTATTGCGGAAGTCGATGCGGCGGCCTTCACCATCCTCCATCCAGCCCTTGTCGAAAACCTGGAAAAAGATTTCGTGCACGTCGGGATGGGCTTTTTCAATCTCATCCAGCAGCACCACACTGTAAGGACGACGGCGCACCGCTTCGGTCAGTACACCGCCTTCACCGTATCCCACGTAGCCCGGCGGTGCGCCTTTCAATGTCGACACGCTATGCGCTTCCTGGAATTCACTCATGTTGATGGTGATGAGATTCTGCTCGCCGCCATACAGGGTTTCCGCCAGCGCCAGTGCGGTTTCCGTTTTACCTGTGCCGGAAGGCCCACACAGCATAAATACGCCAATCGGTTTACCCGGATCGTCCAGGCCCGCGCGTGAAGTCTGAATACGCTGGGCAATAGCATTAAGCGCCGCGGGCTGACCAATTACCCGATTAGCCAGGGTTTGGGCGAGATTGAGCACGGCATCGCGTTCGCTTTGTAACATCCGGCCGAGGGGAATTCCGGTCCAGTCCGCGACCACACTGGCGACCACGCCGCTGTCTACCGCTGGGAAGGTCAGCGGCGTATCGCCTTGCAGTGCATCCAGCTGCTGCTGCAATGCCTGATAGCGTGCTGTACGTTCGGCATCCTGATCCATCCGCAGTTCGGCTTGTAATGCACTCATTTGCTGTGTCAGCGCCAACGCTTGCTGCCAGCGTTGATCTAACATCTGCTCTTCACTGCGCAAGAGAAGTTGTTGCTGCTGTGCGGCCGTGATACGCGCTGGCGCGGAGTCAAAACCGAGCCGAGCTTCACGTTGCGCAATCTCGATCTCCAGTTGCAGCGCAGCCAGCTGTTGTCGGCAAAACGCCAGTTCTGGCGGCTGATGGTGCAAACTCACCGCCACGCGGGCGCAGGCGGTATCCAGCAAGGCAATGGCTTTGTCTGGCAACTGACGGGCAGGGATATAGCGCTGAGAAAGGCGCACGGCGCTCTGTAACGCCTCATCGAGCAACAATACCTGATGGTGCTGGGATAGCGGTTGTGCCAGATGGCGCAGCATCAGAATGGCAGTCTGCTCGTCCGGTTCGGCCACCTGGACGGGCTGAAAACGTCGGGTCAGTGCGGGGTCTTTCTCAATATATTTTTTGTACTCCGCCCAAGTGGTCGCCCCGACGGTGCGCAGTTGTCCGCGCGCCAGCGCGGGTTTTAACAGGTTGGCGGCATCACCGGTGCCTTGCTGGCCGCCTGCACCCACCAGCGTGTGGATCTCATCAATAAACAGCACAATCGGCTGTGGACTGGCTTGCACCTGATTGATCACCGCTTGCAGGCGTGCTTCAAATTCGCCTTTTACCGATGCGCCAGCTTGTAGCAGGCCGATATCCAACAGCCACAGTTGCACCTGCTGCAGCGGCGGCGGCACACTGCCACTGGCGATGCACTGCGCCAAACCTTCTGCCAGGGCGGTTTTCCCCACGCCTGCTTCACCGGTCAGCAGCGGGTTGTTCTGCCGCCGACGCAGCAGAATATCCACCATCTGACGGATCTCTTCATCGCGTCCGACCACCGGGTCGATATTCCCGGCGCGCGCTTCAGCCGTGAGATCGCGTCCATACTTTGCCAACACGTTCTCACCTGCTGGCGAAGCAGATGATTGAGTGACGTTGTCACTCGATATCTGCTGCTGCTCGTCACTGGTCTGAACATAGTCGTTAAAATCGTCCAGCAAGCGATCGGCACTAATCCGTGCAAACTCACCTGATATCGCGATGGTTACGTGCTTTAACGTCGCAGTTTTCAGCAGGGCCAGTAACAGATGCCCACCGCGAATTTTCGATTCTCCGACGCTGAGTGAGCAATAGATCCAAGCGCGTTCAACGGCGTTATCGATGTGTTCCGCAAGGTCGGTCACGGCGCTGGCACCGCGTGGCAGACGATCTAAAGCCGCGATCAGATCCTGGCTTATCAGGTCGCTATCCAGTTCAAAACGTCGCGCAATCAGCTGCAAGTCGCCGTTGGGGAGTTGCCAGAGTTGATGCAGCCAGTGCACCAGTTCGACATAGGGGTTACCACGCAGTTTGCAGAATGCGGTAGCGCTCTCAAGTGAAGTGAACAGAGTGTGATTCAGTTTGCTAAACAACACGTTGCGACGGATATCTGACATGGTGTGTCCCTTTTATACGCAAAAATTTTCCCAGGTCGCCATAAATAGCGACCCTACAGGTTCAGGCAGAAACGGTCCGTAGAGTGCGCATTCATGCGCACCTGTTTTCAGCGCGAAACAGCAGGCTGATAAACCAAATCATCACGATGGCGTTTCTCGGGTTGTTCACCGAGCCAACTGGTGTAACCCAGCGGCTGATCGCTGCCGAGCGCAACGCCCCTGACATCCTCCTGATGCAGCTCCAGCTGGACTTCCCAGTCGTACTCAATGCCCAGATAGTGGCGTACCCAATCCACCACCTGCTGTGCGTTGCCTGCCCGCGGGAGTAGCCGCCGATAATCTTTGAGGCGCAGTGGGCCAAAGCGCAGACGAAACTTGTGTTGAATATCGCGCACCGCACTCCCCAAAAAGGCGGTTTCCCCTAACCGCGGCGCATGTTTACCGGCGCGAAGCTGTGCCTGTTCACGTTTCTCGATGCGCATCCACTGTGGAATGTGGTTCTTAATCGCCACCGGCACCTGCAAATACCAGCTGAGGCTACGAGTCAGGCCTTCGCCATCGTGGGTTTGCCGCGTGAAGTGCCCGGCTAGCGCATAGCGCGCATGTTCATTCAGGCTGCCGCGTTGCTGTTGCAATGCCGGTTGTCCGACACCGGTCAGGCAGGAGAGATAGTGATTAAATTGATGACGATCGGGACGGTCCAGAGCAATCGCCGGCTGTGCATCCGCCCATGCACGATAAAACAGCAGGATAAGGCGGTGGTGAAACAGATTGCAGAACGCCACCATGCTCCGGTCGCCAAAGTGCGTGACGCGCTCGTGAGCATATTCCGTCAGATGCAGCGGCAGCGGCCCGTTGGGGCCAAACAGGCCAAAGCTCCAGATATCCACTTCATGCAAATCGTCACGATTGCGCTGACGAATGCCCGCAACGGTGGCGGGCGCAAAGGCCAGCGAGGGGGACTGTCCCAGCCGTAACGGTTCATTACGGGGCAGCGGCGCGCTACCCAGTTGCCACGCACTGCCCGCCTGTGCATCCAGGCGACGCAGTAGCTGGAAAAGATCGAACTGAAAGGGCGCGGCGCGACGTTGTTGCCAAAAGTCGTCCGGCAGGCGACAAGAGATGCGCCAGCCTGGTTGCAGCACAGTCATAGCAGCGACCTCTTGCCCATTTGTGCAGGCCAGTAGCCAATTTCTCCGCTCTGGCTACTGTTCAGCGTCAGTTCAGTAAAGGTGTTGATGGCCACCATGCGGCTAAATAAGGTTGCCAGCACACTGCCGAGCAGCCAGGGGCTGGCGCCGCCGAATGCCTGTTCGTCCAGCGTCAGGGTGATGGCAATCCCACGCGCAAATACAATCGGTCCCGGTTCCGGTACCCGGCGAAAAACCGGGCGTAATTCACAATGGCGCACACCTTCGATCTGACGCGATGTCGCCGCTTCAGCGGTGTCGGCATATAGCCCCAATAGCTGGCGTAGTGAAGCGGCACCCTGATCGCCTTCGCTCTCCATCAGGCTGAGATAATTGAGCTGTAACTGACTGATCAGACGCCATGAAGTGGCACCCGCTGCCAGTGCGGGGCGTGGCGCGGTTGGCCCTTTACGCAGGTGAATGCCCAACACCGGAGCGGAGGTCGGAAGCGTGAACTGATCCATCCCTTGCTGCTTTAATAGCAGAGGTAAATCGCGATTGGTGCACAGTACGTCGGCCATCACGTACTGCACATCATCAGACCAGGGGGATTGCTGTTCATCTACCAATGTGACAAACAGTTCCGAGCCGCTATAGGCAGTGCGGGTGCCGAAGATTTTGGCCTGATCCGACAGCGCACGCGGCTCGCGCCGTTGCGAGAAGTAAGCCCCGTAATTGCCCTGATCGCTGCCGAAACTGTGCCAGAACGGACGGAATACTTGCTCCTGATGCAACGCCTGGCCGCTGCCGTAGAGGCGGCTGACGCTGAACACTTCATAATCGAGCGGGTTAGTGTTATCGACCACGAGATGATAATCATTGCGGCCTTCGGTGAGCGGAATGCGTTCGGCCACGCGGGGAAACAGGTTGATGGCGGGCGTGCAATGCAGCGCCAAATGAGAGACGTCCACCACGCTCTCCAAATCATCATCGGCTTTATCTAACAGCAACACGATCTCCATTTCGGTCGCTCCGCGCAGCTGTTTCACCAGCGGTTGCAGCCCGCTGGTGCGAAAAAACAGGAAACGGGCAGGGAAGGCGAAGTACTCCTGCAATAAGCGGTAGCCGCTGAAATTGCGGTGGTCGTCAGGCAGCAGGGCTTCTTCGGCGGCGAATCCCTGTTGATGCAGGGCGTCCGCCTCCAGCAGTAAATGTTGTGCATTGTCCGGGCTGCGATAGAGCACCCCGACGCAATGCGCCATCAGCAGCGCCATTAAGCCACTGGCGGGCAGATCGGCACCGCTGAGATGAAAGCGCAGTTCCGCCATATCGAGCTGATGTAATGGAATGTTCCCGGTGGTTTGCAGCCGGATACGCAGGGCACGTACCGCGCCACGTTGCGCCAGACTGGCGGCGGAAACCGGCAGGTTAGCTGGAATACTGCCCAGCGAGACCTCGCGCAATTGCAGAGGCAGTAACGTGACATCATGCGCAGTGCGATATTTGCAGCTAACGCCTTTGCTCTTCATTGCCTGGTTCTCAATCAGCGAGCCACGCGGAATGGAGAAGCCGCTGCTGATTTTGCCTTTCATATGATCGGGCTGAAACTCGACGATCGCCATCGAGGGTGTAGGCGCGAGATAGTTGGGGTAGATCATCTCCAGCAGCTGTTCGGTAAAACGTGGAAACTCGGCGTCCATTTTGAGCTGCACACGCGAAGTGAGGAAAGCAAAGCCCTCCATCAGGCGTTCGATATAGGGGTCCGTAACGTCAATGCCGCTCATGCCCAGGCGACCCGCAACTTTAGGGTAGCGTTCGGCAAATTCCGCCCCCATCTCGCGCAGGTAATTAAGTTCACGGTTGTAGTAATCAAGCAGTTGAGGATTCATGCGTCCGCGTCCTTCAGGTCAAATCGGCTGTGTTCCAGATCCAGGTCGGTGCGAAACACAAAGGCCAGTGGCCAGGGGATGCACCACAAATTGCCGCTGATTTCGATGGCGAGTGTGTTGTGATTATTCAGTGCGTTAACGTCGGTCAGGCAGCGGATCTGTAGGTCGTGCGGGATGATGCGTGGTTCAAATTGCAACATGGCGCGTCTCAGTGCGGTGCGCACATCGTCCCACTCAATCTCCGACATCCGTTTGCCTGCCAGCGGGGTGAGACCAAAATTAATCACTGACATGCGCGCATCAGGCCAGGGTTGCAGGTCTATCTGACTCTCATTGTTGATGCAGTTAAACAGCCACTGTAAATCGCGCAGCACTTGGGTGCGCAGCGTCTGATGACTGACGGTCTGGCGCCCCAGTTCGACGTTTTGTTGTTCGGGATGGTCATCGGTGAGCCGGTCAAGCAGGCTGGGGCGCATCTCATCCTGTGCTGTGACGCGCGGTTGTTTGCGCGCCTGCCAGCCGTTGAAGGTGTCGGGATGGGGTTTCATCACAGCTCCTTAAAATCAGGCGCATCAACAGGCTGCCAGTGCAGCTGGCTGGCGCTGGCGTCGATCTGCCAACGATGCAACGCATCGGCCATAAGCTGCGCACTCGCATTGTCATCACGCGCTTGCGCTTCGCTGGCTTTCAGCAGCACGTCGCCACGGAAGCGCCAGGCGAGATGTTCGGCGTCCCAGGGCAGCAGCAGCCAACTTTGTGCATCTTCTGCGCTGGCAATAATCAGGCGTTGATTGTTGGCTGCAACCACGTGGGCATCATAGGCGCCCACAGGCAGGTCAATCAGGGGATATCCCTGCAGGAACCACAATGGCGTGCTGGCGGACGCCCCTTGATGCAACGCGCCTGCGCCATTAATCCAGCCCTGTTTGTCACACTGCGGATGCGCCTCGAAGGTGAAGCGTGCGTCACCGGACCTTGGCCAATAGGTGCGTAACTGACAGTTATCGCTGATACGAAAACGCTGCCACGGGGTGGTATCAACCGGGGCAACAACGGGTTTGGGTTTGGGTGGGACACGCCAGTTATCTTTTGCGGTTGCATCGCCTTCACGTACTGACTTGCCAGTGTTATCAATCAGCGTCCAGTGCAGCACGGTGAGTGCCGAACACTGGCGTTGCAGCAGTTTTCCGACCTGGGGCACAAAGGTCTCTACGGCATCCTGTTTCAATTCCCCCTGCGGCTCGAAATGCAGCGCCACGCTGTCGTCACACCAGCTTTTTACCCGGCCATCAACCACGTTATCCAGCCAGGCACTCAGGCGCAGTGTCGGTGACCAAACGATCCGCACGCTTTTCGCCTCACTCGCCCACGGCAACAACATCAGGGACAGCAACAGTGCTGAAGCGGTTTTCATGGCGATCTCCTCAATCCCGCTGCGACAGCAGAATGCGCTGCGCATCGTTGAGCGAACTGAGCAGGGTCGAGTCTTGCGGATCGCCCATCCATACCGCCATGGCGCTGAAGTTGTCACCGTTGTCGTGCGGTTTCATCCGCTGCAACAGCGCCAGCCATTCTTGTGGATTGCTGACCATCCGCAGCGACTGTTCCAGATCGCTGACGCTCATTTCATGCCAGAAGCCGTCCGTGCACAGCAGAAATACATCGCCATCTTCCAGCGCGAGCACGTCGCTGTAACTGGCTTCGCGATCCTCTTTCATGCCCAGCGCGAAATAGAGCAGGTTGTGATTAATGGCATCAGCGGGATAACCGGCATCCTGCATGCGTTGCGCCAGACTGTGGTCCCGCGTGACCTCCAGCAAATAGCCGCGACGAAAGTGATATAACCGACTGTCGCCAGCATGGGCCCAATAGGCGAGTTGGTAATCACGATCGATAAACAAGCTCACCAACGTGGTGCCCATATTTTTCAAGCTGTCATGATGATGTTGCTGCTGTTTGATGGCCTGATTCGCCGCCGCGATATACCCGCGGATCAGTTGTGCATTGAGATGATTGTCACCGTCAAATTGCGTGATGATGGTGTCGCACGCCAGACGTGCTGCGGTATCGCCGCCTTGTTCGCCTGCGATGCCGTCACACATGACAAAACAGGCGGCACGTGCGCCCAGTGCGTTCGCCAGTCGATCCTGATTGCTGCTACGTTTGCCCTGATGGCTGATAGACGCGAACGTTATATTCATCATTTTTCCGTTTTTTGCGTTTGCAGGTCTTTGTAATGGTTCACTTCGACGTCGTAGGCGTGCAGGAAGGCTTCGCCAAACAGGGTGTGAAAATCGTCATCGATCTCGCTGGCGATGGTCTGATAGCGCTTCACGAAGCTGTCCCAGCGCGCCGCCTTACGTGAGGCTGTGAACAGGTGGCGACCGCTCTCTTCCTGCTGCAAATTGTCAGGATTAAAGGATTGCAGCATCGCGGTGATGATGGCGCGGATACCCGCAATCATCCCCAGTTGGTGCGCCTGCAAATCCACCAGCGCATCACGTACCGCTTTTTCCGGCTCCATAAAGCCCGGCATCTGGCTGCTGAACATCTGCACTAATACACTTTTCCCTGACGGCAGCAGCTTAAAGGGGTTGTTGGCCTGTTCGAGGATCATGGTCATTTCCGCGTTGACGCCGCGCTTTAACATGGTGCGCGAAGAGAGCAGTGCCACGGTGCCTTGTGAAAAAAGGCTGAGCAGTTGGCCCAGCAGATACATCTGCTCTTGGTCGAGATGCGGTTTAGCATCAATATCTGCGAGATCCGCGCCGTTAAGAAATGCCTGCAGTAAATCGGCATCGACACCCGGCGTATTGGCAGCACGGCGTTGCGCGGCGGTTTTATAGCTGACGGGGTCGATACCCATACGTCCACTGGCGCGGCTGGCATTGGAGTGTTCAGGGCTGATGTGCTGCACACGGGGAGTGGGTATGGGTGCCGGTTCCGCGGGTTGCGGTATTGGCTGTTCGGGAGGCGGTGTGTGCAATGCGGCCGGTGCGGCTTCAGGTTGGAACAAGTCGGGCGGCGTAAGGGGCTGCGCCTGACCGTTCATCAGACCAAAAGGATCGCTATCTTCCGGCTGAGCGTTACCGCTGCTGCCAAACAGTGCTAACGGATCAAGTTCGGTTTGTGGTTGCTGGTGGGCCACCTGAGGTTGATCGCGCAGCGTGGTGGGCGTGGCATCCTGCAGAATCGTTGGCTGCTGAAACAGGTCACTGCCAGTGAACAAGCGTGCGGGGTCACTCTCACGTACATCCAGCTGTGCCAGTTCGGTGAATTGTTCTTCATGCGCGAGCGGATCAACGGGATTAAGTGCTTTGGCTGCCGGTTGCGTCAGCGGGTGGTGGGCATCCGCTGCCACAGGGGCCACTTTCGGCGTGGCGAAATCGCGCGACAGACTGTCCCAAATCTCGCCGGGCACGTCAGAGGGGATGCCCCGCTTGATGGATGTTGCCTGGGTTGCCTGTAGAGTGGGTTGACGCGGCGCAGGTATTTCCCCAGCAATGTCGCTCACTTCCAGCGTGTAATCACCAATGCCCAGCAGATCGCCACTTTGCAGTTCAACCTGGCGACCGTGCTCCAGTGGAATACCGTTGAAATCGACGTTAATCACGTTGCCGCGATTGGTGATGCGGCACTCGCCTTCGGCGGAGGTGTGCACCAGCAGTTGCAGCCGGGAAATGGTGCGGCTGTCGTCGGGCAGGATAAAGTTGTTGTCTTCACTGCGGCCAATGGTACCGCCCGGCGGATAGAAATCGACGCTGGTCAGCGGAGGCTGTACGCCGTTTTTACTTTCAACAAGGGTGAATCGCATAGGCATTACCTGCAAAAGTGATCTTGCATCTTCAATTTGGCAACGTTGTAGCGGCGCGATTTGTCGCGCATATAACAAGCATTGCAAGCGTTAAACTCGCGCGATAAATCGCGCTGCAACGGTTGGGTCCGGCCAGGCAGGCGGCAGGTAGCCGCCTGCACAAGTCGAACGAAACGATTAAGACGCGGTGTTGGTTTTAATATTCCAGCCGAAGGTGGTGTCGGCACCTGCAGCACCGTCTTCGGACTGCTGGGTGTAAATCTCTTCCACCTGCGCGGCCTGGAACGAGTACTCAATCCCTACGGTGTCATCGTCGCGTGAACCGGTGAACTGCACGCTGGTCACCAGCACTTCGGTCAGATTGATTTTGTTATAGATAATCTGCGAGCCACCGGCTTTGGTGACGTGAAACTCAAGAGTGGGGATGTGTTTACCGTTGGAGCAGTACAGCATCAGCGTGGGTGTCGCTTTATCGATACGGGCATGCACGTGCAGGTCTTGATAATTCACCTTACCTGCACCGCCGCCGCCACCTACGCTCATGTTGTTTGGCTGGTTGGCACCCCAGTTGAAAGAGAGAATGTCGATCCAGCCCGTGTGTGCCGAGTCTTTTGATTCACCTTCAACACCTTCTGGCTTCAGATACATTGCGATGGTCATGCGGGTCGAACTCCTTTAGTAATGAACAAGCAATAAATGGGCGGGAACGTGCGCCCAGAGGGTTTTACCCTTGCTGCTGTTTCAGCGTCGGTAATTTCGAGACCAGACGCAGGGATACCGTCAGGCCTTCAAGTTGGTAGTGCGGGCGCAGGAAGAATTTAGCGGCGTAGTAACCCGGATTGTCCTCCTGCTCTTCCACGGTGACGCGCGCGTCGGCCAGCGGTTTACGCGCTTTGGTTTCCTGCGTGGAGTTCACCGGATCGCCATCGACGTAGCGGATAATCCACGAGTTGAGCCAGCGCTCCATATCAGCACGTTCCTGAAACGAACCGATCTTGTCGCGCACGATGCATTTCAGGTAGTGAGCAAAGCGGCAGCAGGCGAACAGGTACGGCAAACGGGCTGCCAGTTGGGCGTTGGCTGCGGCATCGGCATCGTAATAGTCTTCCGGTTTTTGCAGTGACTGTGCGCCAATAAAGGCGGCAAAGTCCGAGTTCTTACGGTGTACTAGCGGAATAAAGCCGTTTTTCGCCAGCTCAGCTTCACGACGGTCGCTGATGGCGATTTCTGTTGGGCACTTCATGTCGACGCCGCCGTCATCGGTCGGGAACACGTGGCACGGCAGGTTTTCTACGGAACCACCAGACTCCACGCCGCGAATTGACGTGCTCCAGCCAAACTGCTTGAAGGAGCGGTTGATGTTGGCGGCCATGGCATAGGCGGCGTTAGCCCAGGTGTAGTTTTTGTGCGTGGCGCCTTCGGTATCTTCGGTGAAGTCGAAGCTATCGACAGGATTGGTGCGTACGCCGTACGGCAAACGCGCGAGGAAACGTGGCATCACCAGGCCGAGGTAGCGGGTATCTTCGCTTTCACGCAGGGTACGCCAGGCGGCATATTCGGTGTTGGTGAAGATTTTGGTGATATCACGTGGGTTCGCCAGCTCCTGCCAGGACTCCATTTGCAGGGCACTGGGTGCCGCACCGGTGATCACCGGACAGTGTGCCGCCGCGCCAATTTTGGCCAGCTCACCCAGCAGTTCCACATCCGGTGGGCTGTGGTCAAAGTAGTAGTCACCGACCAGACAACCATACGGCTCACCACCAAACTGACCGTACTCTTCTTCGTAGATCTTCTTAAACAACGGGCTCTGATCCCAACCCACGCCTTTGTAGCGCTTCAAGGTGCGGCTCAGTTCGCGTTTGCTGATGCTCATCACCCGGATCTTGAGCATTTCATCGGTTTCGGTGTTGTTCACCAGGTAGTGCAGGCCGCGCCACGCGCCCTCTAACTGCTGGAAACTATCGTGATGCATGATGGCGTTAACCTGCTGCGACAGTTTGGCATCGATCTCGGCGATCAGGGCCTGAATAGTGCGATAGGCGTCGTCGGACACCGGCAAACTGTTTTCAAGGGCCTGCGCCGCCAGCGTCTGCACCGCCTGGGAAATGGCGTCGCGCGCCTGGTCGTTGTTGGGACGGAACTCTTTATTTAGCAAGGCGCTAAAGTCGCTCTGGCTGACAGTTTCCGCCTGCAAGCGTTGCGTTTGGGAGGCTGCATTACTCATCATGTTTCTCCGTTGCGCGGTCATCGTTGGATGCGGCTGCTGGTTTTGGCGCGCTGGCCAGTGATTGCATTAAAGTGGGGTTTTGCAGGATCTCGGCGATCAAGGCTTCCGCACCGTTTTTGCCATCCATGTAAGAGAGCAGGTTGGAGAGCTGAGTGCGGGCTTCCAGTAGCTCATTCAGTGGCTCAACACGGCGCACAATGGCATCAGGCAGGAAGTCATCCATGCTGTTAAAAGTGAGGTCAACGCCCACTTTGCCTTCGCCCGTCAGCGTGTTATCCACGTGATAGGCAAGGTGTGGCTTGAGCGCTTTCATGCGTTCGTCAAAGTTATCGATATCCACTTCAAGGAACTTACGCTCGGCGATCTCCGGCTGATCCTCAACCGGCTGGCCCACCAGGTCGGCCATCACGCCCATAACGAAGGGCAACTGCACTTTGCGGTCGGAACCGTAAATCTCCACGTCGTACTCAATCTGCACGCGCGGCGCGCGGTTGCGCGAAATGAACTTCTGTCCGCTACGGGCGCGTTTAATGGTGGGATAATTAGCCATAGTGTTCTCCATCAGTTATGGGCCTGAAATCAGGCGTTTTATTCACCCACACGGCCAAACAGGCCCTGCAGTTGTGTGACGGCGTCGGGCGCCAGGTCACGAATAATGTCGAGAAAATCGAGTTGAATCAGACGCTGCACCCGTTCCAGCATGATCGGTGCCGGGTGGCTCGGTTCGTGTTGCTGGAAGTAGAGGCGCACTTTTTCCAGCATCAACTCGGCGTCAGCGCGCGAATGCAAAGACACCTGCTGCCAGTCGAGCGTTGGCGAGGGCGCGGCAGTGGTTAACGTCTCCGGCGTTTGCGCTGGAGCAGCCTCTGATTGGACAGCCTCGGCGGGGGGGGCTGCTGGTAACGGTAGCAACGGCAGCAACAGCGCCAGCGCTTTCTCGGTGGCCGCCAGGTCGGGCATATCAGCGCTCTCCAGATACTGCTCCAGACAGAGGCGCAGCGTGGTGAAATGCTGAGCGAGAGTACGAATGGCCTGTGCGTTGGCGGCATCGGGTTGCTGCAGTGCCTCACGTAAGCGCGGCAAGCCGCCGGGGAAATCCGCGACTTCGCTTTTGCTGCCGTCGAGCAGGGCAATGGCATCACGTAGCGTGATTTCACCGGTGGCGCTTTTCAGTAGCCAGCTATGGCGCAACGCGCGGCTCAGGCCCGATTGTGGCCCCAGCGCGGCCAGCGCACTGACGCGCATCAGCAGGTCCGGCTCGCCATCAAATTCCAGTGCAGGATGAAGGGAAGGCCAGTATCGCGTCAGCGCTTCACTGAGTAGCGTCAGTCCTGCCGCACAGCCAGTAAGCCCTTTGGTGTGCGTCCAGGCCTCGCTGAGGATCAGCAGCAGGCGGATATCGCGGGTGCGAGTCAGTAGCTGTTCAGCCTGTTGTGCCACCTGTTGCCAGTCCGGCGGCTCAGCAGGAATGATGGTCTGGCCAAACTGTTGCTCGGCCTTGCCGCTGCGCGCCTGCTCCAGCGCCATAAAGGCCGCGTCATACTCCAGGTCATCACCGCATGGCGCATCGTCACGCAGCGGTTCAAGAAGGGCGTCGAGATTCATGTTTTTCACCGTTAAAGCGGGCCAAACAGCGGCGGTTCACCACGGCTGGCGTGGGGCGGATTGAACAAACGCAAAAACAGCTGGGTGGTGAAGTTGCCGCTGTGCGAATGGCTGTAAAACGCGCTGCCATCACTCTGGTTGCTCCACCAAAAGCTGCTGTACTGCGCCGGATCGAAGTAGTGCACCACCTGTGGCCAGTTGAGGTTGCAGGGCGTGTCCTGATAACCGATCACATCAAACACATCTGACTGCGGCGGGCGCGCCAGCTGAGCCGGAAGGGCGTTCAGCGCGCTATCGAACTGATCGCCGCTGTAGCGGTTCTGCACGGCCAGCGTCAGGGTCTTACCCAGTTGGTAATACCAGTCTCCGGCGGTGTGTAACTGCATGGCGTGCCACTGTTCCGGCGTAAACAGCCGCATGGCGCAGAGCGGATACTGACGGCCAACACGATCGCGCGTGGGTAACAGGCAACCCATCTGAATCAGCGGTACGCCAAGAGTGGCGGGAATGATGAAATTCCACACCGGTGCCCGGCCCGTGACGGGCTGCTGTGCCAGACGCGGCAAACTGCTCTGAAACCACTGCGCCCAGCTGTTGACCAAGCGGGTTGGCAGTCGGCGGCGCAGGAAATCGCCGCTGCCAGGGAGCTTGCCGTACCAACCCAATGATGAGCGTGACTGCATCGAGGGATCCTTGTAGGGGCGCCATTCATGGCGACCTGTATCGTGGTTTCAGGTGCGCATAATTGCGCATCCTACGAAATTCAGTGCCAGCGCTCGATGACACTCATGGGCAGCTAAACCCCGGCAGTTGCAGCGGGTTGCGCACGCTGTTGGGGGTGTAAGCCAGCACCACCTGATGACCGCCGAGGTTGAAGGTGGCTTGCTGGCTCTGGCTGGTTCCCGGACGCAGGCTGGCTTTATCAAACAAGCGGTTCAGTGCCCAAGGGCCGCTGGTGTTCAGGGTGTTGGTGGTGCCATCGGTTAACCCAATCTGCATGCGCACCTGCTGGGTGTTGCCGCTGCCGGGCCAGTTCACCACCTGCGGGGTTTGTGGGCCGTGGCTGTAGCGAATCAACTGGCCATCAACGTCCAGCGTCAGATTAAGAATGCTGTTATCCATGCTGATCGGCGTGATGGTCAGGCGATAAGAAGGGGTGCTGGAGCCATTGGCAAACAGCGCTTCCCGTATTGCCTGCGCCTGCTGGAACGGGCGTAGCAGCGTGGTGCCGCCGGGCAAGGTTTTACCGTCCACGCCTGGGGCGTAGCGCCAACTGCTGTGCGTGGTATCCACCTTGCTGGCCAGATTGTCACGGAAGAAGCTGTCCATCAGCCCGGTGCCAGGTGCGAACATGCGTGCCAGATCGTCCGGTGTGATATCAGTGCCTGAACTGCGGTTCAACGGATAGCGACCGGCAATGGCGCTGCGGCAAAAACTGCCGACTTCCACGCCCGCCCGTTTCTGCATATTGCTCATGGTGCGCTTTTGCGTGTCGCTGCTGGCACCGACGGCCAGCTCCAGCAGTAAGGTGCGGAACGGCTCCGGTTGGCGTCCGGCATCGGCCTGCATACGTGAAATGATGCTGCTGTCTGGCGGGGACATGCCGCTGTTGCTGGCGTCCTGTACGGCGGTGAGGTAGCTGTAGAGGTCATCGATATCTTTCAGCTGCGCATCAAACGGGATGCTGTTCTCTTTCGGATCGCTGACCTGCGCCTGTTCAATAATGCTGGCGAAGTGCGCCATCACGCGCTGTTCTGGCGCTTCAAGGGTGCCGCTTTGTGCTGCTTTACGGGCACGGAATAACGCTTGCAGCGTGGCCGTGGCGTTGTTGTTGACGTAGTGAGTGCTGCGTTCCAGCAACGATGGCTGATCCTGTTTTGCCTTCTCATCTTCTGGCGGTGTCAGCGTCAGGTTGCGACCCAGATTGATCATCAACTGGCGCAGGGGAGAGGTGCGACCTGACAACAAGCGGGCAGTGTTGATGCGCTCACCCAGATTGTTGATCGGTTGCAGCTGAATATCCTGCAACAGTGCATCCCACACACGCATGTAGTCGTCGAGGTAGAGGCGGCGCACCGTTTCTTCCAGCGTGTTTTGATCATCGGCACTTTCACGGCGGGTTAATACCCAATGGTCTTCCTGCAACAGGCTGGCGGCGACGTTTTTAATATTGTTGTTGAACGGTCCCCAGTATCCGGCGGGGGTGAAGAAACCGGGAATGGCCTCCGTCAGCGGTTTACCGCTTTTGCGACTCAACACCAGTTCTGTTTGCGCGCCACTGAGGTTGATCAGGCTCACGCCCGGATTGACGCGTGGCATTAACAAACGCTTGAGACGACCATAAACACGCGTTGAGAGAGGTGAACGGCTGATCATCTCAATCTGGCGCACCACCAGAGGTTCATCACGCTCAAACGGCGAAGCGTTAATCTTGTCATCCAGCAGCTGACCCAGGTGGTAATCCAACGCTTTCAGCTGTGCCTGTGGCGCATTGGCACCCTGAGTGCGCTGGACATTCAGCATCACCCAGGCGTGCAGGAATTTGCCGTCGTAATGCTGCGGCAGATAGAGCATCTGATACGCCTTCAGCGCTTCGTAGCTGTAATCCACATCACTGCCGTTATCACTACGCAGCCAGTCAGTGATATTGCGGGCGATGACGGGCAGCAGCATCTGCTCCAGCGCACGCTGGTAAAGCGAGTCCGAGGCGGTGGACACCTCCTCACCGCGATACAGTCCGGCACGCCAGCTGAGCGGCGGTTGTTGCACATCCGCCAGCTTGTCGCTGCTGGGTAATCCGGCGAGGCTGTTCAGGAACGGCAGCTGTGAGAAGAGGTTTTCACCGTTAAGCGGTGACAGCGCCTTGCTCTGTTTTTCGATATCGGGCACCCGCTGCTGCACTTCCGCCAGGTAACCTTTATTGTGGTGATAGCTGGTAAACCAGCTGATTAACGCCAGCAGTAGCAACAACGCCAGCACAGCGTAAGCAATCAGATGCACCATGCGATTACGCATCGCCCACCAACGGTTGATACCTGCCAGGCCCGCCTCTTTAAACACCACTTCCGTCAGCATTTGATGCAAGAAGAAACTCTGGCCGTGGCCGGGCTGCGCGGGTTCTGCGTTGGCGGCGCGCAGCGCAGGCAGGCCCAGCGCGCGGCTCATCTGTCCCATCACGCGGTCAAAGGGTAAGCCTTCCTGCGTACCGCTGGTGAAGTAGACACCGCGCGGGATCAGCTTGGCGTCATAACCTGAGGTGGCAAAGACCACGTCAAGGTAGTGCTTGAGCAGCGGCTTTAATGCCAGAAACTCTTGTGGGAACAGGTACATTTCAGCGCGTTTAACGCTGTCATGTTCGTTGATCATCAGGTCGGCCAAACCCGCATCAAGTCTTTGATGTAGGCGATCAAACTGCGGTTCGAACTCACTGCCCACCGCCAGTTGCTGATCGCTCCATGGCCAGGTGAATCCCCAAATCTGATCGCGCTGCGCTTTATTCATCGCACCGAAACTGGCGGTAAAGCCCTTCAGCAAATCGGTTTTGGTCACCAGTACGTAAACCGGGAAGGGGATCGCGAGTTGATCGCGCAGTTCCAACAGCCGTTTACGCAGGGCGCTGGCCTGTTGATAGCGCGCCTCTTCCGACTCGCTCAGCAGATCCCCCACGCTGATGGTGATGATGGCACCGTTCACTGGCTGGCGCGGGCGATACTTTTTCAGCAGCCCCATAAAGCTGCGCCACTCTTGAGCATCTTGCTGGCGATCGCTCTCCTGCGTGGTATAGCGACCAGCGGTATCCAGCAAGATGGCTTCATCGGTGAACCACCAGTCGCAGTGGCGCGTGCCCCCGACCCCGCGCAACGCGGTTTTGCCAAACTGCGCGGCCAGCGGGAAGTGCAGCCCGGAGTTAACCAGGGCGGTGGTTTTACCGGCACCGGGTGCGCCAATCAGCATGTACCAAGGCAACTGGTAGAGATACTGACGATTAAGTTTTTGCATCCAGCGCGGCCAGCGGCGGCTCTCTGGACGGTTGAAGCGAGCCTGACGCAGCAGCTGTGTGGCCTCACTGAAACGCTCGGCCAGCGGATGCTCCGCTGACATGTCATCATTTTCAGCAGTTTCCGTGGCGGCGGGGGCCATTCTCTGCACCAGCCGGCGGTTTTGCCAGCGACGCCACAGGCGTGGCACCACGCGATAGCTGATCCACAGCGTGTAAAGCACGGCGATGGCGATATAGCGATACAGCGACGACTCCAGTGGACGATAATCCCCAATCGCCACCAGTGGGCCCACCGTCCAGATCAGTAAGCAGAGCGCGGTGATGCCCAGACCGCTCCACATCAGACGGCTGGTGGCAATGGAAAAGACAGTGCGAATCATGGCTATTCCTTTTAGTGCACGCTGTTGAGTTCAGATTCAGTCTGTTTCGGTGCGACCAGCAGCGTGATTTCGACACGGCGATTACGGGCGCGATTCGCGGCAGTGTCATTCGGCGCAAGTGGGTTACTCTCGCCGCGTCCCTCAACGATGATGCGCTGCGGTTGCTGTAAGTCTTGTGCCAGCATCTCCTGCACCGATTGGGCGCGTGCCAGAGAGAGCGCATAGTTGGAGTTAAAGCGCGCGCTGCGAATGGGGACGTTGTCGGTGTAGCCGCTGACCCGAATCTGGCCGTTGACGTTGTCCATCGCCTGGGCGATCCGGCGGATCACCGGACGATAGCGATCGCGAATAGTGGTCGCGGCAGAATCAAACAAGCCGTCGCCGCGCAGCAGCACCACACTTCGCGTGGCTTCATCACGTACCGTCACCAATCCCTCGGCGATTTCCGGCGCAAGGAAGTGACGTAAATCAAGGGCCGGTGCCGCTGGTGCAGCCGGGCGTGCGATGTCCACCTTGGGCAAGTCGGTCTGATAAATGGCGGAGAGCACAGGAGCGGTGAAGTGGTTAAGACGCCAGTTGAGCGCGATATAAACGGCACATCCCAGCAGCGCCAGCAGCGCGGCAAAGCTCCACAGAGGAATTAGCGGCTTCCACAGCTTTTGCTGCACCGGCTCATCCAGCGGCTGCGGTGACAGCGGCGGCGCATAGGGGCCACGCACCGAGCGAATCAGCTGTAGCAGGCGTAGCTTGAGGGTTTCAAGCTGGGTGCGCCCGTTTTCCATGATGCGATAACGCCCTTCAAAGCCCAGTAACAGGCAGGCGTTCATCAACTCCAGCAGCAGGATGTTTTGCTGCGGGTGCTGCGACAGGCGAGCCAATAGCTGGAAAAACTTCTCACCGCCCCAGGTTTCATTGTGGAAGGTCACCAACAGCCCGCTGCGCGGCCAGACGTCGCGGCTGCCCCACGGCGTGAGTGCGGCGGCCTCATCCAGCGAGGTGCAGAGGCAGTAACGCGCGCCGACAATGGTTTCATACGGCAATTGTGCCTGCTGACAGGCCACTTCAAAGCGGCGTACCAGGTCGATCAACTGTTGACGCAATCCCGCTGGGTTGTCGTGGGAAACGGAGTGGCGTAGCTGCGCAATCGAATTAATCAGTGGATTGGCAATCGCCACCAGTGGATTTTCATGGGCCGTGGTGCCTTCCAGTTCGCCATTAAGCGATTGTGGCTGCATCATGATCGCTTCTCTCCGTGCTTAGCCGCGCGCGTGGCGCAGCGCCCATAGTTGCAGGTCAAGACCAGGAAACTCGCCCGCCAGATGCAGGGCAAAGGCTTCTGCTTTCGCCATCTGCTGCCACAGTTCACCGCTGCGTTCCAGCTCAAAGTAGACATAGCCAGAGTGCCACGGGATCTGACGCGGAGCGGCAGGCATCACGCGCAAACCTATGCCGGGAAGCTGCAACTGGACCAGGTCGCGAATGCGCGTGACAGGTGCAATTTTCATCTGTGCCGGGAAGTGGGTGATCAGCATTTCGCCCGGCAGGTCGGCGCGAACCGCCAGCACAAAGCCGTAGTCGCGGATCAGGCTGACATCAGAAACCGTCGCCACAAACAGCCCGTGCGAGCGCTCGGTGAGCGTCAGTTGCAGCGCGTTCTCTTCCATCACCAGTGACAGACTCTGGCGCAACTGGATCATCAACCGGCTGAAACTGAGATAAAGATTGTCGTGGTCATAGACCGGCAGTTGTTCGCCCGGTCGACGCGACGGAGACCAACTGGCTAACTCAGTAGCGAACTGCAGCCATTCACTGAACAAACGTTCCGGATGCAGCTGCGGCAAACGACGGCTGTGTGCCACCTGACCGATGTAACGATTGATTAAGGTGAGCAGCATAAAGTCGATCATTTCGCTATTGCCGCCGCGCCCAGCCTGTTGCAGGCGCTCACCCATCTGCTCGCTGCGCTGTTGTAAAAGGCCGTGCATATCGTTGAGAAAGGCGGTGATGGCAGGAGAGATGTGGCCATTGAGCAGTGGCGGAATGTAATCACTGTCGAGGGTCAGTGCACGATCGTTGCCGCTGCTTTTGACGCGTACCACCCCGATAGCGGTCCACTCCGCATTCAGGTCTGCGGCGGGCATCAGACACAGGCGCAGACGACCGAACTGCATTGGCGCACGACCTACGGACGATGCGTTGAGATCGTCGACTTCGCGATCCAGGCTGAGATAGCGCGCCAGCGAATCACTGGCGTCACTGAAGATGACCTCGGTCTGGCCCTGACGCTGTTCGGGAAGCGCGAGCACCACGTCAATCGGCTCCTGGACATCGCTTAGCGCCAGCGGCGCTGGCGCATTGTCCGCGCCGGTGATGGAGAATGGTGTGCCATCGGGCAGCAAGCCGCTGGCTTCCGCAATCGCCAGTTTGCCCTGGCGTAACAGTGCCTGGTCGATGCTCAGCGTCATAAAACCCCAGTGCCACGGGCACTGCAGCTTGCCCCAACTGCGGCTGTATGCTTCCAGCCAACGTTCCGACTGCTGAAAATGGTGGGGACGCAAGAACATCCCTTCACTCCAAATCACCTTGTCTGCGGTGTGCATAGCGTCTTCCTGCGTGGGTTTATTCGTCTTTGGCGGTGAGATGCAGCCCGGCTGCGGTGGCCGTTACGCGGCCATGCAGTGCATCGGGCGAGAACTGCCAGAACTTGTAGAAATTGGTTTCGGTTGGTGCGGGTAGCGGAATCACCACGCGCCAGGTTTTGCCGTTGATGTTGGCGTACTCGGCGATCACGCCGAGGTAGTGCGCTTCCAGCGAAGGATTACCGGTAATGATCTGTTGCGGCTGTTGCGCGGTCAGAAAGCGCTGCTGGGTATCCAGCACATCGCCGCTCAGCACACTGGATGCGTTGTTTTGCAGCGAATAGAAGTCGGCCGACTGGAAGTTGGCATCGGAACGCAGTACAAACACGCGCACCTTGAGCGGGGCGCCACTGTTCGCGTCAGGCGCGCTGTTGAGCGTCAGTTGCCAGTCAGACGGCACCTGGCGGGATGAGGACATGCAGCCGGTGAGCAGCAGCAGCCCCAGCAACACGGCGATACGCGGCCACATCACTGAATAATCCATGTGGAGGAACTGCCTTTACGGCAAGCTTTGTCACCGGCACCTACCCCAATACATTGTTGCTGGGCACGGCGCGGGCGTGCGGCCTGGGCTTTGACAGTGGCATCGTAGCGGTCACGGGTAACGGCTGCGCGGAAGGGGATATAGCCGCTAAGCTGACCGTTATCTTGTGTCGATACCGCCAGCCAGCTGTTTTCCACTTCGCCCAGAACTTGCAGCGTGGCACCGGCATCCAGTGTTTCCATGCGCAGGCCACCGAAATCCGGTCGGTTCATCAAGGAGGCGGGATAGAGGGTGCGATAGGCGCTGTTGATGGCAGTGAACTGCTGCGGCGGCTGCACGATGTGCATGTGTACCAGCGCCACGTTATTGACGGTGCTGGTCTCAAGGGTGTCGGCCGTGACGGTCGGCGGTGGGGCCTTGCATCCGGCGGTGAGCGTCACCGCGAAAAGGGCGGCGATAAACGCGAGTTTGCTGTGGTGATTTTTCATTGTTATCAACGTCCTGTGTAAGTAAAAACTTGATTTCAAAAGGGATAAACTGCGCCACTACAAACCACGTGCGTTTTTAGGTTGCCAACAGCGCCACCGTGGTCTGGCTTGGCGTGATGCGCACGCCGGGGGCGTTGGCCACGTTCTGCTGCGTCACGCTGCCCATGCGGGTCGCGGGCATGCCGTTGATCAGCAGCGAGTTGCAGCCGGTAAGATGGCGTGACAGGCCCATAAAGGTTTCAGAGACTACGCCGCCCAGCACGCCGGCTTCATCGCCTTGCGTTATGGGTGTGATGGTCGAAAGGGTATGCGCTGGCATGCCGGTAAACAGCACGGTGCTGGCAGTTGGCACGGCGGTGTTGCCGAGCGCCAGATTGACGAAGGTGACCGGTGCCGGGGTTTTGCACACATCGGCCACTGCCTGATCGGTGCCGCCGGACTGACAATTCGCAAACATCGTTTCCCCCTTCTTAACCCATGTGAATCTGTTTGCCATCCACTCGCGTCAGCGATTCGCTGCTGATCAGCGTGGTGGGGGCGCGCAGGCGTGTGAGCTGGCTGGTTTTGACGTCGAGTTGCCCGGCACGGACTTGCTCGGTATGTGTGGTGCGCCGCAGCAGGTGATGACTGATCTGTGTCAGGTTCTCCCACACGCTTTCACAGCGTTGGCCAAACAGGCGGCTCAACGTGACCCATGCGGAGACCTTTTCACCGCGATAGCTCAGTTGGTCGATATGGCATTCACCGCTGTCCGCTTCCAGGTGAAACGCTGGGCTGCGCAGCGTGAGCTTCTGGCTGGCGCTCAGGCTCAACTCGCCTTCGTAATGCAACTCGGCAGCCTGCTGCGGTTGTGCGCGTACCAATACCGCCAGCAGCCACAGCTGTTCTCCGGCACGGTAGACCAACACACGATCGTCAACCTGCGGCGTCAACAAGCAGCTGGCGGCGCGCTGGCAGGGCCAGCGACGGCCATCAATCAGCACCTGAGTCAGGCCGTTTTGATCAACGCTTAACAGCAAGCCTTCAGCTTGCAGCGGTAAATCCAGCGGCAGTGCCACAGTATTATTAGCGGGGTTCATGGTGATCCTCGTGCGGTGTCAGACGGGTACGGGGTTGCCAGTTTTCAGCGGCAAACAGCGCATCATCCTGTTCAAGAATGCCGTCGCGGCTCGACAGTTGGCTTTGCTGCTGGCTGGCGCGATGGAAGCGGGTCTGGCAAAACTGCGCCTCACGCAAATCGGCGTGATTGAGCGTGGCGTAGGAGAAATCGGCGTAATGCAGCTGGCTGTGGCGGAAATTGCTGCGTTCAGCATGGGCCTGTTGCAGCACGGCGCGTTGTAACTGGCTGTGGCTGAAATCGGTGTCATCCAGCTGCGCCTGCATAAAAATGGCCTGGTTAAAGTCGGCTGCAGAACAGCGTGCGTCACGCAAATCGCTGCCGGTGAACAGCGCCTTGCTGGCCTGTACATCGCGCAGATCGACTGCTCGCAGTGACACCTGGCTGAAGTTGCACTGCATCAACTCGGCGCCGTGAAAGCTGGCTTCATCAAGCTGGCTGGCGGTGAACTGACTGCGGGAAAAGTGCTGCTGGCGATAGTCACCGCCGCGCATATCGCACTGATAAAAGGTACAGAGCGTAAAACGACTGCGATGCAAATCGGTGCGGCGCAGATCCAGGCTCATCATGGTGCACTGCTCAAGGCTGGCATGGCGTAGCAGTAACTGTGGAACGGGCAGTGTGAGAAAGCCGCACTGATAAAGTGATGCCAGCAAAAAGCTGCTGTCGCTGAGATCGCCTTTGTTGAACTGACTATTGATATGAATGCTTTCGCTGAAATCGCTTTCTATCAATGCGCACTGATTGAACAGGCAATCCGTTAGCGTGCAGCCGCTAAATTGGCTGGCGACCATTCTGCACTGGCTAAACAGCGTCTCACGCAGTTGGGCCTGCTCAAACTGCGCAGCGGAGAGCTGACACTCACTGAACTGGGTTTGGTGCAGGTTACAGTTGCGGAAGTCTGCACCCAGCAAATCGACTCCGATAAAACAGCCGCCGGAGAGATCCATACCTGCAAAGTCACGCTGTTTAGGTGACAGCGCGTGGATCACGTTGCCCTGCTTTATGGCTTGTTGAATGTCTTTTGGCGTCATGGTTTATACCTGAGTTTCACGGCGACGCGGCAGCGTTTTCATGCTGTCCATCAATGCGTCGTCAAAGCGGGTGGCGCTATCGGTGAAGGTTTGCGACAGATCGGCACGGAACAGGTTGCAATCACTTAAGTCACAGCCGGCAAGCTGGCTCTTTTGCAGGTCGGCACCCAGCAGCAAACTGCCGGTCAGGCGCGCCGCGCGTAAATCGGTGCGGACAAAACGACTCATGCGCGTGCGTAACAGCTGCAGGCTGGCGTGACGGCAATCGGCACCGCTGAAGTCGCTGCTGTTCAGCGTTGCTTGATCAAAACAGGCTGACTGCAGATCAATGTCGCGCAGATTGCACTCCACCAGGGTGGCGCGGCGAAAACGGGCGTGTGGCAACTGGCTCTGCGCGGTGAACATGCACTGTTTGAGTTGTGCATCGTCGAAACACAGATCGTTAGAGCGACAGGTCACCAGCGCCAGACCCTGGGCTTCAATCTGGTTAAATTGCACCGCGCTGAGTTCGCAGCGGATCAGGTTGCACTGGGTAAACTGAGCGTGAGAAAAATTAAGTGACTCAAGGTGCAAGTCCATGAAATCGCAGCGGTCGAGCAGGGCGTGTTGCAGATTGCAGTGCGCCAGCGTCGCCTGTTGCACAAACAGCTGGCGCAGAAGCGCACGCTCAAAGCCACAGTGCTCCAGCTGGCTATCTTCCAGTTCAACTTCGCTCAGGCTGCTGTCGCTAAAGTTACAGTGCCAGCACTGCGCTTGCGCCAGGTTAGCACCGTCCAACAGGCAATGTGTCAGGCTGGTAAAGTGGCATTCGGCGCGGACCAGAATCGCACCGCGCAGATCGGCACCATCGAGTTGGCAATGGCTCAGATCAACGTTCTCCAGCAACGCGTTTTCCAGATCGATGCCCCGTAAATCGAGACCGGAAAGATCGGCTCCGGTTAAATCCCAACCTCGCGCATCTTTGTCACTGCCCATGCAATGCATCAGCTGCTTTCGCTGCATTTCTGAATCGCTCAGGCTCAATCGCGGGGCGGATTTTTGCTGCTGCGCGGTCAGGCGATAGCTGTCCAGTAATGCCTGTTCACTGTGTGCAATGTCACTGGCTCGTGGACCGAGCAAATGGCGATTGGCCTGTAATTCCTCGCGCTGCTGTCGATACTGAGCCGCACCATCCAGCAGCGGTAAATTTGCCGCATTGCTGCGCCGGGATTCCTTGTCGTGGAGCGCCATCATCTGCTGGTAGTGCTGTTCACCTTCCTTTTCCTGGCGCGACAGCTGTGCGGCGATGTCCTGTTCCACCGTGAAATTGTGGAGCGCACTTTCCGGTACCGGGCGATCAAACTGCTGACACTGCTGCTGCTCGTAACGAGCGAGGTTTTGCACAAAGGGCCCGGGATCGCGATTCAGCGTGGCAGGGGACGCGTTAGCGAGGATCGCGGGATCAATCAAATCGCTGTCGCGCAGAGCGTGTAGTGCGGCATCCGCATCGGTGCTGCGTAGCTGATGAACCTGGCGATAGTGTTGCGGGTCACGCGGGGCTTCGTCTCGCTCCAAAGCCACCATCAGCGATTGCACATCCGACGCATCATCTTCATTGCAGGCACAGCAACCGTGCCAGATGATCAACAACTCATCGCAATGCGGCAGGAAATGAACCGTAGTGGCGCGCATCGCCAGATCTTCGAACAGCAATGTGTCCTGACGTTGACGCGTAGCAAAGGCGCGGGCCTGCCACCGCGGAAGTTGGCCCTGTTGTACGGGCTGGCTGGGATGCATGTTGTCGATACGCCATTCGGCGCCCGCAGGTAACGCATCCTGCTCCGGCCACCACTGGTCAGAGGCGGCCTGATTGAACAGACGCCAGTCCGTGTCACGGGCAAAACCGGGATAATCATGCTGCAACCAATGGTCGTCGTATTCTTTTCCCATCAAGGCCTGGCGCATGGGGTGATCCATGGCGAGTGCATGAAACGATGCCGCTGTTTGCGGGGCGACAGTTTGCTGTTTACGGATCTTTTCTACCTGAATCGCGACTTCGCAGGTGGTTTCCTCGGGGGCCGCATAGCCATAGCCACTGGCGAGAAATTCAGCACAGCGTTTGGGTATCGCCAAATCCAACACCCCGTCGGGAGATTGCAACTCCTCGCTGACGCGCTGCCATAAGGTTTGTTCATCGCGCAGTTCGGGCTGGGCTGACATATCCAGTAGGGCGATGACCGCCACACCGAGATAGTCTTGCTGCTGCCAGCGATAGGGGCGGGTGATCAGGCTGAGCCGTGTCGGTTTGATCAGCTGCATTACGCGTCCGCCCAGGGGTTAAAGGTCGGGTCGTTTTCGTCCGTAGGAGGATTGTTGTTCTGGTTATTATTATTCTGGTTGTTGTTGTTGTTGTTGTTGTTGTTGTTGTTGTTGTTGTTGTTGTTGTTGTTGTTGTTGTTCTCTCTTTGGGCCTGTTCACGCGTTTGTGGGCTGTTTTTCTGCGTAACCTTTTCGTCGCGTTGTGATTCCCAGTCGGTTTTCTTCTTGTCGTCAGCGTCCTGTTTGATGCTTTTGCGCGCATCGCGCTCATCGGTGAGTTTCTTGATCTTCTCTTGCAGGGTATTGCCGAGTCCTTCACTCACCGCGCCGCTCATGATCGACATCATGTTGGTGCGCAAGGTGTAAAACGGTACCTGCTCAAAACGCTGCAAATCGGCTTTGTACTCGACCTGTGTTTTACTGCGCTTGATGTAGGTGTAATCCATGCTGACACCCTTTACGGCAAAATCGCTGGTGCTGGCCGCCACGTTGCTGACGGCGTTAACCGTGCCGTTGACGCCGTTAATCGTCAGCCCGATGCCGGTGGTGGTGAAGTTAGCCCCGGTAACGGTGTAGTAACTGCCGCGTGAGGTGTGATAGGTGGTCGGGGCGCTGGTGGAGACAGTATCGTTACTGTGAATCGTCACTTTACCCGGAGCCCAAATCTTCAGTGCGCCATCTCCCTCCTTGGCGGCGTAAATTTTGATGGCGTTGTTGGCCGAGAGATTGAGGTCTTTCTGCGCATGGATATCCAGCGACTCTTCGCCCGATAAATCCTCGAACGAGATGAAGTTACCGTTACTGGCATCGCTGTTGCCAACCGAACGCGACCAAAATCCGCTTTTGGACCACGACCAGGAGTCGGCCGCTTCGGCGGTGATGCTGTCGCTGTCGGCAACATCGCTTTCACTGCCGATGGTTAACAGACTTTCACCCACGGGTTGCGTTTGCAGATTGTTGAAAACGCGTCCGGTGATCACTGGCATGTGTGGATCGCCGTTGATGAAATCTACGACCACTTCTTCACCCACGCGCGGTATCTGGTAGTAACCCTGCTGGCTGCCGGCCCAACCGCTGGCGACGCGTAACCAGCATGAGTAGAGATCTTGCTCATTGTCGGGTTTGAACCACAGGAACTTGACCCGCACGCGACCATACTGGTCTGTGGCAACGGTGCTGTTGTCGCCTTTACTGGCATCCGGGGCGTTAACCACCACCGCCGTTTGCGGGCCGCTGGTGCGTGGCCAGCGCGTGTTACGGGCAGGGCGCCAGTTCACCGTGGCCGGGACAACGCGGAACTGAAAGCAATGGCGCGTGAAGTCTTCATCGTTACTGGCGTAGCTGTTTTCTACCAGTTGATAATCCACTGAGGTAATCAGAAACGATTGCCCTTCATCGCTGGCACGCGGCGCTTTCGCTAAGGCAAAGGTGTATCCGGGGGCTAAACCAAACGCATCGCCCACGCCATCGGACTCCAACTGACGGGCGGCAAACTCCTGCTGGCGCACCGTGACGTAATGTTGTCCGTCTGCCTGCTGCGGATATTGCCCCGGCCATTCACGTTGGGTAGCGACTTTTTCGGCGTGTGACTGACTAATTTGCCCATTTGCGGAAAGATCAGCATTACTTTCCAGATAATTGTAATCATCATGCTGATAAAGGCTGGGTGAAATAGCGGCCGATGCTTGCCAGATATTGATGCTTTCATCATTCACATAACCGCCTGCAGCAGCCTGATGATATTCGATGGTGTCGTAACCGGGAAAAGGAGTGTGGACCGAAGGATCGTCAGCCAGAATCAACGTTTGTTTATCCATGGCATGCTCGAAATAAAAATAGATGCCTTCGTGCTCCATCAGTCGCTGAATGAAATCAAAGCTGCTCTCCTGATACTGCACACAGAATTCCCATTCCCGGTAACTGCCCGTGAGTTTGTCTTCAAAGATAATGCCCGCGTCATTCAGGACCACCGCGATGATTTGTTTCACCGTCTGATTTTGCCAAATGCGGAAACCGCGGTTTTGCGTCAGATACCATAATTCAGGTCTGACCTCCGCACGATAGGTATAATATTCCTCGCGATGTTTCTCATGTCCGAGAAATGCCATGCGCGTAATGATGCCGCTCAAATAACGGGTCACGCCGGGACGCGGATTAAGCGCCAGAGTCAGCGGTTTCCCCAACAGGTCAGGCAGAGCAATACTGTTGTCTTTATACAGGAATTCAACATCATAGTGATAAATGCAGGAGAGTGATTCATGGCCAGTCATGCTCTTGAACAGCAGTGACTCGCCCAGTGGAGAATGTGCAACAACGACACGATCCATATTGACCCTTCCTTTTTATTTCGGCATGGCTACCGCACGGACCGCAAAATGTTCCATTTTGCATCCTGAAATAAATTGGCAATAAAAACCTGAGAGCACTTAATTCCGTTTTCACGGATGCCCTTTGCTAATAGTGAAATTTACAAATCTTGAAATGTTTTTATATTATTTGCTGGTCGGTGTGAAGATAAGAAACTTCCTAAACGCTTTTCTAACAAAAGCATAACGCTTCAAATTAAATTGTCATCTTTAGTCCGACAAATAGCGCTTCCCTTGTGAATATTGGCCTGGCAGCCAATAGCAAAAACCTGTGTTTCACCTGCCACTTTATTTTTGAGCGAATAATAATTTTTTATTATGACGGGCTGCTCAATAAATTCAGGGACGAGTGAGGTTAATAAAACAGAGGGTGATGATGTTAATTGGGGAAGATATCGGGAGTAACTTTAACTGAGAGTTATTTATTGAAAATAGCCTTTCCTAAAGTCACTTTAATCTAGAATAGTGCATTTAAACACTTTAATGCAAATAAATGCATTTTAATTTTGTTGTTATGTGTTTAACAGGGCATATCTATTGCCAGCTCGTAACATGATTATCTTTCATGCTGAATATTAAATTTCCTCATGTTTCCAGAATCCCGTACCTGGCAAATTTTTCATTTTCCTGACAGTCGCTGAGTCGATGTTTTGATAGACTACAATCTGAGAATGAACGTTCACTACAGGGTAATTCATGAAGAATTTTCAGCGCAGTGTGATCGCCGGGCTGGTGATGTTAGTCGCCGCTTGCGATCAAAATAGCAACCAACAAGCCCCGAATACGGCCACCGAAGTGGGCGTCAAAACATTGCAAAGCGAATCAGTCACGCTGGACAGCCAACTCGCCGGGCGCGTCACGGGCAGCATGACATCAGAAGTAAGGCCTCAGGTTGAGGGCATTATTCAGAAACGCCTGTTCACTGAGGGCGATGAAGTGAAAGCCGGGCAGGTGCTGTATCAGATCGATCCTGCCAGCTACCAGGCCAGTTACGACCAGGCAGTGGCGCAGTTGAAAAATGCGCAGGCACTGGTAAAAAGCAGCAAATTGAAAGCGGAACGTTATGCCGCGCTGGTGAAAGAAAATGGCGTATCGCGTCAGGATGCTGACGATGCGCTGGCCACCTATCAGCAGAATGTGGCGTCAGTTGATCAATATCGTGCTGCCGTTGAAAGCGCGCGCATCAACTTGAACTACACGCGTATTACCGCACCGATCAGCGGTCGTATTGGTATTTCATCGGTTACGCCAGGTGCACTGGTGACTGCCAGCCAAACCACCGCGCTGGCAACCATCCGCGCTTTAGATCCTATTTATGTCGACCTGACCCAATCCAGCGTGCAGTTACTAAAACTGAAGCGCCAGCAGGCCTCACTGCAGCAGAGCACGGATGAAGTGCCGGTGACAGTGAAACTGGAAGATGGCAGCGCCTATGACCATCCCGGCAAACTGGAACTGACGGAAGTGTCCGTGGATGAAGCGACCGGCACCGTCACGCTGCGCGCGATCTTCCCCAATCCGCAGCATGAACTTCTGCCCGGCATGTATGTGCGAGCCAACGTGACGAACGGCGTAAAAACCAATGCGATTCTGGCACCGCAGCAGGGCATCACTCGTGACGCCAAAGGCAATGCCACGGCTTTGGTGGTAGATAAAGAGAACAAAGTAGAAAGCCGTGAAGTGGTGGCAGATCGCGTGATTGGTAACAAATGGCTGATTACCTCGGGGCTCAACAGTGGCGACAAACTGATTGTGGAAGGCACCGGTAAAGTGCAGGCAGGCATGAGCGTCAAAGCGGTGGAAGTGACGCCAAACGATAAAGCCGCGACCAGCGAGGGCAACTGATATGTTGGCTCAGTTCTTTATCCGCCGCCCGGTCTTTGCCTGGGTTATCGCCATCTGCATTATGATGTTCGGTCTGCTGAGTATTAATAGCTTGCCGGTTGCACAATACCCTGACGTTGCGCCGCCACAGATCAGTATTCAGGCCACTTATACCGGCGCCTCGGCGGAAACGCTGGAGAGCAGCGTGACGCAGGTGATCGAGCAGCAGCTTACCGGGCTTGATGGGTTGCTCTACTTTAACTCCACCAGCACCGCATCCACGGGGCAGGTGAAAATTAACGTGACCTTCCAACAGGGCACCGATCCTGACATCGCTCAGGTACAGGTGCAGAACAAGGTTCAGCAAGCCGAGAGTCGTCTGCCGACAGCGGTGACGTCACAAGGTGTCACGGTGGAAAAGGCGCAAAGCGACTTCCTGCTGATTCTTGCGGTTTACGATAAAACCAATAAAAGCAGTTCATCGGATGTTGCCGACTATATGGTCAGTAACATGGAAGATACCCTGGCGCGTGTGCCAGGCGTGGGCAGCGTGCAGGTATTTGGCGCTGAATACGCGATGCGCATTTGGCTTGATCCCAGCAAGCTGGCTTCATATTCACTGATGCCGTCAGATGTCACTACGGCACTGGAGAGCCAGAACACCCAGGTCTCATCCGGTCAGTTGGGCGCGCAGCCCGCCAGCAAAGAGCAGCAACTGGTGGCGACCGTGCGTTCCCGTTCGCGTCTACAAACGCCTGAACAGTTCCGCAATATCGTGCTGAAAAGTCAGACCGACGGTTCGGTGGTGCGTCTGAGTGATGTGGCGCGTGTCGAGATGGGCGATGAAGACTACAGCGCGAACGTGCTGGCGAACGGCCATCCGGCTTCGGGTATCGCGGTGCAGTTGGCATCGGGTGCCAATGCTCTTTCCACCGCCGAGCAGGTTAAATCCGCCATCAATGAATTCCGCAGCAGCATGCCAGCGGGTTATGAGATTGCCTACCCACTGGACAGCACCGACTTCGTCAAGATTTCAATCGAAGAGGTCGTTAAGACCTTGATTGAAGCGGTGATTCTGGTGGTCATCGTCATGTTCGTTTTCCTGCAAAACATCCGTACCACTTTAATCCCTGCGATTGCCGTCCCGGTGGTATTACTGGGCACCTTTGGCGTGCTATCCGTATTTGGCTACTCCATCAACACCCTCACCATGTTTGGTATGGTGCTCGCCATCGGGCTACTGGTCGATGACGCGATTGTGGTGGTGGAGAACGTTGAACGTGTGATGCGTGAAGAGGGATTACCGCCGCGCCAGGCGACGGAGAAATCCATGAAGGAGATCACCGGCGCGCTGGTGGGAATCGCGTTGGTGCTGTCAGCGGTATTCCTGCCGATGACCTTCTTTAGTGGCTCGACTGGTGTGATCTACCGTCAGTTTTCTATCACCATTGTTTCTTCTATGGTGCTGTCGGTGATTGTCGCCCTGACGCTGACCCCGGCGCTGTGCGCCACGCTGCTGAAACCGCATAACCACGAGAGTGGCACCAAAGGTTTCTTTGGTTGGTTTAACCGTAGCTATGAAAAAGTGCAGGCGCGCTATCACAAAGGCGTTGGCCATGTGGTGCACAGCTCGGTGCGCTATCTGCTGCTCTATGCGGTGCTGCTCATTGGTTGCGCGGTGCTCTATATGCGTCTGCCGACCGGCTTCCTGCCGACCGAAGACCAGGGTTATATCATGGTGCAGTATCAGCTGGCGCCGGGTGCCACTGAAAATCGCACCAGTGAAGTTCGCCGCCAGGTACAGCAGTACTTCGCGACCAAAGAGAAGGACAACGTCAACGTTAGCATGTTGGTGAACGGCTTCAGTTTTGCCGGTAGCGGTCAGAACGCCGGCATCGGCTTTATTTCTCTGAAAAACTGGAGCGAGCGCAAAGGCAGCGAAAACAGCGCCGATGCGATTGCCGGCCGCGCGATGGCGGCGCTGTCCAGTATCCGCGATGCACAAATCTTTGTACTGTCACCGCCTTCCGTATCGGGTTTGGGGCAATCCAACGGCTTTACCTTTGAGCTACAGGGACGCGGCGCAACCGACCGTAACCAGCTGCTGCAGATGCGTAACCAGCTGATTGCCGAAGCCAATCAGGATCCGGTATTGAGTGCGGTGCGTGCTAACTCGCTGCCGGATCTGCCGCAGTTAGATGTCAGCATTGATGATGCTAAAGCGCAGTCTCTGGGCCTGACCATCAGCGATATCAATGACACGCTCAGTGCGGCGATTGGCGGCAGTTACGTCAATGACTTCACCGATCGCGGTCGCGTGAAGAAAGTCTATATGCAGGGCGATCAACAGTTCCGCAGCAAGCCTGAAGATATCGATCAATGGTATGTGCGCGGCACGGACAGCAGCAGTAATACCACCATGGTGCCGTTCTCGTCGTTTGCTACCTCCCAATGGGCGTACGGTCCAGATGTGCTGTCACGTTATAACGGTTTGGCTTCCTACGAGATTGAAGGATCGGCCGCATCCGGTAAAAGTTCGGGTGACGCCATCACCGCGATGGAAAAACTGGCGGCGAAACTGCCGGCCGGAACGACCTTCGCGTGGAGTGGGCTCTCTTATCAGGAAAAACTCTCGGGTAACCAGGCGATGTCTCTGTATGGCATCTCACTGATTGTGGTGTTCCTGTGCCTCGCGGCGCTGTATGAAAGCTGGTCAGTGCCGTTCTCGGTGATGATGGTGGTGCCGTTAGGGGTGATTGGTTCGTTGCTGGCGATCAGCCTGCGCGGGTTGGAAAACGATGTTTATTTCCAGGTGGCGTTGCTGACCATTATCGGGCTGTCGGCGAAGAACGCGATTCTGATCGTCGAGTTTGCTGAGGAGAATTACCGCAAAGGGGAGAACCTGGTCAAAGCAGCGATTCATGCTGCGTCGATGCGTTTGCGTCCGATCATTATGACCTCGCTGGCGTTTACCGCTGGGGTGCTGCCGTTGGCGATATCCACGGGCGCGGGGGCCAACAGCCGTATCGCCATTGGTACCGGCATTATCGGCGGTACCTTGACCGCCACCTTGCTGGCCATCTTCTTTGTTCCGCTGTTCTTTGTTCTGGTCCGTCGCGTGTTCCCGGCGATTCCGCATGACGATGCACAGTCAACTGAATCTGCTGTTAAGGCGGAGGAGTAATATGTCTGCAAAACTTCTAATGGTGTTTTTGCCGTGCTTCCTTGCGGGCTGCGTGTCACTCGATCCGCATTATGATCGTCCGAAAGATGCGGTCAGCACCACAACACCGGCCGGCGATGCCTATCGTAATCAGCAGGGCACTGCGGCGAACTATCGCGATATCAGCTGGCAGAATTATGTGCTGGATGCGAAGTTGCGTCAGGTGGTGGCGATGGCGCTCGACAGCAGCCGTGATTTGCGTGAAGCGGTGGCCAGCGTGAAATCTGCGCATGCGCAGTATGGTGAGGAGCGAGCCGATCTGTTCCCTTCCCTCAGTGCGGGTGTGAGCGGCACACGCTCACGCGCCCTGACCGGGGAAGGCAATCAAACCGCGCTGAGCAGTAGCTATACCGCAGAGGGCAGCGTCAGCTCCTTCGAGTTGGATCTGTTTGGCAAAAACCAGAGTCTGACGCGCCAGCAATATGAAACCTATCTCGGCACGCTGGAGGGCGCGCGCAGTACGCGCCTGACGGTGCTGTACAACACCGTGGATTACTGGTTGCAGCTGGCCGCCGATCGCAGCAATTTGGCCATCGCCAAAGAGACGGCGGAAAGCGCGCGACAGTCACTTGAGGTCACGCGCAAACGCATGCAAAACGGCGTGGATTCGATGGTGGATGTCGCTTCGGCTGAAACCACCTATCAGTCTGCGCAGGCGGATGTGGCCAGCTATACCACCAGTGTGGCGCAGGATAAAAATGCGCTCGATCTGGTGGTGGGAAAAAGCGTGCCGGATAACCTGCTGCCGGAGAGCATTGAGTCGATTGGCAATGCGCTGCGTAGCGTGCCGGCTGGGGTATCATCTGACGCGTTAAATAATCGCCCTGACGTGTTGCAGGCTGAGCACAATCTGAAAGCGGCAAATGCCAATATCGGTGCGGCGCGTGCCAACTTTTTCCCGAGCATTTCGCTGACGGCCAGCGGCGGCGTGGGCAGTTCTGATCTCTCGTCGCTGTTTAAGAACGGGGCGGGCGTATGGTCATTTGCACCCAGCATCTCTCTGCCGATCTTCAAAGGCGGCTATAACGTGGCTTACCTGAACTACACCAAAGCGCAGAAAGAGTATTACGTGGCGGTGTACGAGAAGGCGGTACAAACCGCGTTCCAGGAAGTGGCTGACGCCCTGGCACGACGTGGCACCATTAACGATCAGCTCACCAGCCAGCGCAATAACGTTGCGGCTTCGCAGACGTACTACCATCTGGCCGATCTGCGCTATCAGAATGGGGTAGATACCTATCTTAATGCGTTAACTGCGCAGCGCACGCTGTATACCGCGCGCACCAGTCTGGTGAGCGTTGAGCAGGCCTACTACCAAAACCTCAATACTTTCTACAAGGTGATGGGTGGCGGTACGGCATTGAAAGAATCTGAACTGAAACTGTAAGGAAAACCCCAAGTCGGTCATGCATCGGCTTGGGGTAAAAATGTAACCGGATTTAAGTCTGCCATTTCGGCGATAAAAACCTTCGCGTATGATGATAAAAAAATAATTATGCCGTTGTCATTGTGGGAGCTATTTTGAGCAAATCAGAAAATGAATCATTAATACAACAGCGCCAGCGGTTGATTATTGCCTCTGCGAAAATCTGTTTTAGCCGCTCGGGTTTTCACGGTGCCAGCATGGCCGATATTAGCCGTGAATCCGGATTGGGGGCAGGGCAGATATATCGTTATTTTAAGAGTAAGGAGTTAATCGTTAGCGAAACGATTAAGAATATTGCAATTAACTGGCGTGTTTTTCTGACCAGTAATCTACCGGGCGAAACGCGGACCGATGATATTATCAATCCGGATTCCCTTTTCTGGCAGGCGTGGCCGCATCAGGACCGCTGTCTATTACTTGAAATGTATTCAGAAGCATCACGCAGTCAATCTGTCCGCGATGTGCTGGCGGCAGAAGAACAATTACTGGTGGCGGAGTTGGACGCCATTTTTACGCGACAGATGCCGCAGGCCAATCCTCAACAGCGTGCACATCGGATTCAGTTTTTATTGATGCTGGTGGACGGTGTTGCCTGTCGCGCATTTGGCGATAAAGAGGTGGATCAACAGGAACTCACCAGGATCAACGGTATCCTCAGTCGTCACCTGTTTAGCTGAGATTACGCGATGCCATGCTGGTTAACATCATTAGCGATGTTGTCAAAGAAGGACATAAAACTGGCCGGCACTTCACGCTGTTTCATGCATCGGCGAATGATGATGCCGTCAATAACCAGCGACATGATGTATAAACGCGTGTGGATTTTATTATCATCCAGAGCAGGATTCAGTGCCTGCTCCTGAGTAATGAAGTTATTTTTCAGTACCAACCAGGCATCATTCATTATCTGACGAATGCGCGCATTACGCGTTGCTTCTGACGACACTTCCATGAGCAACATAATACTGTTTTCCACATCAGCGGGAATAATGTCATTGGCTGAATGCGTCATGCCACCGGCATGCGCGATTTGCTCGAAATCTGCATTGAGCATGGTAATCATACGCTGAACAACGTGCGTCACCAGCGCTTCGATGATCGCCTCTTTGTTTTTGTAATATTTATATATCAAACCAATACTGATATCAGCCTGGCTGGCAATATTCTGAATCGACGTTTGATGAAACCCTTTTTGTCGCATGCACTGCTCGGCTGCATCCAATATTTGTTCGCTGCGATTCATGTTGTTTATTACCCGCTGGAGAAAAGCTTATTTTACGCAAAAAAAAGCCTATTGACTAATCCAGAATGGAAAAACTTAACACTGAGGATTTGTGTGCTTGCGATGATGATTGCTACAGGTGATTAATATTCAAAATATTTGATGTAAGCGAGCAAATTGTACATCTGTTCAGGTTTTTTTCTGCCGTTATCATGATGGGTAAGAGAGAAATTCGTGAGGAAGAAACCATGAATCTGATACGTGCTCAGCGGGATCAGTTGTTTGAATACGGTCCCTTTACTATTCGTCGTCAACGTCCCGGTGAGTCATTAGGTCCGCTGGCGGTTATCGACCAGATGACGCTGAAAATGGATGCGCACATCCCGCTGCATACGCACAAAGATGATGAGATCTTCAGCTATGTCTGGCGCGGCTCGGCTCAGCATCTTAGCGAGGACGGCGAGAAAACAGCGCTCAATACTAAACGCGCGATGGTGGTCAGTGCGGGCAGCGGCGTGCGTTTTGCCGAGTCTGCACCTTTTATCGAAACAGAGATGCTGCAGGTGTATATTCGGCCATCTTACAGCGGCGGGGAGTCACGCGTGCAGACGTTCAGCCGTGCCGCCGATGCGCCCGCTAACAGTTGGACGTTGCTGGCTGGACCGGAAAGTAGCGACGCGCCGATGATCCTGCGTCAGGATGTTTTGATTTTCGATCTCAAAATTGTACGTGGTGTTGAAGTGGACGTTCCGCATTTGCAGGGATATAGCAGCTGGATTTCCGTGCTGGACGGTATCGTGCAGGTGGGCGAGGCGCGTCTGCTGCAAGGTGATGCTATCAGTGAGCAGGGCGCATTGCCGCCGGTGCGCGGCGAACGTGACGCGACGCTCATCGCGTTTCTGGTGCGCGATGCCGCAACGGCGGTAATGAGCGGGACGGTTAGTGGAACCTGAGGTCAAGGCGTACTGATGTACGCCTATGCCTGCTTAATGCGTGTGCATATTTACCTGATACTGTTAATCAGCCAATTTTCCAGTTGGCTCAGTTCATTGTGTTGCGCTGGAAATTCGTTGATAAGTTCTTGCATTTCGGTTTGCAGAGACTCCGGGCGATAGGCCACGCCCTGCAGGCGCACCGCAAGTGTTTCTAACGGGGCAGGATTGAGGCTATCAGTAAATATCTGGCTGCGGGTAATCACGCCGCGCTCAACATCAAAGTGGATCTCCACGCCGCCCCAGACAAAACGCTCTTGCAGCACATGTGAGAAATCCGGTGCCTGACCAAAATTCCATTCCCAACTGCTCTGACGCGCAAACTGCTCTTTAAATCCGGGCAAATCCGGCAATGCCTGTGGCGAGATGTACTCCGGTTCGCAGGTTTCCCGGTAGTAGGCAAAATAGGCAGCAATCACTTCACGGCAGATATCAGCAAAACTGATATCTGGGATGAACTCGGCCATATTGGCCACGCGAGAGCGCACAGAGGTAATGCCTTTGGCCTGAAGTTTCTTGATATCGGGATTGAGGTAATCCGCCAGCCGTGACAGGTCAGCATTCATCAAAAAGGTGCCGTGGTGGAAACCGCGATCTGGGGTTTCGCGGTAGGCAGACCCGGAAATCTTACGCATGACGCCTTCAACATCGACCACGATATCATTGCGCCCCGAGGCTTCCGCACGCAAGCCAAGCTTTTCCAGCGCTTGCAAGATGATGGCAGTTGAAACCGTTTTATCGTATTCCGGTTTGCCCGCCATAAAGGTAAAGCAGGCGTTACCCAGGTCATGAAACACGGCACCGCCGCCGCTGCTGCGTCGCGCCAGTTTGATGCCATCCTCAGCCATGCGCCGTGTGTTGCACTCTTTCCACGGATTTTGCGCGCGTCCGATGACCACGGTCTCCGCGTTCTGCCATAAAAACAGCACGCGCTGGGTGGTGGGCATCTGACGAAAGATGCACTCTTCTACCGCGAGGTTAAACCAGGGATCGTGCGAGTCAGAGATAAGTAAGCGTAGGGTGGACATCGTTCCTCCGGTTCCATGAGAAAGGGCAAGCGGGGGACAGAATACGCGTATTCAGGGGCGAAGGTAAGCAACCTGTGCTAAAGCCGTCCGGGGTCGCATGGGGGACAAGTATCAGCTCAAGTGCGGGCTTAAAAAAAGTGCGCATAAATGCGCACGCTACGGTTATCAGAATCTGTACGGTCGCCATTTATGGCGACCACGGATTACAGAATCGATTTCGCGGTCTTCACCACGTTCTCAACGGTGAAGCCGAACTCTTTGAACAGCAGCTCTGCTGGTGCAGACTCACCGAAGGTAGTCATGCCAACAATCGCGCCGTGCAGACCGGTGTATTTGAACCAGTAATCGGCGATACCGGCTTCAATGGCGACACGTGCAGCCACCGCTTTCGGCAGCACAGATTCACGGTAGGCTGCGTCTTGCTTGTCGAAGGCGTCGGTAGATGGCATAGACACCACGCGCACTTTACGGCCTTCGCCGGTCAGTTGCTCGTAAGCGGCGACAGCCAGCTCGACTTCTGAACCGGTGGCGATCAGGATCAGCTCTGGCGTACCTTCGCTGTCTTTCAGCACGTAACCACCGCGTGCCACGTTAGCCAGTTGCTCAGTGGTACGATCATGCTGCGCCAGGTTCTGACGGGAGAACACCAGCACCGTTGGGCCGTCCAGGCGCTCAATTGCGTATTTCCACGCCACAGCCGACTCAACCTGATCGCACGGACGCCACAGGCTCATGTTGGGTGTCACGCGCAGGCTCGCCATCTGCTCAACCGGCTGGTGGGTTGGACCGTCTTCGCCCAGACCGATAGAGTCGTGGGTGTAGACCATAATCTGACGCACCTTCATTAGCGCAGCCATACGCGCGGCATTACGCGCGTATTCAACAAACATCAGGAAGGTGGCGGTGTACGGCAGGAAACCACCGTGCAGGGCGATGCCGTTGGCGATAGCGGTCATACCAAACTCACGCACGCCGTAATGGATATAGTTACCGGCAGCATCTTCATTGATCGGCTTAGAGCCAGACCACATGGTCAGGTTACTCGGTGCCAGGTCAGCTGAGCCGCCAAGATATTCCGGCAGGATTTTACCGAAGGCTTCAATAGCATTCTGAGAAGCTTTACGACTGGCGATTTTGGCTGGGTTAGCCTGCAGCCGTTCGATGAACTTCTGCGATTCACTGGCCCAATTGTCTGGCAACGCGTTATTCATACGGCGTTTGAACTCTGCAGCCAAATCCGGGTAGGCCGCTGCGTAAGCCGCCACTTTTTCATCCCATGCCGCTTCTCTGGCCTGACCGGCTTCTTTGGCATCCCATTGGGCATAGATGTCTGAAGGAATGTCAAACGGGGCGTGGTTCCAACCCAACTGCTTCCGGCTCAACGCGATTTCGTCAACACCCAGCGGGGCGCCGTGCGAATCATGGGTGCCCGCTTTGTTCGGCGAACCGAAACCAATCACCGTTTTACACATCAACAGTGAAGGTTTGTCAGTCACCGCTTTGGCTTCTTCAATTGCCTGCTTAATGGCATCGCCATCGTGCCCGTCGACGCCACGTACCACGTGCCAGCCGTAAGACTCGAAACGCATCGCCGTGTCATCGGTGAACCAGCCATCAACGTGACCATCAATAGAAATGCCATTGTCATCATAGAAGGCCACCAGTTTGCCCAGTTTCAGGGTACCGGCGAGAGAGCACACTTCGTGTGAGATGCCTTCCATCATGCAACCGTCACCCATAAACACGTAAGTGTGGTGATCGACAATGTCATGGCCTGGGCGGTTAAACTGTGCCGCCAGTGTACGTTCAGCAATTGCGAAACCTACGGCGTTAGCGATGCCCTGACCGAGCGGGCCAGTGGTGGTCTCCACCCCCGGTGTATAGCCGTATTCCGGATGCCCTGGCGTTTTAGAATGCAACTGGCGGAAATTCTTCAGTTCAGCGATGGGCAAATCGTAGCCGGTGAGATGCAGCAGGCTATAAATCAGCATCGAACCGTGGCCATTAGACAGCACGAAGCGATCACGGTTGGCCCACTGAGGGTGAGTAGGGTTATGTTGCAAAAAATCAAGCCACAAAACTTCCGCGATATCCGCCATGCCCATCGGGGCACCCGGATGTCCTGAATTCGCTTGCTGAACGCCATCCATGCTCAATGCACGAATGGCGTTTGCTCTTTCCCGGCGTGTTGACATAAGGATTCTCCAGAGGTGGAAGTCGGCGATTATTTAGTATGTGAAACCTGTTCGTAGTAACCGATCTTCTCGACTTTGGCCGTTGAACCGCCGCCTTCAAATTCTGAAGCCAGCCAGGCGTTAACGATATTTTTCGCCAGCTCTGGACCAATCACGCGCGCGCCCATGGTCATGATCTGTGCGTTGTTGCTTTTACGGGCACGTTCGGCAGAGAAGGTGTCGTGGCATTGAGCGGCGCGCACGCCTTCAACCTTATTCGCCACAATGGCAACGCCGATACCGGTGCCGCACAGCAGGATGCCGCGCTCGAATTCATTTTTCTGAATGGCGGTGGCAAGCGCAAAAGCAACATCCGGGTACATAGGACGGTCGTTCTGCGCGTCATTGGTATAGTCCGTCACCTGAAAGTCTTTCTCTTCCAGCAGTTTCTTAATGATGTTTTTCAATTCGATAGCCGCATCATCGGCGCCAATAGCGATTGTTTTCATCGTCGTTCTCCAGCGGGTTGGGTTCCTATGCCTGAGCGTTTGTTACGTAGGCGATAAGATGTTCACTGACAGCCTGCCATAAATTCCATCATATGTTCAATGGTTGTTCATATGTTTTGAGTGCTGATTGCCCACCATAACAGGAGAGGAACGTAGTCCCAGCGCTGCTCAGCCGCTATTTTGCTGTATTCCTCCGATTTGGCAGCAAATTCAAATCTCATGAGCAGGCTCACACTTTCATCATTTGCAGTTGAGAGATGCACAATTATACGTGTAGTGTTCATTTGTTCGCATAACGATACCAATGTACAAGAAGACCCATCGAGGACTCGAACATGTGTCATTTAAAACGTACCTCTCAGTACACCTGCACCCAGCGCCACTTTGGCAGCTGGTCAACACCAATCAAAAGCTTTAACCACGCACGTCACGGAGGTGCGTTATGAGTCAGCAAACCATGACAGCGGTTGAAAAATCCGCTATCAACAAAATCTCCTGGCGTCTGGTGCCCTTCGTGGCGCTGATGTTCTTTATCAACTTCCTTGACCGCACGGCGATTTCATTTGCTGGCCCTAACGGTATGACCCAAGACCTTGGTCTGACGGGCGTTCAGTTTGGTCTGGCATCGGGTATCTTCTTTATCGGCTACATCCTGCTGGAAGTGCCAAGCAACCTGGCGCTGCATAAGTTTGGTGCGCGTCGCTGGCTGGCACGCATCATGATCAGCTGGGGTATCGTTTCATTGCTGTTCACTTGGGTGAGCAGTGTGGAAGGGCTCTATACGTTGCGTCTGTTGCTGGGTATCGCCGAAGCGGGCTTTTTCCCAGGCGCGATTCTGTACCTGAGCATGTGGGTCCCAGGCCGTCATCGCAGCAAAATTCTGTCACTGTTCTATCTGGCGCAGCCGCTGACCGTGGTCTTTGGTGCACCGCTCGCAGCTGGATTGATCGAACAGCACGGTCTGTTTGGTCTGGACGGCTGGCGCGTCATGTTCCTGGGGGTTTCCGTCCCGGCGATTCTGATCGGTATTGCAGCGCTGTTCTGGTTGGTGGATTCCCCACGCCAGGCCAAATGGCTGACAGCCGAAGAGAAAACCTGGCTGACTAACGAACTGGATGCCGAGCACCAGCAGAAGCAGGGGCAACAGAAACACAGCCTGCGTTCAGTGATGGGTAATGGCCGTGTGTGGATGCTGTGCCTGATCTATTTCGGCTTTATCTATGGCCTGTATGCGTTGGCCTTCTTCCTGCCAACCATCATTGCTGGGTTCCAGCAGCAGTTTGGCACCACCTTTAACGTGATGCAGAAAGGCTTGATTACCGGCGTGCCATACCTCATCGCGGCTGTGGTGATGTATTTCTGGTCAAAAGATGCCACTCGCCGCGGCTGTAAAACCTGGCACATTGCCATTCCGGCACTGGCGGGGGGGATCAGCGTGCCCCTGGCGCTGTATATGGACTCTCCGTTCACCACCATCATGGTCATTGCTATTACAGCCAGCTCAATCTTTGCTGCCTTACCGAATTTCTGGACACTGCCTACGCAGTTCCTGACGGGCGCATCCGCTGCGGCGGCGATTGCATTGATCAATACCTTAGGAAACGTGGCGGGCTTCTCCGCGGGCTATATCACCGGCGCACTGCATGACGCCACCAACAGCTACGTCTTACCGATGTTCGTGGTCGGTGGATTCATGCTGCTGTCTGCTGTCCTCATGTTGTTACTTAACCGCCGCCGTCCGCAGTCTCAGCCGACCTCTATCGCACAGGAGCACTAAAATGACTTACCTGTTTAATCAACCTTCAGCTTTTGCTGCTGAACTCATTGAAGGCTTTGTCGCCGCCAACGCCGATAAAGTTCGTCAGGTCACCGGTGGTGTGGTGCGCAGTACGCGCAGCCAGCCCAATACTGTAGCGGTGATTGTGGGCGGCGGTTCCGGTCATTATCCGGCCTTCGCCGGGTTGGTTGGACAAGGTCTGGCACATGGCGCGGCAATGGGTAACCTGTTTGCCTCGCCATCTGCCCAGCAGATTTACAACGTGGCGCGTGCGGCACATAACGGTGCGGGCGTGTTGTTGATGTTCGGAAACTATGCGGGTGACGTGTTGCACTTTGGCCAGGCTTGCGAACGCCTGCGTGCTGAAGGCATTGCCTGCGAGATTCTGGCGGTAACGGATGATATCTCCAGTGCTAGCAAAGACGAACTGGCGAAGCGCCGTGGCGTTGCCGGAGACTTATGCGTGTTCAAAGCCGCCTGTGCGGCAGCAGAAGCTGGTGATGATTTAGCCACCGTGCTGAAAAAATCACAGCATGCTAACGATCGGACTCGCACCTTTGGTGTGGCGTTCTCGGGCTGCACGCTGCCTGGCGCGTCTCATCCGCTGTTTGAAGTTGAAAAAGGGCGCATGGCGTTGGGATTAGGTATTCATGGTGAACCCGGTATTAGTGAAACCGCTGTCCCGCGTGCAGATGAACTGGCCGAAATCTTTGTCGAGCGTCTGCTGAGTGAATTGCCTGTCGATATCCAGAAAATTGAAGGTCAGCGCGTGGCGGTGATCCTGAATGGCCTGGGGTCGGTGAAGTATGAAGAACTGTTTGTGGTGTACCGCCGCGTCGCGCAATTGCTTGATGCGGCAGGATTGCAGGTGGTTGAGCCAGATGTGGGTGAGTTTGTCACCAGCTTTAATATGGCTGGTGTGTCACTGACCTTGATGTGGCTTGACGACGAGCTGGAAACACTGTGGCGCGCACCGGCTAATACGCCGGCTTACCGTAAAGGCAGCGTGTTGATTGCGGAACCGCTGAGCGCGGCAGAGTGTGAAGAAAGTAGCGAAGAAGCGTTGCCGCAGGCCTCTGTTGAGTCGCAGCAAAGCGCGCAGCGCGTGTTGCATACACTCGAAGCCGTTGCCGACCTGTTACAACGTAACGCAGGCAAGTTGGGTGATATTGATGCGGTAGCTGGAGATGGCGACCACGGCATTGGTATGGAGCGCGGTGTTCTTGGCGCCGTAGAAAAAGCGCGTGAAGTGGCTGCGCGTGGTGCGGGTGCGGGCAGCTTGCTGTGCCGTGCTGCAGATGCCTGGGCAGATAAAGCCGGTGGTACTTCAGGTGCATTGTGGGGCGTAGCCTTGACGGCGTTGGGTACGGCAATTGGCGATCAGCAATCACCGAATGCGCAGCGCGTTGCAACGGGCGTGCGAGAAGCCAAAGAGGGCATCATGCACTTTGGTAAAGCGAAAGTCGGCGATAAGACTATGGTGGATGTGCTGGTGCCATTCAGCGACAGCCTGAATGCCGCGGTTGCTGAGGGTTCGTCACTCACTGAAGCATGGTTGGCTGCAGCAAAAATCGCGGACGAAGCGGCTCAGGATACTGCGCAATTGGTGCCAAAAATGGGCCGTGCGCGTCCTTTAGCAGAAAAAAGTGTGGGTACGCCTGATGCCGGTGCGATTTCGCTGGCGATGATCGTCAACACGGTCGGCGACCTGCTAAAAGAATACCGTGCCTCTCAGCAAGGAGCCTAATGATGTCTCAGCCTAAAATCTGGCTTGGCGTGAGCCTGAAAATGTACTTCGGCTACCAGCAAACGTTGGACTGGTGCCGCAAAGTGGCCGGATTGGCGCAGCTTCCGGCTGTCAAAAACGGCGACGTAGGCTTATTTGTTTTGCCTGCCTATCCGGCAATTCCGGCGATTGCCGAGATCTTTTCCCGCACGCCAATACGCTTCGGCGGACAGGATGTCTGTCAGGCGGAAAACGGTGCCTGGACCGGCGAAGTCAGCGCCAGCATGTTGCAGGAGTTGGGCTGTTCCCTGGCTGAAATTGGCCATGCTGAGCGCCGCCGTCATTTTCATGAAGATAAAGCGCAAATTGCGGCCAAGGTGGCGATGTCATTGCGCCACGGTTTGACGCCGGTGCTGTGCATCGGGGAAGAGCAACAGGCTGAACCGGAGCAGGCGATTGCACTGTGCGAGCAGCAACTCGCCGAAGCGCTGGCCGATGCCACGCAGCAAGGATTACGCGGTGAAGTGTTCTTCGCCTATGAACCACAGTGGGCGATTGGTGCGCCGCAACCTGCACCTGACAGTTACATTCGTGCGGTATGCGCGGGCTTGCAGCAATTGAAAACGCCTGAAGGCATTACCTTGAAGATTATCTACGGCGGCAGTGCTGGGCCGGGGCTGATTCAACGCCTGGGGGCAGACGTGGATGGTCTGTTCCTTGGTCGCTTTGCCCATGATCCGCATGCGCTGGCGCAAATTATTGAAGAAGCCAGCGTGCTGGCAAAGGAGATCCGTTAATGAGCCGTATCGGACTCAGTACTTATGCCTTTTTCTGGCGTATGTCCAGCAAAGTGCCGCATCCCCTGACGCTGGAGCAGATGTTGCAACAGACCGCAGAGATGGATGTGTCGGTATTCCAGATTTGTGACTACCCAGCGATAGAGAGTTGGTCTGACGAGCAGTTGCAGGCGCTGCGTCAGCAGGCGGATACGCTGGGCATCACGCTTGAGCTGGGCACGCGTGGGTTGGGCACGGCCCATCTGCGTGGCTATTTGCACATGGCCAACATTCTTGATGCGCGTGTGGTGCGCTCAATGTTCTATACCGCCGATCATCGTCCGTCACTGGATGAAGCGGCGGAATTAATTGGAGCAGTGTTGCCTGATTTCGCCCGCCAGCAAGTACGCCTCTGCCTTGAGACCTATGAGCAGGTGAACAGTGGCGCCATGATGTCGGTGATCAATAAGTTTCTGTCGCCATGGCTGTGCGTCTGTCTGGACCCGGCAAACTGTGTTGCCGGACTGGAACTGCCGGAGCAGGTGGTCGCCAATACCGCAGCACGCGTTGGCAATCTGCATATCAAAGATTTCGCCTTCACCCGGCGTGATGGCTGGGTCGGCTTTACCTTTGCCGGTTGCCCGATGGGCGAAGGGCTACTGGATTACGACCGGATGATCGCCAGCGTGCGCCCGGTCGAAAGAGAGATTAACCAAATCGTCGAACACTGGTTGCCGTGGCAAGACGATGCCGCGTTGACCTGCGAGCGAGAAGCCGAATGGACTCGCCGCACCGTTGAATTCTTACGTAGTAAACAAGATCAGGAGTAACACACATGAGCAATGCATTGAAAACCATCACCGTGATTGGCGCGGGCGGCAAAATGGGTATGCGTATTTCTGCCAACTTCCAGAAAAGCGATTACCAGGTGTTTTACGTTGAGAACTCACCAAAAGCACAGGAACAAGTTACCGCTCAAGGTCGCGAATTGTCTGATGCTGCCTCAGTGGTGCCGTTGAGTGACGTGGTGATTCTGGCGGTGCCAGATATCGTGTTGGGCAAAGTGTCAGAAGGTGTTGTACCGCAGATGAAGGCAGGCGCGATTCTGCTGACCCTCGACCCGGCTGCAGCCTACGCGAATCTGATTGCCCATCGTGAGGGTATTGAGTATGCGGTTGCGCATCCTTGCCATCCATCCGTGTTCCTGGAGCGCTACACCAAAGAAGAGCACGCTGATGCCTTCGGCGGCATCGCCGCTGTTCAGCACGTAGCGGCTTCTTATGAAACCGGCAGCGACGCACAGAAAGCCGAGCTCAGCAAAGTGATCAGCGTGATGTACGGCCCGGTGGAGGAAGTGCACTGGGTCACCGTAACGCAGCTGGCTTATCTGGAGCCAACGCTGGTAGAAACCGTGGCCTGTATGGTCGGTGCCTTTATGAAAGAAGCGCTGGATGAGACCGTGAAACACAGCGGTGTACCAGAAGAAGCCGCTAAAGCGATGCTGTATGGTCATATTCAGATCGCACTGGCCGTGGCCTTCCGTGCAACAAACCCGTTCTCTGATGCCTGCATGATCGCCATGGAGTACGGCCGTGAGAAGATTGTGAAGCCAGACTGGAAGCAGATCTTCGATCAGAAAGAACTGGATATCGTGATTGCCCGCATGCTGAAAATCGACGCGATCAAGCGTTAAGCGTGATGTGGTCAACGACTCGCATCGTCGCTGTCTGGCGAAGCGAGTCGTATCAATGATATAACTCCTTCCTCAAATCAAGTGTCACGATACAAGACAGGTAACGGATGGAAAAAAACACGCTTTCTCAGGACTCCGAGCTGCTGACAGAAATTGCAGTGGCTTATTATCAGGACGAAATCACCCAGGAGGAGATTGCGCGTAAGTTTGGGATTTCCCGCATTAAGGTTGGTCGCTTGCTCAAACGTGCGCGTGAAGAGGGCATCGTCGAAATTAATGTGCGCTACCATCCGGTGTTCAGTACGCGTCTTGAACAACAACTGCAAAATCGTTTCCCGCAACTGCAACGCGCGTTGATCGCCCTGGATTCCCCCGATGATGAAGAACAGCGCCGTCAGGTTGCTGCGCTCGTCTCCTCGCATCTTGCCCAGTCGCTGAAAGATAACGCCATTGTCGCGGTAGGACAGGGGCGCAACGTTGCCGCCGTCGCCGATTATCCTGGTCAGGTTCCCACGCGCAACTGTCTGTTTATCAGCGGGATTGGGGGTACTCATCGTCCGGGTGATGCGATTAATGCGGACCACATTAGCCGTCGTCTGGCGAAGAAGTTTGGTGGCATCAGTGAAACCCTGTATGCGCCGGCCTACGTCGAAAACCGCGGGTTGCGTGATGCCTTTATGCAAAACGGCACCATTAAAGAGACGCTAGACCGTGCACGTAAAGCCGATGTCGCTTTAGTGGGCATCGGGGATATGAATGAAAACAGTTATATGGTCAAACTGGGCTGGTTTACGCCGCACGAAATTATTGATGCGCACGTTAATCAGGGCGTGACAGGCGATGTTGCTGGCTATGACTTCTTTAATGCGCAGGGACAACATGTGGACACGGTGATGAACGACCGCGTGATTGGTCTCAGCATCGAAGAGTTACGTAAGATCCCCTGTGTGATTGCCATTGCCTCAGAGAATACCAAAGCGCTGGCGATTCTCGGCGCACTGCGCACCGGCGCGATCGATATTGTGGCGACCACTGCACAGAATATCCGCACGATTTTGAGTATGTCGCAGTAATTTAGAATCACTGTTCGCTCAAGAGAGTTTATAAGATCTTAAATCAACGGCGATTATCGCCGTTGATAACAAGTTTTATAAACTTTCCTTGCGGTCGAATGCTGTCATTTTTTGCCAGTCACTCAACCGTCACTCCAGTTACATAAATCCTTCATTTCCCTACGCTAGCTTACCGCCATTCTGTTTTCAGGACTGCGGATGCATGAGCCATCTTTCGCTTCATCACATTACTAAAGCCTGGGGTGAAAAAATTGCCCTGGACAACATCAGCTTCGATGCCGCAGAAGGCAGTTTTGTCGCGCTACTTGGTCCCTCTGGTTGTGGTAAATCGACACTGCTTCGCACCATAGCAGGACTGGAAACCGCAGATAGCGGTCAGATCCATTTTAAACACAGCGACATCACTCATTTGCCACCCTCTCAGCGCAAGCTCTCAATGGTGTTTCAATCCTATGCGCTGTTTCCGCACCTCAACGTGCGGGAAAACCTGCTGTTTGGTTTGAAAGCGCGCGGCGAAGATAAGCAGACTTTCGCCTCGCGGCTTGATGATGTCAGCAAGTTGATGGAGCTGGATAAACTGCTCGAACGCTTGCCCTCGCAACTCTCCGGTGGGCAGCAGCAACGCGTGGCGTTGGGTAGGGCGGTGATCGCCAATAACAATCTGTGTCTGATGGACGAGCCGTTATCCAATCTTGATGCCAAACTGCGCCAAAGCATGCGTCGTGAAATCCGTGCCTTACAGAAGAAGCTGGGACTCACCATGCTGTATGTCACGCATGACCAGACAGAAGCGATGAGCATGGCTGACAGCATCATCTTGCTCAATGACGGCCAAATTGAACAGCACGGCACACCGAACGATCTCTATAACAATCCGGCCAGTATCTTTGCTGCCCAGTTTATCGGCGCGCCACCGATGAACATCCTGCCGCTGCATGCGAAGGGTGAGCATCACTATCTCAGCCATTTACAGACTCCGGTGGTGGAGCATTGCGATGAGGTCGCGCTGAGCCTCGGGCTGCGTGCCGAAGATATCCAGCTGATTTCCCCCGCCAGTGCGGCACTGACTGCGCGCGTTGTCAGTTACGAATATATGGGGGCTGACACCTTACTGGCCTGCCAGTTGGCTGGATTGAGCGAAGTTATCACCGTCAAAGTGCCCGGCATGCAGCGCTATGACGAGGGCAGCCAGGTGGGATTGCAGTGGTCTGCCGCCCGCCAATACCTGTTTTCAACCACCAGTGGCAAACGCAGCACCTCCGCTGAACAACACATGTTTGCTTCACAGAATAAATACGCTGTTTAACCGTTGTTTTTCGCCCAAGGGAAAATCATGTCTGCGATCCGTTACTCACGTCTGGCCTCTGCTGTACTACTTTGCGTCACTGCCTCGGCCTTTGCGGCCGATCCTGTCAAATTGCAGATGTACTATCCGATCGCGGTGGGTGGCAAAGTCAGCCATACCGTTGACGCGCTGGTCGCTGATTTCGAAAAAGTGCATCCGGAAGTGAGCATTCAACCGGTGTACACCGGTGACTACTCGACGACAGTCACCAAAGCACTGACCGCCTTCCGTGGCGGTAATGCGCCACAACTGGCGGTGATCGGTGATATTGAAGCCTATTCGCTGATTGATGCGGGTGCGATTGTTGCCGCCAGCGATCTGGCAACCGGTGATGAGGGTAAAAAGTGGATCGAAGGTTTCTATCCGGCGTTTCTGCGTCATATTGACGGCAAGGTCTGGGGTGTGCCGTTCCAGCGATCGACTATCGTGATGTTCTGGAACAAGCAGGCGTTCGATAAAGCTGGCCTGAATGCTGATACTCCACCGGCCAACTGGCAGCAAGTGGTCGATTTTGGTAAGAAACTGACCATCAAAAATGGCAATGATGTGAGTCAGTGGGGCATCGAAATCCCCTCAACGCCAATTGGTTACTGGACCTTCCAGGGATTGTCTGCCACCAATGGCGGTCGCCTGGATAATGGCAAGGGCACTGCCGTCAATTTCAATACGCCTGGCAACATTGAGACCCTGCAGTGGCTGACCGATTTGGGTCAGAAAGAAGAGGTCTCACCAAAAGGCGCGATCGCTTGGGGCACAACGCCGCAGGATTTCATCAGCGGGAAAACCGCCATGATGGTGACGACTACCGGCAATCTGACCAACGTGCGTGATAATGCTAAATTCCCGTTTGGCGTGGCAATGCTGCCAGAGAAAACCCAGCGCGGCAGCCCAACCGGGGGTGGCAACCTTTACGTCTTCAAAAATGGCTCACCTGAGCAGCAAAAAGCAGCGATGGAGTTTATCCGTTGGGTGACGTCGCCGGAGCAGGCCGCGCGTTGGAGTATCGCAACAGGTTACGTCGCAACGTCTCCAGCTGCATGGGACACCGCTGTGATGAAGGATTACGTGAAACAAGTGCCTCAGGCACTGGTGGCTCGCGAGCAGTTGAAATATGCCCAGCCAGAACTCTCTACTTACAACAGCGTGCAGATTCAGGATGCACTCAATCATGCGGTAGAAGCCGCAGTGACGCAGGCCAAAACCCCTGCTGAAGCGCTGGAAGGTGCACAGAAGCAAGCCGATCGCCTGTTAAAATCGTATCAGTAACGGAAGCGCTATGAGCACGACTCTCACCAGTATCCCGCTGCATCGTCCGCGTTTATGGTCGATGCAACTTTATGGATATCTGTTAATTCTACCGGCGCTGTGTTTTTTGCTGCTGTTCACTCACTATCCTGCGGTAGCAACCGTCTGGGAGAGTCTGTTCAGTGCTTCGCGTAGTAACCATCCAGCCCATTTTGTCGGGCTGGATAATTATCTGGCCTTGCTCGATGACGATATCTTCATCCAGTCGCTGTGGAACAATCTGCGGTATGCGTTGATCACCATTCCTCTGGCCGTCATCCTGGCCTTGCTGATGGCGCTGGCAGTAAATCGCCGTCTGGCGGGTAACTCACTGGTGCGTGCTGCGTTCTTTATTCCTTCACTGTTGCCTATGATTGCCATCGCGAATCTGTGGCTGTTTTTCTATACGCCGCAGTTAGGGTTACTCAATAAGTTGCTGGCGCTGTTTTCGTTGCCTGCGGTGAACTGGCTTGGTGAACCTGGTACATCTCTATATTGCTTGATGGCAGTGTCGGTGTGGCGTGAGGCCGGATTCTTTATGATCTTTTATCTTGCTGCATTGCAGCAGATCGATCCGCGTCTGAGTGAAGCTGCAGAGATTGAAGGGGCGTCACGCGGGTATTTTTTCCGACGGGTGCAGTGGCCACTGCTGATGCCCACCACGCTGTTTGTGTTGATCAATGCATCGATGAATGCCTTCCGCATTGTTGATCAGGTGATTGCGATGACCAACGGCGGGCCTAACAACAGCAGTAGTCTGCTGCTGTTCTATATCTATCGCACCGCGTTCAGCTTCTGGGATATGCCTGCGGCGGCTGCGATGACAGTAGTACTACTGGTGATTCTGGCGGCGATTGCGCTGATTAAATTTAACCTGCTGGACAAGCGAGCTCACTATCAATGAAGACAACAGATTCGTTGGGTGGCAAGTGTTTGAACCTGGTCATTTGGCTGGCCGCGCTACTGTGGTTTCTGCCAATACTGGTGGCATTATGGGTGGCGATCCATCCCGCTTCGGATCAGGCCAGCTTCTCGCTGTTATCCCCTCTGACGTTTGATAATTTTATCAACGCCTGGCATGCCGCACCCTTTGCACGCTACTTCCTCAATACCACGCTGCTGGTACTGATGATTGTGGTGGTGCAACTGATTCTGGCGACCATGGCGGCTTACGCTCTGGTGCGCTTCAAAATGAAGTTCTCAGGATGCATCTTCGCGCTGATTTTGCTGCAACTCATGATCAGCCCCGATGTGTTGATTCTGAATAACTACAAAACCATCGGCGCACTGGGTTTGCGCGATACCTTGACGGGCATCGCACTGCCTTATTTTGCCTCTGCTTTTGCTATCTTCCTGCTGCGTCAGACGTTCAAAAGCATTCCGCTGGTGCTGGAAGAGGCGGCAATAGTGGAGGGGGCGAGTCGCTTTTATATCCTGCGCAAAATCTATATGCCGTTGGCAAAGCCGATTTATATCGCCTTTGCGCTGGTGTCGATCAGTTTCCACTGGAATGATTTCCTGTGGCCGCTGGTGATTACCGACTCGGTTAATGTGCGACCACTGACCGTGGGATTACAGTTATTTTCCGCGCCAGAGCAGGGCGTGCAATGGGCGCTGATTGGGGCGGCGACGCTGATGACCAGCTTGCCATTACTGGTGCTGTTCCTGATTTTCCAGCGCCAGTTTATTCAGTCATTTATGCGTGCCGGTATTCGCTAAGGAGTACTTTCCGTGACAAATCCGCATCCATTGACCTCATTACAGCGCGAACTGTTGGGTGATGTTGCCGAACTCTACGCCATGCCCGATTTGCGAGCTAATCCATTAAACAGCACGCTGCGCTTTGGCCTGATTGCCGATCCGCAGTATGCCGATGTGGCCCCGGATATCGCCAATGATCTTTACTATCGCCATGCGCTGCAAAAGTTGCCACAAGCGATAGCGGCACTGAATCAACAGCCCCTGGATTTTGTCGTCACGTTAGGGGATATCGTTGACCGCGGTTGGGAGAGCTATAGCGCTATTTTGCCGCTGTACGATCGGCTGGAGCACCCGCATGCGGTGGTGTTGGGTAATCATGATGCTCAGACCATTGCACAGCATCTTCGCAATCGTGCGCCCTTACCGAAAAGCTATTACGCATTTCGTTTCAGTGGGTGGCGTTTTATTGTTTATGACGGAAACGATGTCAGTCTCTACTGCAATGCGTTGAATGGCGATGATTATTATCAAGCCGAAACCTTGCTAGCTGAGTTACAGGCGCAACAACAACCACAGGCCCAGCCGTGGAATGGTGCGGTAGGGCAACAGCAGTTAGCCTGGATTGAGCAGCAGCTTATTGAGGCTCAGTTGCAGGGCGAAAATGTTGGGGTATTTGGCCACTATCCGCTGGCACCACTGACGACACATACCCTGATGAACAGCAGTGTGCTGGTGGATCTTATAACTAGTTACAACATACGATTTTGTTTCTCTGGTCATGACCATCGCGGCAACGTTGCTCGTATCGGTCAAACAGGCTTTTATACCATGAAAGGGATGCTGGATGACCCCAGCAACGTCCCGTTTGCGGTTGTGGAATTAAGCGAAGAACGGGTAAGTATTAGCGGATTTGGTGGTGAAATTAGCCGGACGTGATGCGCGCCCGGCTCTTAAAATTATTCACCTTGCTGTTGCCGGCATCTGGCGATCTCTTCTGCTCGCTGTAGTAACTGCTGCAAATCGTCCTCATCAATATCGAGCAATTGGCCTCCCTCCAGCGCTTGGTGCAGGTCGGCGCGCGTAATAGGGACCTCCAAAGCAATCGGTTGAGGCTTGGATTCACTCGCCGCCAGCGGGTGAGGATAACGTCGGCCAGCAAGATTGTTAAACAGCACGGCCAGCAGCGCCAGACACAAAGAGTTCAACAATACCGGTGTGAGAATGAAGTGGTAGCCCAGTTGTTGCACTCCGCTGCCGCCAAGAATTGCCGTCAACGCCACTGCGCCGCTGGGTGGATGTAAGCAGCGCAGTTGAAACATCACGGCAATCGCCAGTGAAGCGGCAATGCCGCAGGCCAAAGCGGGGTAAGGAACATACATCGCCGTGGTCACACCGATCAATCCTGCAACCAGATTCCCACCGACAATCGACCATGGCTGTGCCAATGGACTGTTGGGCAAACCGAAAAGCAATACTGCGGAAGCGCCCATTGGAGCAACAAACCAGAGGTTCACCTCGCCGAGCAACTTGTGGCTGATCAGGCTGGTGATCATTAATCCAAGGCCTGCACCAAAACTGGCTATCGCCATCTGCTTTTTGGCCACGGGAAGCGGATGCGGCCAGAGACGCGCGAGGAGAGTTCGCAGCGAGAGGAGCCATCGGGCTGTCATAGTGGAATTACTCTGTCATAAGAAAAAACGATGGATGGCGATTGTCGCTGATCGATTCGTCAGGAGCAACCACACTGTTAGTGTGTTGTTACGGTTTGGTGATTAAAATGCCCATCAATGCAGTGATGGTTAACAGTGGCTTACACAACGTCTAAGGTTGCTGTATAGTCCGTTTTTTTTCGGAGGATCCATGCTGCCCAACTCATCCACGCGCCTGAACAAATATATCAGCGAGAGCGGAATCTGCTCACGCCGTGACGCCGATCGCTACATCGAACAAGGCAACGTTTTTATTAACGGTAAACGCGCCACGGTGGGTGCGCAGGTGTTCGCCGGGGATGAAGTGAAGGTTAACGGGCAGTTGATCGAACCGCGCAACGAAGAAGACCTGGTACTGATCGCGCTTAACAAACCGGTGGGCATTATTACCACCATGGAAGAAGGCGAGCGCGATAATATTGGTGATTTCGTTAACCACAGTAAACGCGTGTTCCCGATTGGTCGCCTGGATAAAGATTCGCAGGGCCTGATTTTTCTGACCAACCACGGTGATTTGGTCAATAAAATCCTGCGTGCTGGCAATAATCACGAAAAAGAGTACGTGGTCACGGTTGATAAACCTATCACCGATGAATTTATCGCCGGGATGGCAGCCGGTGTGCCGATGCTGGGTACGGTGACCAAAAAATGCAAAGTGAAGAAAGAGTCGACCTTTGTATTCCGCATTATTTTGGTACAGGGTTTAAACCGTCAAATTCGCCGTATGACCAAGCACTTTGGTTTTGAAGTCACCAAACTTGAGCGCACACGCATTATGAACGTCAGCCTCAAGGGGATTCCGCTGGGTGAGTGGCGCGATCTTACTGATGATGAGCTGATTGACTTATTTAAGCTGATTGAAGACTCCTCTTCAGAAGATCAAAAAACACAGAAAAGTCAGGCTAAGAAAAAACCGGCCACGGCGGCGAAGAAACCCAGCTCTAACGGACCTAAACAGAGCGAGAAAGCGGCGGGTAAGCCTGCTGGACGTCAGCGCTTTACCCAACCCGGTCGTAAAAAGAAAGGGCGCTAGTTTCTCAGTGTTATTTGATTGAATACATAAACCCGGAACAGTAATTTTAAACACCTCACTATTTGTTCCGGTTTTATGCCTCCATACTTTTCATAACAAAGGAGGAAACAATGAATAACGCACAATGGTTAAAAGAGATGCAATGCCTATACGCAGTTCAAACTCGACCCGCTTGGGTTCCACGCCTGTTTTGGCTCTCTACCCAGCAGCGCAGTCAAATCCTTTCTGAACTGCTCATGCCACAGACCAGGCAAAAGTGAATGTCCATTACGCCGGTTGAATCAGTTGAAACAGCCGGCTTTCATCGCTACTAACCGGCAACCTTAATGACTGTTTTGCCGAAGTTCTTACCTTTCAGCATATCAAAGAATGCCTGCGGCGCATTCTCCAGGCCTTCAATCATGTGTTCGCGATAGTGAATTTTTTTCTGCTCAACTAAAGGCGTCATTGCCTGTAGAAATTCTGGATATCGATCACCGTAATCCTGAAAAATGATGAATCCTTGTAGGCGGATGCGGCGTTTTAATATGCTGCCAAGGATCTGTGGGGTGCGATCGGGGCCTTCCGTCGGAGCGTTGCGTGTGTTGTAAGTCGAAACCAGCCCACAAACCGGTACGCGCGCAGCGGTATTGAGTAACGGGAAGACCGCATCAAACACTTTACCGCCAACGTTTTCAAAATAGATATCAATGCCATCAGGACAAGCTGCTGCGAGTTGCTCAGCGAAATCTTCTTTATGATGATCAAGGCAGGCCGAGAAACCGAGGGTTTCAATTGCGTAGCGGCACTTCTCTTCACCACCTGCAACACCCACCACATGGCAGCCTTTTAATTTCCCGAGCTGTCCAACTGTTGCGCCAACGGGTCCGGTTGCCGCCGCCACCACCAATGTTTCACCGTCTTTGGGTTGTCCAATGTCCATTAAACCCATATAGGCGGTAAATCCGGGCATACCCAGAATCCCTAACGCCCAGGAAGGATGGGGAAGGTCGCCGATTTTACTCACGCCACTGCCATCGGACACGGCATAACTCTGCCAGCCACTGCCTGCGACTACCCAATCGCCAACGTTGAAATCAGGATGCAATGATTCCGTCACCTGAGACACGGTGCCGCCCACCATAGGTTGGTCGAGTTGTGCCGGGGCCGCATAAGACTTGCTGTCATCCATACGTCCACGCATGTAAGGGTCAAGTGACAAATACGCGGTACGCAGCAGCATCTCACCCTGTTTTAAGGCAGGGATGGGCTGTTCAACTAGCCTGAAATTCTCTTTTGTCGGTTCGCCGTGAGGGCGTGAGGCGAGTAGCCAAGCGTGATTGACCTGTGTTGGTTGTGGCATGTAAACCTCATAGTAGTGTTAGATAAGGCAAGTGTAGTTGATGCAAAGCCTGATCGTAGTGTTGCTATATAATAACAAAAGGTTCATTATTGGCTTTATGTTGCTATATAACAACATTTGAGGGCCTATGTTGCCAGGTATGCGTGAAATCGGGAAGAAGTGCCAAGAGAAGCGTAAGGCCAACGGCTGGACACAAGCCACAGCTGGAACCTATGCGGGGATACACCGAACGGTTATCTCTCAGATAGAAAATGGCCATTACTCAGGATCTTTGAAAGTATTGACCTTATACCTCAATACACTTGGGTTAAAGCTTACCGTGCAGTCAGCGGGCATTCCGCAGTTAGATGAACTAGAGGCGTTGTTTAGCGATGACTGATGATGTGAAACGCCCAAAAAAACGCAAGACAGACTCCTTACTCTGAACACGCTGGGGAGCATACTTCTTCCCAGTGAGCCAGCGCACAAACCCACACTAAACTTCTCTACGCCAAATTTCATAACCCCTTGAATAAATTCAAAGCTTGTACAAGCGCACAGCCGGTCTCAGGCAATCTCACATAACGGCTTTTAAATCAGCTGACTATACCTATTGCGGTGCCAATACCGGTGCGTGGAGAGGATGAAATGAAAAAAGCTTTACAGGCCGCGACTATATTGGCGGCGATGACGCTCAGCACACCGTTGCTGGCTAAAACCTTTGTCTATGTTTCAGAAGCGGACGACGGCACTATCGCGCGCTATACCTTGAATGATCAAACTGGCGCTTTGCAACTGCTCGGTCGAACGCCAGCAGGGGGCAAAGTCATGCCGATGGCACTCAGTGCTGACAGCCAGCATTTATACGCCGCTATTCGCAGCAAACCGTTAAAACTGGTGAGCTGGCACATCGATCGCGCTACGGGCGATCTCAGTAAAACCGGCGAAGTCGCTGCTGCAGCGAGCTATCCCTATATCAGCACCGACAAACAAGGGCATTTTTTACTCGGTGCCTCTTATGACGGTGATGTGGTACATGTCTATCGCCTGGCAAAAGATGGCAAGATAATCGCGCCAGCAGTGGGCAGTTATAAAACGGGCCATGCAGCGCATTCGGTGATTGTTGATGATGCAGGGCAAACCGCCTATGTCGGCAATCTCGGTACCGATCGCGTGCTGCAACTAAAACTGAGTTCCGAGGGTGAACTCAGCGCACTGGCTAATGGTTACGTCAAAACTGAAGCAGGAAACGGCCCACGCCACTCGGTGTTATCACCGGACCAACGTTACCTCTATAACGTGGGTGAAATGGGCGGCATCATCACGCAGTTCCGCCGAAATGAGCAGGGTGAGCTGTCTAAAGTCGGTGAGACACCTAATGCTGTGGCCGCAGAGTATAAATTGCAACACGGTCACGAACGCCCAGCTGGATACAGTGACACCACGCCACGAATTTGGTCGGCGGATATTCATCTCACTCCCAATGGACATTTTCTCTATGTCAGCGAACGCACCAGTAGCACCTTAACCGGCTATCGCGTGAATAGCGCGGATGGAAAACTCACGCTGATTGGCAGCTGGCCAGTAGAAAAACAGCCACGTAGCTTTGCGATTACTCAGGATGGACGTTGGCTTGTTGCCAGCGGTGAGAAAAGCCAGGTGACCGGCAGCTATGACATCGATGCGGAAAGCGGGGCGCTAAAACGCGTTGGTGAAGCACCGGCAGGCGGAGATGCAAACTGGGTGACGATAGTCAGTGACTGAATGTCGACTTCGCGATGATCTGGCGCAGGAAACTGCGCCAGATTGCGCGAAATGTTTTTATGGAGCCGTTGTTATTGTTAGGGTTATTTTTAAAAGTGTGATCCAGAACACATTTATGGTGCTGATAACCATCTGCATTTAAAAGCCTATATAAATCAGAGGGATTCGCCAAAACTAAGGTTTTTTAGATTAAAGAACATAAGTAAACCTTAATAATTATCCTGATATCGATTGCGAGGTTAAAACACCATTTTCGATGATGTAATAATTTGACATATTTATCGCCGTGAGCAGAAATATTATTCTGTCAGGATACGCCGCACTTAAGCTGGTTTGGTCTCAATACTGTCATGCAGTGGTTTTCAAAAAACGCCGTTTTTTTTGCTGTAAAAACCTGTCTGGCTGCCTTTCTGGCACTGTATCTCTCACTGGAACTCAATCTAGATAAACCGGCTTGGGCAATTACTACCGTATTTATTGCCTCCCAACTCTACTCAGCATCGACGATCTCTAAATCCTTGTTCCGTATGCTTGGCACCTTGCTGGGTGGCGTATTTGTCTTCTTTGTGTTCCCGCTCACCGTTGAACATCCGCTGCTGTTTAGCCTGTCTATTTCGCTGTGGGTAAGTGTTTGTCTCTATTTGTCGTTACATGACCGCACGCCCAAAAGCTATGTCTTTATGCTGGCTGGCTACAGTGCCGCCATCATGGGTTTTCCTGAAGTCATGACGCCGATGGCGATCACCAATACCGTGTTATCCCGTATCGAAGAAATTGCGGTGGGTACGCTATGCAGCAGCCTGGTGCATGCCTTACTGTTCCCGGTCTCTATGCGCAGTTTGCTGGAGCAGAGCGTCAGCCAGTGGTATCTCAATGCGCGTAAGCTATGCAATGACCTGTTTTCAGGTATTCCCAGCGATAAATCACCAGAGCGCGATGAGATTCTGACGCGTATGGCCACCAACCCCCAGCAGGTGGAAATGCTGATCACCCACTGTGTGTATGAAGGTGATGCAGCAAGGCGATTGATCCGTCTTGTAAGCGTACAGTATCAACATCTGTCCTATTTGATCCCAACCCTGACGGCGATTGAAATGCGCCTGCAGCGGTTGTCGGCGCAGCAGATTGCGTTCCCAGACAATGTTGCCGTGGCTTTCAGGCTGTTTTTGCATTGGCTCAACGATGGTGAAGCGGTAGGCGAAACCAGCGGTATTCAACTGGAACTCAGTCGTTGTCAAAGTGATATCAACGCCGCATGGCGCAACGGTGATTTGCCGACTGAACACTGCATGCTGCTAACCGGACTACTGGAGCGCATGGCCGATTTCGTGCGCATTGCCGGTGCTTATCAAAGTGTGGGCGGGTTGGTCAGCGATCTCTCAGGGGATACCACGCCAGCTCGCGGCAAGCGAACGCATCGTTTCTATGATAAGGGGCTGATACGGCTCTCTGCATTAACGGCTTTTTGCGCCATCTTTGGATCATGCCTGCTGTGGATCGGCACCGGTTGGCATGATGGTGCCTCCGCACCGGTAATGGCAGCGATCTTAAGTTCATTGTTCGCCAGCATGGACACACCACTTACCTCGATGAAGTTATTTGTGCGAGGTGTCATCGTCGCCATTTTTATTAGCGTGATTTACGTGGCGTTACTGATACCACAGGCGACCTCGTTTGAAGCCTTGATCATCTGTCTCGCGCCGGGCTTGTTAGTGTTAGGACTAATGATTGCGCGCCCCTCAACCAACATGATTGGGATTAGCGTAGCGATCCAAATCCCCGGTTTTATCGGTTTAGGGCATCACCTCAAGCCTGACTTGGTACTGCTAATCAACAATGCCATCGCTTCGTTAACGGGCGTACTGTTTGCGGTGATTGTCACGGTATTAATGCGTAACAAAAGACCGTCCTGGACGGCGCGACGTGCAGTGCGTCAGGGATTACGGGAGCTACTGCGTTTCATCAAAGAGCTGGAACGTAACGGTTCGTCGCTGCTTGGACGGCAGCGATTTATCAGCCTGATGTTGGACAAGGTCAATGTGGTGCTACCACGCCTGCGACTCGATCCGCAGCCCGACATGTCAACTGCTGGCATGTTACTCACCGAGGTTTGGTTGGGGGTAAACAGTTTCGATTATTACGCACGCCATAAAGATCTGTTGGCTAAATACCAGTTGGACAGTGGCCAGATGTTTCATGAGCTGGCGCTGTTTCTTAAGCGTCGCCTTAAATCACTACAAACACCGCCGCACCAGGATCTGCTGGATGAATTGGATCTTCTACTGTTATTGCTGGAGCGACTGGCGAAGCGCGATGACAGCTTGCTGACGCCACTTTTCCATCTGTTCAGCATCCGGCTTTATTTGTACCCGCAACAGTCGTGGCCGGTGGCAACACCACGCCAAATCGAGATGATGCAACTGCAGGACTATCGCCAGCGCGCCTACTAAGCGATAAAAGCAGCAGCGACACAATCAGGCTATATACTTGTTCCCGTGACTGATTTTTCATCAACAGGAGTGAATGATGGTTAGGTTGAAACCGATTTTATTGTTGGCGCTACTACCCGGAGCCGTGATGGCTGCCCCGGTGTTTACACTACAATCGTCAGATTTTAATGACAGTGCGGTGCTGAACAAGACCTTCGCGGGCAACAACAAAAACAATCCATCCTGCACCGGCGACAATGTGTCCCCGGCATTGAGTTGGTCAAATGTACCGACGGGAACCCGCAGTTTTGCTCTGGTGCTCACGGACCCGGTAGGCGGTAAAGGGTTGGGTGTGACGCACATGGTAGCCTATAACATTGCGGCCGATCGCAGTCAGTTTGCGCAAGGTGAATTGAGCAAAGGAGTGGGTTATACCGGTGGTAAAAACTCACCTGGCACCACAAGCTATTATGGACCTTGTCCACCGGTAGGGAGTGGTATGCATAACTACAACTTTGTACTGGTTGCGACCGATTTGCCCGTTAATCAGCTACCGGCTGGCCTGACGCATGATGAGCTGATAGCAAAATTGAAGGGGCATGCCTTAGGCGGAGCAACGCTGATTGGCAAGTTTACCAACGATAAGTAATGCAGAACGGCCGCCACATTGGGCGGCCGTGACAATGTCACTCAAACGGGTAGACTGAACGTACTAATTTTCCACGACGATCCCAGCGACTTGCCGCCAGCCACAGCAGTGCAGTGACAAACCAACCGATAATCCACGACACATCATTGCCGGCGAAAATCCAGGTTAACGAACCATGGTGCAAGGGGTTGTCGATAAAAGGCAACTGCACCAGCACGCCCAGGAAGTAAACCGTGATACCCGTCCAGTTCCAGCGACCGTAACGGCCATTGGGCTGTGACAGCGCAGGGACATCGACCTTGCCTTTGGTGATGAGATAGAAATCAGTCAGGCTAATGGCGCTCCATGGCACGAAGAAAGCGAGCAGGAACAACAGGAAATGCGTGAAGGATTTCAGGAAGGCCGGTTCACTGATCAGCGCGATGATGCAAGCCACCGTCACCATCAGCACCACAAACAGTATGCGGCTCCCTCGGCTGAGCGAGGTTTGCTGGCGGAAGCCAGAAACAATGGTGGTGAGTGACATAAAACTGCCGTAAGCGTTAAGCGTAGTAAAAGTGATTTTGCCGAAGCAGATGGCGAAATAGATCACCATCGCCATGGTAGCTGTACTGCCCAAGCCGACGATGTAGCCCACTTCGTTACCTGAAAAAGCTTTCCCGGCAATTGCGGCAACAATCACGCCCAAGCTCATGGACGCCTGAGTACCCAATACGGTGCCAAAGAACACGGAGCTAAACAGCTTCCTGGCTGAGACATCAGCCGGAAGATAGCGCGAGTAGTCCGACACATAAGGGCAAAAGGCGATTTGCCAGGAGGATGACAGCGAAACGGCCAACAGGAAATTGGCGAGGGTGAAGTGCTGATTCTGCCAAACCCCTGACAAATCATGTGTAGAGAGCAAGGTGATGAACAGGTAGGCAAAAGCCAGTACCCCAATCACACTGGCCACTTTACCCAGCTTGTGAATTACGCGATAGCCCAGTACCGCGATCACGACAATAATGGCGCTAAACAGGATCATGCCAGCCGCATTGCTGACGTTGATCAGCTTCGCTAATGCTTGCCCGGCTAACACGGTACCGCTTGCGGAAAAGCCCACATACATTATGCACACCAGTACCAAGGGAATCACTGCGCCAAACACGCCGAACTGCATGCGGCTGGTGATCATTTGCGGTAAACCGAGGCGTGGGCCCTGAACGGCGTGTAATGACATGATGGCTGCACCAACGATCTGCCCAACCAGTAAACCGATCAGCGACCATACCACATCGCCACCCAGCACCACGGCCAGCGCACCAGTGACAATCGCGGTGATTTGTAAGTTTCCGCCAAACCAGAGTGTGAACTGGCTGAAAGGGTGGCCATGACGTTCGTGCAACGGGATGTAATCGATAGAACGGGTTTCTGTCAGGCTTTGTTTGTCAGTGCCTTTATAGTCTGCTGCAGGTGATTCGGTTGACATAGTTTCCTCGCTGAAACAATGAACGCGACAGGGGCTTTATTGTTAGTGTGGTGTGAATGCAATTGAAGATACATGTATATACATGTGCCGATATTGTCATGCGAGATGTGAAGTTACAAGGCGGCGGGTCATTGGAAAATGTGATGACGCTGGCAAGGTTGCTAATCGAATGGCATGCGTAGTGCCTTGCGTTATTTACGGCCCTCGGTCCATGGGTTAAATCCTGCTGCTTCCTCATTGTTGTCTGCGGGTTGATCCAGTGAATCGAGGTACAGGGCTTCAACTTCCGCGCGAGCCCACGGCGTGCGGCGCAAAAATTTCAGGCTGGATTTGACGCTGGGGTCGTTTTTAAAACAGTTGATATTGATCAGCTTGCCGAGTTCATCCCAACCGTAGCGGGCCACGAGTGCATTCACGATCATCTCCAGCGTCACGCCGTGCAGCGGATCTTTAGAAGGGTGTGCGGTCATGATGAATCCTTGTTTACAGGCGAGAGATTGGCGGGCAAGGTTACAAGAAAGCCGAGCTTGCAGCAATGATGTAAACTGAGGTCGGGCCATTTATCACAGGAACAGACGCAATGAGCGACAAGAAAATGATTTCAATCGATCAGTTTAATGAGGCTGAGCGAGGAGAAGTGGATGAGATTTTCAAAGGGCTGATGCAAAAACATCGGCTGCGCAGCGGTAAAGAGCCTGACGCGAAGAAAGAAAAAGAGTACACCGCCGAAGCGCGCCAACAGGTTATGAGCCTCAAGCTGGCCAAAGAGAAAGCGAAAGCCGACAAAGCCAAGAAAACGCCCACTCGTCGTAAAAAACCTGAAGCACAATCGGCGAGTGAGGTCAGTGATTTTAGCTGGTCGGCCTCGGTGATTAAGGGCCGCCGTTAGCTCAGTAACCCGGCGCCGACATTCACGGATAATCCAAGAATGGCCAGATTGAAGATAAACGAGATCACGGATTGAAGCAGGGCCAGTTTGCGCATCTCAGTGGTGCCCGTTGCCACATCGGCGGTTTGTGAGGCGACCGCGATGGTGAAGGAGAAGTAGAGAAAATCCCAGTAATTGGGGTCATCGGGTTTTTCAGGGAAGATCATCGGTGTGACGTTGTCACTTTTCCGCAGGTAATGTTGATGGGCGTAGTGCATGGCAAAAGAGCTAGGTAGCAACGCCCATGAAACAATCAGCGTCATCGCTGTCAGCACCAAATGCAATATTTTGGGCGTACCATGCAGGCTTTTCAATGTGGGCAACTCACTCATAATGGCCACAATACTGACCATACAAGCCAAGATCACCATACCCAGTACCAGCGCCGCACTTTGGTCCTGCATCCTGGCAATACGTTTGATTTCCCCTGAGTCAGTGCGCAACATCCGGAACCAAAGAAACCATAAATAGAGCCAGGCCAGCACATTCCAGCCAATCAGTAATCGCTGCATTTCGCCCAATTGTGCAGGGAGTAGCAAATAGCAGACGATCCCGGCCGCAACGGAGATAAGCAGGCGCAGGCGCGCGAAAAGATGAGGCATAAGAGAAAAGGGCATGGCGAGCATAATTTCCCAGAGATTGAGTATCTTAACTGTAGACGATTGTTGGCTTAGCCAGGTTAACGCGGGATCGATTCTGGTGACGAACATGACGTGACGGCGAAATCTGACAAAATGAGTGATAAATAGGCTTCATTTGAGACGCGTCTACGTGAATTCTGTAGATACACGTGAGACTTTACCCGCAAGGATTTGCGTAGCGACGCCGTGTTTATAGGCTTAGTGAAGGTGGCCGTGCAGTTTGATGAAGTGGAAACGATTCTGAAAGATAAGACAGATTTCCATAAGCGATTGAATCTCATAAAGGAAATAAAGACATGCGCTGATCCACGCAGCATTGAGGCATTACAATATCTGGCGAAAAATGATTATGTCTTTCAAGTGAGGTTAGCAGCCGGGAAGGCGCTAACGGAAAGAGGGATCAATTGCGTTAAGCCTGTTGCACGCCCACGATATGCCGTCGTGCTGGAAACAACCATCGAACGGATACGACGTTACGGGAAGTGGTTGATGGATATCACGGAGGGGTTCAGATGATGACGAGTGGTGGCAGAAACAAGAGAGAACAGCATCAGGACGGAGAGTAAGTGATGGCAGGGAATGTCGTGAGCCAGTGATGAGTGCGTACCAGATACCTTATTTAACATAATCATGATTATGCGCACTTAAATTATAGAGGCAAAGCTGACCTGGCCGTTCTGGAGATGCGGATGTTTGCCTGGACTGGTTATGTTGTTATCCCCAGATGCGGCGCGTTTGCCACCTTTTCTGGGAGATCTCTGCTGATGCTGGTGACCATGTCGAACAAAAAGCTGAACCGCCTTTCACTTTCATTCTGGTGTTGATATATTTGCTTCGCAGCCCTGGCACTCGTCCTCTCCCGACGACCATATCGGTGATGACATCAGGTTCATTCGCGTCCTTAGCAACGGGAACCCAATTTCAGATGAAAACGCCTCCGGGCGAAATGGCAACCCTGGCCGTTTTAGGCTACCTATTGAAGCAGAGATTTCACACGATCCCCCCATCAGCAACACCTCTCGCGATAAAAACGTGCCACTGATGGGAAAATGTTTAATTACTTCTTTCCGCTATTGGCTTCCCGCGCTTTCAAACGGCAGGCTTCCACCACCCAAGCTGAAAAGTTTTGGCTGTTCTCCAGCTTCATACTCTCTTCAATCTGATCAATCAGCAGATGAGGAAAACGAATATGTTTTCGTCGGGTTTTGGCATTGGTCATTTTATCCATGATTTATCCCTGGTCAGTTGTCTCACAAAATTTATTGTTGTATTGATGAAAATGGCCCGGGTCTCCCCCGAGCAAACATTCAATCTAACAAACTTCAGATCCCTGCCTTTGTTATTGAATATCAAGCAGTAACCGACTATCGGCGAGCGACAGCGGCTGGATCTGATGGGTGACCAACAGCGTGGTTTTACCCCTAATCAACTCTTTTAAACTGTTCAGGACTAACTCGGTATTCACCGCGTCCAGCCCTTCGGTTGGTTCGTCCAGCAGTACAATCGGTGCATCTGAAAGATACGCACGGGCAATTCCCATTCTGCGAGCCTGGCCGCCAGACAGGCGGACACCTAATTCCCCTGCCATGGCATCCAGTCCCTGCGGGAAGCGACGGATTTCGTCAGCTAAGGCGGCGCGAGTCAGTGCATCCCACAACGCATCATCATCTGCATCAGGCGAAACCAGACGCAGGTTGTCACGAATAGACGCATTGAACAGATAGGTCTTTTGGCTGACGACGGAGATCATCTGACGCAATGTCGCTTCAGAAAGCGAACTGGCTGGATGCCCACCTATCAACACCTCGCCGTCGGTACTGTCCCAGAACCCTTGCACCAGATTCAGAATCGTCGTTTTTCCCGCGCCGCTTGGGCCAAGAACTGCCAAACAGTGGCCAACGGGCACCGTGAAACTCAGCTTATCCAATACCGTTGGTGCCTCTGGCGCATAGCGCATGGTCACCGATGCGAAAGTCAATTCGCTGCTTTCTGGCAGCGTACAGGTTTCCGGCAACACGATCGCGGGTGTCAGTTCCGTCATCGAGAACAGACGGCGCGCCGCTTCGCGTGTCGTGCCCAGTGCCGCGAAGGCGGCAGGCAATCCGGCCACCGCTTCAGTGCTGGCGAGCACCGTGAACAGCAACAAGACGATCTCACTTGGCGTCAGTCCGCCCGACTGTCCGGGAGCGAATAACAGCACGAAGGCGATGAACAACCCAAGTTGTCCCATCAATGCGCAGACCGCCCCGCCACTGGCACTCATCCACGCTTGCTGACGTTGTGCACCAATCAATTGCTGAGAAAGTTGACGCAAATGGTCGGTTTGATGGCTGACAGCCCCAACAACCTGCAACTCTCCCAGACCACGCATCAAATCAGTGGAGGCCGCCTGCACTGCCGAACGGCCCACAGCAATCTTGTTGCCACTGGTTCTGGTTAACGATGCGACAATATAAGGCACAATCACCCCGGCAAGTATCAACACCATGGCATCAATCAAGGCTACGGTAGGTGAAAACCAGTACAGCCCCGCCAGAATGATGATGGCCGAGATCAACCCTGAAATCGCCGGCGTTAAGATGCGCAGATAGAAGTTGTCGAGACTATCAATGTCTGACCGGAAACGCGTCAGAACATCCCCTTCACGGAAATCCTGCAATCGAGCAGGTGCCAGCGGAGCCACTTGCTGATAGAACCAGACGCGCAACACAGACAACAGCCGCAGTGTGGCATCGTGCGTGACCAGCCTTTCCAGATATCGCGCGAAGGTGCGTAATACGGCAAGACCGCGGATCGCGGCTGCCGGAGTAAAGAACTCCAGCGCCAGTGAGCCCACGCCAGCCAGTGCCATTGAGGTGATGAACCAACCAGACAAAGCGAGCAGCGCAACGTTGGAGATAATCACAATGACGGAGAGCAAAACGCCTATTGCCATGCGTAAACGCCATGGTCGCGCGAGGCGCAAGAGATGCCAGAGATCATTCATGAGAGCGCTCCTTTTTGCAGCCGCTCAAGCTCAGCGAATACGCCAGCCTGGTCGCGCAATGCCTGCGGAGTACCGGATTCGATCACTCGACCACGCTCCAGAACAATCACCCTGTCAGCCGTCGACGCGATTTCGGTATCGTGGGTAATAATCAAACTTGCTGTCTCGGGTAGTTGGTCACGCATTGCCACAATCATCTGCTGTGCCGTATGGCGGTCTAGTGCCACCGTCGGCTCATCGAGGATCACAATCGGGGGCGAGTTCAACACCGTACGGGCCATCGCAATACGCTGAATCTGACCACCAGATAACCCTTGCCCGCCATCTCCTACGGTGTAGTCATACCCCCCGGGCAGCGTCTGGATAAAACTTTCAGCCTGTGCCAGTTGCGTCGAGGACTCGATGGCTTCACGGCTGATATCTGGACGCGATAACAGGATATTTTCAGTAATCGAACCGGCAAACAGCGTCGGCCGCTGCGGCAGCCAGCCCAAGTGTTGCTGCCATGCGGCGAGATCCAGTGATGAAAGGTCGCAACCGTCGATAACGATGCGTCCTGAGGCTGGCGTGATAAAGCCCAGCAGTAAGCGCGATAACGTGGTTTTGCCTGCCCCGCTGCTCCCGACAATCGCCAGCGTTTCGCCACGGCGCAATGTGAAGGAGATATCCGTTACGCCGCCGCCCTCTTCATACTGATAGCTCACACCCTCGATGCTGATTTCACGCGGTTGCGCGGAGAGTAATGCTTTGCCCTGTGCAGACGCAGGCAGTTCAGCATTCAGGATCGCCAGGAACCCTTCTGTCGCGCCGATGGCATCCATGCGTGCATGGTAGTGCGTACCCAGATCGCGCAGTGGACGGAAAAAACTCCGGCGCCAGCAACAATGCAAACAAACCGGGCAAGAAGCCCATCTCACCGTAGAACAGACGGAAGCCAACATAGACGGCAACCATGGCGGTGCTGATGGTGGCGAAAAACTCCAACACCAGAGAAGAGAGGAAGGCCAGGCGCAAAACCTTCATGGTGGTCTGACGATAGCTGTCAGAAATAGCCGCAATAATATTCGCCTGGCGACGTGCGGCATTGGTCTGTCGCAGCGTGGTCAAACCGGCGATAACGTCAAAGAAGTGGGCGCTCATCAGGCTGAGTTTATGCCACTGCTTGAGGCTCATCTTCTCCGCGCCCTTACCCACCACAATCATAAACAGCGGAACCAGCGGTGCGGTGATCAGCATGATCAGACCGGAGACCCAGTCGAAGGGAAATAGCGCGACCAGAATTGCGAGCGGCACGATGCCGATGATGATCTTTTGAGGCAGGAATCCGGAGAAATAGGCTTCAATGGCTTCAACGCCTTCACCCAGTGAACTGGCAATGCTACCGGTGCGTTGATTTTGACTCCAGGCGGGACCCAAAGCGGCGATGCGGTCGAGTAACATGCCGCGTAAGCCTTGGCGGATACGAGCAGAAGCTTCAAACGCAAAACCCTGGCGCAAGACATCGACGCCAGCCCGCAGCAACATCACCAGCGGCAGCAGCCACAGGTAAGGCATGAATCCGGAGAAGCTTGTGCTATGCATCACCGCCTGGTTAATCAACCAAGCCAGAAGCCAGCATTGAGCGATCATCAGTACCGCATTGATCGCCGCCATACTGATGGATAATGAAAATAAACCGCCCGCCTGGCGACGGAGGCTCGAAAGCCACCGTTCCGCCAGGCGGGCTGCTTTTCCACTAGGAGGTAGACTAGCAGACATAATGCGATTAATGCCCCTCGTGACCGACCAGTTTCGAAATACGGCCGCGGAATACCCAAATTTGGTACCAGTTATACATCAGCATTACCGGGACAAATCCGCCCATGGTCATGGTGAAGGTGATCATTGAAACCTGAGGACTTGCGCCATCCCAGATGGTCCATGTGCCCGGAACAATATACGGGAACATGGTGATCAGCATGCCGAAACCGAGAATCACAGCGGCAGCATTGTACCACAGCACGGCAGCGAAATCTTTGTCTTTCAGGGTGTCACGACGCACCTGCTCAATGCAGTAGAGCGCAAGCAGACCAAACAGGCCCCAGATCCAGAAGTGTGGGCCGAACCACTTAGCACGCGCCCAGTCGAACAGCACCGCACTCCACACCCAGGTAATCACAACTGCAGCAATTGCCAGCCAGAAGATTACCGCCGTCCAACGCGCGGCATCCTGACGGATTGGCTCATTTTTTTCAAAACGAGCACGGACAAACAGAACACCCGCTAACGTCATGGCGACACAGGAAGCCACACCCGTCCAGATGGAGAAGGCAGAGACAAAGCTGAACGCACCGCCGATATAGTGAGGAACGCCTTGGGTTGGGTGGTCCAGACCAAAACCTTGCAAGATGGCACCGACACTCATGCCACCAAAGAAGGTCACCGCCAGACTGGCGACACCGAAAATGCCATCTGAAAATTTCTGCCAGAATGGTGACGCAAGGTGGCGGAACTCCAGCGCGACTGCGCGGGACATAATGCCCCATAACACCAGCGCCATCGGCACCATCAAATAGCTAAACGCGGAACCGTACACAAACGGGAAAGTACCGAACATGATACCCCCGGCGACGATCAGCCACGTCTCGTTGGCATCCCAGGTCCCTGCCATCGCCGCCATGATCGCGCCACGTTCATCATGGTCACGCACGAACAGCGAGAAGATCCCTGCGCCCAAATCGGCGCCATCCAGAGCAATATATAAAAGAACGCTGATGCCAAATGCCAACCACCACGCGATGATCAGGAAATGCTGTGAAGAATTAATGTCCATGAGTGTCTCTGCTCCCCTTAAACCGGACGAATGTATTCAGGATGATCGGCGTGACCACTGGCTGGCATCTCAAGGTGCCCCAGATGTTCATGCCCTTCGCCCGGTATTTTGCTGGTCAAGTCCGGTCCGTTACGCACCACCTTCGCCAGGAACCAGATGGTTCCCGCCACGACGGCCGTTTCGAAGATGGCGAAGCCCACCAGCCAGAAGATAGCCAGACCTAAGGTCATCGCGCTCATACCATCTTCGGTGCGCATCAGGCCGTACACGATCCACGGTTGGCGTCCAATTTCACGCGTCCACCAGCCACCAATCACCGCCAGGTAAGGCAGAACCACCATAACGACTGCCAGTAACAGGAACAGCTTATTGCGTGGCGCGAGTTCAACCGTCATACGACGACGTGCCATTAACCACAGCCCCCAAACCGCAACGGCCAGAATCGCAGCTGCTGCACCGGACATCACACGGAAAGCGTAGAACGGTAAAACGACAGGCGGCTGTTCATCTTTCGCAAAGCTGTTCAAACCTTTCACCGGACCATTCCAGGTTTTGGTTTCAATCAGGCTCAGACCGTGCGGAATATCAAGAGACCACGCCAGACCGGTGCCTTCTTTGTTTGGCCAGCCGAGGATGTGCCAGGCACTGTTAACGTTACCGTTAGCATCATAGGTGTCGTAATGACCTTCCATCGCGGCCAGCGCTGCAGGCTTATGCTCAAGAGTATCTTCACCCAAGACGTCACCCATATAAATCTGTGCCGCAGCGACCACCGCCAGTGCCACCAGCGCGTATTTCAGCGGTCTCAGGAACAGTTCAACATGGCGCTGCTTCAATACGAACCAGGCACAGGTTGCCACCACAAAACAAAGCGATAGCTCAAAACTGGCCAACAGCATGTGCGGGAAAGCACTGCGCGCATTCGGGTTAAACAGTGCCCCCAACCAGTCCGTGACAATGAAGATGCCATTATGCAGCTCAACGCCTGTTGGGGTTTGCATCCACGAGTTGGCGACCAGAATCCACATGGCAGAAAGCGTTGAAGAGAGCGCAACGTTGAAAGTGGCGAAAAGGTGCATGCCACGGCTGATTTTGCCCCAGCCAAAAATCATCAAACCGATGAATCCGGCTTCATACATAAAGGCCGTAATGGTCTCGTAGCCTAAAACCTGGCCGAAGAAAGGACCGGCAGCCTGGGAGAAGCGACCATACAGAATACCAAAGGCCATCTCCATGGTGACGCCGGTGGCGACACCCGCACCGAAGTTAACGATGAACAGCTTTTCAAAAAAGCGACACAGTCGATACCACTTCTCATCCTGCTTACGGACCCACATCAACTCAGAAAAGAACAGCAGTGCTGCCAGGCCGATGGTTAGCGGAGGAAAAATGATGTGAATAGATGAAATTAGCGCGAAGTCTATGCGCGTGATCAGCGATGTAAGATCGTTACTTAACATGACTATCTTCTTATATATGAGTGACCGTGTTAGTTAACGGCAACGCAGCGCCGTTTCTCTTGTCATACAAGTGAGATGAGCCAGGCTCAGGCATAACAAGTAGAAAAGGTGTCACACTGTCGTCTTCCACTTATCTTCGATCCGCAACCGACAGTATATTTTCCAGACAGGAGCTGGCTGAAAATATAATATCCACTGCGGTGCTTATCCCTGAATGAGCACAAATAAACAATCAACAATGTGAACTGATTGTTGGCAGGTGAAACTCACAGAAATAAGCGATGGAACATGCTCGAGATAAGAAAACTTCTGTAAATTATTCTATATTCTCACTTACACAAAGGCACCCCAATTACAGGGGTAACTTGTAACAAAAAGCTAATGGGAGTTTCCTGGTCGGGTTTTGATTGCAGTTAAATCAATGTGTTGCGAAGAGTCACACACAAGCGGATTTGGATTTTTTTATTTAATTTCAATAGCATAAAATTTCATTGATATGAAACAAGTTTAGACGACTTAGATAAGTGCATGGCTAATAACAACAATAGTCATTATGCAGCATTGTTTATCTGAGTGACAAATTATTGAGACACCCACTCAACATTAATGACACAGATAATTAACAATGGATGGTTTGATATTTTTCTATAACAGCGGGTGTTAATTAATTTAACAGACAAGGAACAATTATTACCTTGTTAATTTTTCACAGCCATGTAATTAATTTAATAGATACGTTAATTTAAAGACACCAATGCGCAACAATTAAGTCACACTGTGCGCACATTGATAAATGTCCCCCCTCACACTCCTGCTTCCTCCGGCATCATTACTTTTCCCCATAGCCATCAGTGGAAAAAATCACAGCACAGCGCTATCTGCTTCTTTAGGGTAAATCTCCCCTACAAGGAGATAAAACATGAGCCTCTTATCTGCCGGCAATCGCCGTGACTTTCTCACTTCTGGCATCAAGTTAACCGCTGCAGGCACGCTGCTTGGCACGGGCTTAGCCAGCCGTGCGTCTGCGGCACAAACCTGTGTGCCGGAAAATCACAGTTCGATTAACGTCAGCCATTACCTGCTGCGCAATGTACGCCTCGAAGAAGGATTCATTCGTAAGCAGGATGTCATCACCGCGACCCGTACCGGCTTATATGATGTTGAGATCAACGGTGACCGTATCGCCGCGATCCATGCCTCGGGGGTGAGCAGCCCTCTTCCGGCCTGGGATGCCGGTGGGCACATTCTGCTGCCCGCCACGCGTGATATGCACATTCATCTCGATAAAACCTTCTATGGTGAAGGCTGGCGCGCCCCGCTGCCGCGTAAAAGCGTTATCGATATGATCCATCAGGAAGAGCAGATCCTGCCGGAGTTGGTGCCAACCTCTGAGATGCGTGCGGAAAAGCTGATTGGCCTGCTGCAATCGAAAGGCAGTACCGAAGCGCGCAGCCACTGCAACATAGACCCGATCAGCAAGCTGGAGGGTTTAGCCCATCTCCAGCAAGCCATTGCCAATCATCGTAGTGATTTCAGTGCCAGGATTGTTGCCTTTCCTCAGCACGGCCTGTTGCGCTCACATGCCGAAGGCATGATGCGTGAGGCAATGAAGATGGGGGCTAACTATGTCGGCGGGCTGGACCCCACCAATGTAGACGGCGCGATGGAGAAGTCGCTGGATACCATGTTCAGCATCGCACTGGATTTTGCGGCCCCGATTGATATTCACCTGCATGAAACCGAACCCCACGGCGTGGCGGCGGTCCGTTACATGCTGAAAACGGTGCGTGAAAATCCGCAGCTGAAAGGCAAAGTGACGATCAGCCACGCATTCGCTTTAGGCACACTCTCGGGTAAAGAGCTGGATGCGATGATTGAGGAACTGAAGGAGCAGCAGTTCAGCATTGCCACCACAGTACCGATTGGGCGCGTCATCATGCCATTGCCGCAACTGCGCGCTGCAGGGATTCCCGTGTGGTCAGGCACCGATACCATTGCCGACCACTGGCAGCCGTTTGGCAGTGGTAGCATGCTGGAAAAAGCCAACGTCTATTCACAGCTCTACCGTGGGCCAGATGAATTTTCACTAAGTCGTGCGCTGGGTATTGCCACTAATGAGGTGTTACCGCTGAACAGCCAAGGGGAGCAGCAATGGCCAAAAGCGCAGGATACGGCAACCATGATGCTCGTCGCTGCGAGTTGTTCGGCTGAAGCTGTTGCCCATGTCGCGCCAGTAGTGGCGACATTCCATAACGGTAAGCAGGTATTTGGTAGCCTGGCGAAGGTGTAATAGTAGGGAATGACGAGATAGATGTGATAGATATATTCCGCCGCGCAAAATCTGCGCGGCGGAATTAAACATTAGCGGCTGACTTCGTGTCCGATTAAACCGCCGATAGCCGCGCCACCTAAAGTACCGAAGGTGCTGCCACCGGTTAATACGGCACCACCGACTGCACCGACACCTGCACCAATCGCGGTATTACGGCCACGATGCGACATACCGCAAGCGGTGACGGACAAACACACTAATGCGACAATGGCGATACTGCAGCTGCGTTTTAAAAGCATCGAAATCCTCATTACCATTATTCAATGGAATGTCATTGTTTTAATTTGATTGTTGTTAAGGCGCCAGGACATTGGCGGCTTGCACTGCTCGTCGGCGCTAATTTATGGCGAAATCGAAAACGGGGATAGGTAAAAATTCCTATTTTAAGACGGTACTGGCGAAGCGGCGAAAAGCCAGGCATTTCAGTGCCTGAGGCTCTCGTAGGCCGCGCCGTACGGTGTGGGAAGTTACTGTTCTTCGTGCGGGATATAACTGCTCTTCATTGGCGCAACCACCACGTTTACCCCGAGATCTTGCAGGCGACGCAAAATGGGAACCGGTGTGCCCTGATTAACAATCACCACATCAAACTCGCTGAGGTGAGCAAAACGGTGCAGCGCCCGGCGTTCAAATTTGGTGTTATCCATCATCAGAATGCGTTTTTGCGCGGCATCAAACATCGCGCGTTTGGTTTCCACGGTTTCAGCAGATTGGTGGAATACCGCATCATCGATAATTGCCGACATACTGACGAAAAACACATCGGCGCGCAGGCTGGCGATTTCCTCACGCGTCATCCGCCCCATAAAGGCGTTACACCAGTGATAAAACTGCCCTCCCAACCCCATCAGTGTGATGTCTCGCCCATTACGAAGCTCATTCATCAGCGTCAGTGAGTTGGTGATCACGGTAAGAGGCGCTCGGGCAGATAATAAACGCGCCATCTGCAGCACCGTGGTGGAATCATCGAGAAAAATCGCCTGCCCAGGCTCAAGATAGCTGGCGGCCACTTCGGCAATCGCCTGCTTCTCTTCCAACTGACGTGTGGCGCGATAAATATCACTGGATTCAACCAGGCTGGTTGAGGTGGCTGACACCACGCCGCGTGATTTATGCAGTAACCCGCGCTCGACCATCTCATCAATATCACGGTGCGCGGTCATCAGGCTGATGCCGAAACGCTCAGTGATATCTTCAATACGAATCGCACCTTCTGCCATAACCGCTTCTGCAATCAGCTGGCGCCGCGCCAGTTGTCGCGCCTGTCGGCTATCGCTGGGTAAGGGTTCGGCCATAAATACGTTTAGAGAAGAGTCCTGCGGGTTGTGCGCCATGTTTCGTCCGGGAAAGTGATGCAGAAATGCGGGTTCGTCATGATTACAACGCGGAAATGGGCTTTTTGCAAACAAACTGCATTTAATGCGAGGAACTCAGTGCGCATAAATGGGCACTCTACAACTCATGCCGGAACCAGGTGCGCATCATGCGCACCCAACGTTGTAGGGTCGCCATTCATGGCGACCGTCATCCATTACTGCTTCAACACAAACGGTGACACGAAGTTGCCCGCGTTCTCTTTGGTGATCAGAATACAGTCAAACAGCTGTTTCTCAGACGCTGCACCGGTTTTTCCGGTCTTGAGGAAGCTATCCGCCTGCTCTACCGCTTTCTGCGCGAATTGCGCCACCGGCTGCATCACGGTATAGGCCAGGGTTCCGGCTTTTACCGCATCCACCGCATCCGGTGAACCATCAAAACCCCCGACCTTAATCTGATTCAGCTTGCCCGCTTCCTTCAGAGCCGCAATCGCGCCCAGCGCCATCTCATCGTTACCGCTGATCACGCCTTTGATATTCGGGTTAGCCTGCAACAAAGACTGCATCTTGTTGAAACCTTGGGTACGATCCCAGTTCGCCACTTCCTGACCGACCTTTTTCAGCTTCGGATACTGCGACAACACGGTATCAAAGCCGTTAGCGCGGGTCGCGGCGTTATTGTCCGAAGGCGGTCCCACCAGCTCAACATAGTTAGCGGTATCGCCCACTTGTTTTACCCACTCCATCGCGCCCACGGCGGCACCTTGCGCATTGTTAGACACCAGCTGTGCTTTCGCCAATCCACTCTGATTTAACTCAGCATTGATGATGAAAACCGGGATATTCGCCGCGATGGCTTTTTTCACCGATCCCACCGATCCGTCCGCGTTCGCCGGATCGAGAATAATCGCTTTAGACTTGTTGGTGATCGCGGTATCGATCAGCTGACTTTCGGTGTTGGTATCGCCTTTATGGGCGCTGACTTTGGCACTGTAGCCCAGTTTCTCAGCGGCTTTTTGCGCCACCTGACCTTCCGTTAGCCAGTAGGGATTGGATGGATCGTTAACGATGATGGTCATCAATCCGTTGTCCGCCCAGGTCGGTGCGGCAAAGGTGGTGATGGCCATGGCGGCTGCGGCAATAAACAAACGTTTAGTGAACATAGGTGCTCCGTTATTATTTAGGGGTACAGGTTTTACGGATAACCGCGCACTGCCAGACAGCGCGCGTGAGTTAGCGACCGCGCCTGCCGTATTGCAAAGTATTGAGCAATACCGCCAGCACAATCACGGCGCCAGTGAACACCGTCTGCCAGTAAGCAGAGACGCCGATAATCACTAAGCCATCAGAGAGAAAACCGATAACAAATGCGCCCAACAGGGTGCCGCGCACGTTACCGCGCCCCCCCGTCAACGCCGCACCGCCAATCACCACAGCAGCAATTGCTGTCAGCTCATAGGTGGTGCCCGCCGTGGGACCAGCTGAAGTCAGCTGTGAAGACAACACCAGCCCTGCCATCGCGGCGCAAATACCGGAAAGAACATAGACGCTGATTTTGATGCGTTTCACCGGCACGCCAGAGAGATCGGCGGCGCGTTCATTACCACCAGAGGCATACAGCCAGCGGCCAAATGCTGAACGGCTGAGCAGGAATCCGCAGGCCAAAGCCACCACGCCCAGCACCAGCACGCCAACCGGAACGTTGAAGATGCGGTTGAATCCCAGCCAGTCAAAGCCGGTGTTGCCAAGCGCTTCGCTGCCAGAGAGTTTGTTGTAGGTCAGGCCGTTGGTGATTAACAGCGCAATACCGCGCGCCACATACATGGTGCCGAGGGTCGCGACAAAGGCCGGCACACGGAACCAGGCGATCAGCACCCCGTTCACCAGTCCCACCAGCGCCCCCATCACCAGCGTCAAAATCGCCACCGCCCATACCGGCAGATACAGCACCACGCCAAGCGCTTCGAGGTTGATGCCCTGCATCATAAAACCGGCCATGACTCCGGCGAGGCCCAGCGTCGATCCCACCGATAAATCGATGCCACCGTTAAGGATCACCAGCAGCATGCCAATCGCGGGTAAACCGAAGATCGCCACATGCGACGCCATGGTCAGGAAGTTGGCACCGGTGAAGTAGTTAGGTGAAAGCAGGGAAAAGGTGGCGATGATCACCAGCAGCGCAATAAAGGCGCGCCCTTCCAGCAACAATCGCGCGAGATTAAGGCTTTTATCAGCTTTCTTTTTCACAGCAACTGGCGGCGAATCCAGCGTTTGGGTTCTGTCTGTCATACCGTTTGCTCCGTTTTTCATGTCATGCCACCAGAGACTCGCCTGAAGCGGCCATAATGCGTTCTTTACTCACGCTGGAATCAAAAATGGCGTTGATGCGCCCTTTGCTCATCACCACAATGCGATGGGCAATGCTCAGGCACTCGCCAACTTCCGAAGTGGTATACACCACTGCCAGCCCCTTTTTGGCGTTCTCCGCCAGCAGACGAAAGACCTCCGCTTTGGCACCGATATCGATGCCGCGACTCGGCTCATCCAACAGAATGACTTTGGGACGGGTGGCCAGCATTTTGCCGATCACCACTTTTTGCTGATTCCCACCGGAGAGCGAACCGATAGCCGCCTCACCGCCCGCTGTTTTGACCGTCACGTTGCGGATACTGTCCGTTACCAGTTGTTTCTCACGGCGTGGCGACAGCACCAGCCCGCGCACGAATTCACTGATACTGGCGAGCGACAGGTTCTCACCGACTGACATGGTTTGAACCAGACCATCGCGCTGCCGGTCTTCCGGCACCAGCGCAAGGCCGATTTGAATGCGTTGCTGGATGGTCAGTTTGGACACCTCAGTGTCCTGCAGCAGAATCTGACCGCTGGTTTGATGTAATCGTCCGGCGATACACTCCAGTAACTCGGTACGTCCGGCGCCCATCAGTCCGTAGATGCAGACAATCTCACCGGCTTTGACGCTCAGGGATAAATTGTCCACCAGCCGAATGCCGGTTTTACTTTTCAGCGTCAGGTCTTGTACTTTCAACGCCGATTCTCCAAAGGCGTATCCTTCCGGCGGCGAGCCGAGATCAAAGTGATCGCCGACCATGTTGCGCACGATCCATTCGAGATCGATCTCATCGCGTTTGGCGTAAGCGGTCATCACACCGTCACGCAGCACCACGGCGCGATCGGTGATCTCCAGCGCCTCTTCAAGATGGTGTGAGATATACACAATCGCCACGCCCTGGCTGGTGAGGTCGCGTATCACCTGAAACAGCACCGCGACTTCCGTTGCGCTCAAAGCGGAGGTCGGTTCGTCCATGATCAAAATCTGCGAGTTCACCGAGAGCGCACGGGCAATTTCGACAATCTGCTGCTGCCCAAGCCGCAAATTCTCCACGGGCGTTAACGGGTCGATCTCCTCCTCCAGCGCCGCCATCAGATGGGCCGTGATGCGTGCCTCTTCGGCATAGTCCACGCCGCCAGGCTTCATGATTTCCCGCCCCATAAAGATGTTGTCGCGCACGTTCATGTTGGGCGCGAGGTTCAGCTCCTGATGGATAATTGAGATGCCGCAGTCACGCGCTTCCGTCGCCGAGCGAAACACTTTTTCTTCGCCGTTGTAACGAATTTCCCCGGATGTTGGCGTAATCACGCCTGACAAGATCTTCATCAGCGTCGATTTACCCGCGCCGTTTTCACCAAACAGCGTGGTCACTTCGCCACGACGAATTTCGAAATTCACGCCCTTCAGCGCATGGGTTGAGCCGTACACTTTGCTAATGTTGCGGGCTTCGAGGATCACTTCGCCTTTCAGCAAGGCAGGATTGACGTTGAACGGTTTCATTTCACCTCCACGCTGACCGGAGTCACCATCCAGTTGGTGGGCGTTAACAGCCTGAATACACCCACAACCTGCACGGTTTTGCCTGGCAGCGTCTCGCGATCCAACTTATCCAGCACTTTGGCTTTCATGGCGCGATTAATCGCCGAACCGGCATTCTGATACTCAATTTGGTTGGTAAAATCGCCGAACTGGATTTTGCCGCTGGCATCGCGTAAATCGGTGCCGGTAATGGCGGGCCCGGTTTGCAAGCGCACCTGGTTACCTTCAGGTAATCCTTCCACTTTAAGTGGGAAGATGCCCATCTGACCCGGCTGCACTACGCCTTCCAGTTTCACCGCGAACACGGGTAACGGTGAACCCACGCCATATTTCTGCACCGCTTCCTGCTGATTCGCTTTTAACGCGTCAGCGAGGGTTTTCGCGTCCACGGCGCGCGCTTCCACATCCTGCTGGATGCCAGGAAAAGTTTTCTGGCCGTAGCTGTCTGGCGAGAAACCTTGTTCTTGCGCATCCTGCTCTGAACCGATCTTCACCACTTTGGTATCCAGCGCCATGGCGGCAATCACCGCCACGACCACCACTGCCAAAAGGGTGTAGCGGCGTGCGCGCTTCCGAGAGAGTTGCTGTGCAAGCATCGAGACATCGGACATACGTGACCTCTCACTGTTAACTGCTGCGATAATCCGCCGCGTTAATGTTATAAATGTGATAACTTGTGTGATGAGAATTGTTCTGATGTGACTAAATTGTCAACAGAGTAAGCGCAATTTTTTCAGGAGAGAGATCTGGATCGCTAATTTAACCACTTCACGATGCCTTACGTGAAAACCCCGCCATACAACTCTTTCAGCCACCTAATTTCAATTCAACCTGTAGGGATTACCCTCGTTTTTCGTGATCGGAATCGCTAACTGAAATGAAATTTATTCGATTTATAGAAAAATAATACAAAAGATATGTTATCTCCGTGAGAAGTGGTGTAAGACATTATTTAGCATATTCATCACAGGGAATTAACACAGCGTGATGACTTAACTCTTCTTCTCCCGGAGGTGTACGTGAGTAACGGCGATATCATTTTGGGTCTGGATTCCGGCACCTCAGTGGTTAAAGCGGTGGCGTTTGATTTGGAAGGCACGCAGTTGGCCTGCGCCTCGGTGCGCAACCGCTATTACCGCAGTGAAGGCGGTGCAGCTCAGCAATCCATGACGCAAACCTGGCAGGACGCCGTCGGTGCAATACGTAAACTGGCCGAGCGCGTCGAGAATCTGGCGGCTCGCGTGGTAGCCGTAGCGGTGACGGCCCAAGGTGATGGCACCTGGCTGGTGGGAAAAGATAACCAACCGGTCGGCGATGCCTGGATTTGGTTGGATGCCAGAGCGGCGCATACCGTCGACACGTTAAATCAACATGCCCTGGCGGGTGAGCGCTTTAAAGCCACCGGCACCGGGCTCAATACCTGCCAGCAGGGATCGCAACTGGCGCATATGGACCGCCACTACCCTGAGCTGCTGGCTAAGAGTGAAGTCGCACTGCACTGTAAAGACTGGCTTTACCTCAATCTGACCGGCATTCGCGCCACCGACCCTTCAGAAGCCAGCTTCACCTTTGGCAATTTCCGCACCCAACGTTATGACGACACGGTGATCGCCGCGCTGGGATTAGAACAGCACCGCCATTTGCTGCCGGAGATCATCGACGGTACGCAGATCACTCATCCGCTCACCGCTGACGCTGCGAATTTGACCGGATTGCGTGCGGGCACGCCGGTTTCACTGGGCTACGTCGATATGGCGATGACCGCACTCGGTGCTGGCGTACACACCGGCGAAGCCAATACTGCATGCTCGATCGTCGGTTCCACCGGCGTACATCTGCGCAGTGTCACCATTGATAACGTCTGGCTTAACCCTGCACAAACCGGCTATGTGATCCCGCTGCCGTGGCCCGGTTATGTTACGCAAGTGCAGACCAATATGGCCTCCACCCTAAACCTTGACTGGCTGCTGAATGTGGCCAGCGAGTTGTTAAGTGGTTTCGGCTGCGAAGTCGATCACGCCCGTCTGGTGGCGCATATTGATCAGTGGCTGAACAACGCGCAGCCCGGCACGCTGCTGTTCCACCCTTATATCTCGATTGCTGGCGAGCGCGGTCCGTTTGTTAACGCCGATGCACGGGCCAGCTTTACCGGGCTCAATTACCAACACAACTTTGGCGATCTGGTGCGTGGCGTTATTGAAGGGATTGGCATGGCTGCACGTGACTGTTATCAGGCGATGGGCAGCACCTTGCCAGGCGAGATCCGCCTCACTGGCGGCGCGGTGCGTTCTCAGCCGCTGCGTCAGATTCTCTCTTCATGTATTGGCGCGCCGGTGCGCATCAGCCAGCGTGATGAAGCTGGCGCCGCGGGTGCTGCCATGATGGCCGCCGTGGCGATAGGTGCTTACCCTTCCATGGCGCAGTGCGTCGAGACCTGGGTGCGCCCGCTTCTGGATGCGCCTGAGCCACCTTCCGCTGAACTGTCTCAACGCTATAACCAGCTGTATCCCCACTATCAGCAGATCCGCAGCGATCTTCCTGCCGCCTGGCAGGCGCTGAACACGTTTTAAGGAGTTGATCATGAGTGAAAATATGCTGGATCTGTTTGTGATTGGTGGTGGCATCAATGGCGCAGGCATCGCACGTGATGCCGCTGGTCGTGGCTTGTCGGTGATGATGTGCGAAAAAGACGATCTCGCCCAAGGCACCTCTTCGCGCTCTGGCAAGCTGGTACACGGCGGGCTGCGTTATCTGGAATATTATGAATTCCGCCTGGTGCGTGAAGCGTTGATTGAGCGTGAAGTGTTGCTTAATGCCGCGCCACACATTATCTGGCCGATGCGTTTCGTTCTGCCGCATAGCCCCACCGATCGCCCGGCGTGGCTGGTACGTCTCGGGCTGTTTCTTTATGACCATCTCGGGGGCCGTAAAAAGTTACCGGGCACCCGCTCACTCGATCTGATGCGCGCCCCGGAAGGTGCGCCAATCCTGGATAGCTACAGCAAAGGTTTTGAATACTCCGACTGCTGGGTTGACGATGCGCGACTGGTGACGCTCAATGCGCTGGATGCCGCCGAACGCGGCGCAGCGATTTTGCCGCGTACTCGTTGTGTGGCGGCGAAACGCCACAGCGGTAAATGGGAAATTACCGTGCAGGATGAAGCCAGTGGGGCGCAGCGCACGGTATTTGCCAAAGTGCTGGTCAACGCCGCCGGGCCATGGGTGCTGGATATCGTTAACCAAGTGACGCAGACCAAAAGCACACGCAGCGTACGGCTAGTGAAAGGATCGCATATCATCGTGCCGAAGTTCTGGGAAGGTCAGCAGGCTTATCTGGTGCAAAACACCGATAAACGCGTGATATTCATCAACCCGTACGAAGGCGACAAAGCGCTGATTGGTACCACCGACATTCCGTGGCAGGGCAAAGCCGAGGATGTGACCGCCGATGATAGCGAGCAGCAGTATTTGATTGATGTGGTGAACCGCTACTTCAAAGTGAAACTGCGCGCCAGCGATGTGATTACCCGCTTCTCCGGTGTCCGTCCGCTGTTTGACGACGGCAAAGGGAATCCTTCGGCGGTGACGCGAGATTACGTATTTGACCTCGACGATCAGCAAAGCGCCCCTCTGCTGCATGTGTTCGGCGGCAAAATCACCACTTTCCGCAAGCTGGCGGAGCATGCTTTACAGAAGCTTGCTCCCTTCTTCCCCTCAATGGGCACCGACTGGACGCGAGACGCGACCTTGCCGGGCGGCGATATGGCCAACGGTGATTTCGAGACTTTCCTTGAACAGGTGAAAGCGCGCTGGCCATGGCTACCTGCATCCCTGCGTAAACACTATGCGCGTCTTTACGGCACACGCATCGAAAAAGTGTTGGGTCATGCCAATGGTGTAGACGATCTGGGCCGCCACTTTGGCGCGCAACTGTACGAAGCCGAAGTGCGCTATCTGGTGGAGAATGAGTGGGCGCAGCAAGCTGAAGATGTGCTTTGGCGGCGCACCAAACATCGGCTACACCTCACCGACGATCAGCAACAGGCGTTTATCCAGTGGTTTGCAGCAACCTTTACTGCCCCTGTGCCGTTGCGTAAGGAGGCGTAAATCATGCCGTTAACGCTTTCGCTCAATACTAATCCGCTGGTAAATCGTTTTGCTGAACCGCAGGATTTGATTCATACCGTGGCACAGCAGATTCGCATTCGCGATCTGCAACTGACCCATGAATTCATTAATCCCGGCTGGCCAGCCGCGACCATTAATCGCATGACGCGGCGTATGCAGCAGGCCATGCGTGAAACCGGCGTGCGCGTGACATCGGGCATGACCGGACCTTATGGTCGTTTAAATCACTTTGGTCATCCGGATGTTGAGGTGCGGCGTTATTACGTGGACTGGTTTAAAACCTTTGCGGATATCACCGCCGATTTAGGTGGAGATGCCGTGGGTTCTCAGTTCGCGATTTTTACGCAGCAGGATTTTAATGATGCTTCGCGGCGTGAAGCGTTGATCGATATCGCCATCGATTGTTGGGCTGAGGTGGCAGAGCACGCCAAAGCAGCGGGACTGAAATATCTGTTCTGGGAGCCAATGAGCATTGGGCGCGAGTTTGGTGAGACTATCCCGGCCTGCCTGGCGTTACAGCAGCGCCTGAGCAGTGAGTCTTTCGCACTGCCGATGTGGATGATGGCAGATATCGATCACGGTGATGTCACCTCAGCAGACCCGCGGGATTACGACCCTTACGCCTGGGCTGAAGCGGTGCCGCGTTATTCGCCGATTATCCACATAAAGCAAAGCATGATGGACAAAGGCGGCCACCGGCCTTTCACTTTGCAGTACAATGCGGGCGGCCGTATTCAGCCTCAACCTCTATTGGAGGCGCTGGCTCGCGGTGGCGCACAGGATAATGAGATCTGCCTTGAGTTGAGTTTCAAAGAGCGCGAGCCCACCGACCGGCAGGTGGTCGCGGATATTGCGGAGAGCGTTGCCTTTTGGGCATCGCACATTAATACGGGCGTGCAGGATTTGCATCTGGCTTCGTGAGGCCAATTTCACCAGGAAAAGAAATATGAAACCGGCTCCAACCCCCGCTGAACGCGATGATTCTCTGGCCCTGCGTGCCGCCTGGTTGCACTACGTTGGCGGCTTAACGCAAGCTGAAGTCGCTAAACGCCTGGGATTACCCTCGGTCAAAACCCATCGCATGATTGCGCGCATGGTGGCGGAAGGTGCGGTAAAAGTCTCGATTGATGGCGATATCGTGGCGTGCGTCGCGCTTGAGGACCAACTACGTGAAAAGCATGGACTGACATTTTGCCACGTCGCCCCCGACCTCGGAGAAGAAGGCTTACCGGTTCGCGCGCTGGGCATGGCCGGTGCGGATTACCTGCGTAACCTGCTCAGCGCGCAACCCGCTATTACGCTCGGCCTGGGACACGGGCGTACCCTCTCCGCCGCCATTCATCAGCTGCCGCGCATCGACGCTCCCCATATGCGTTTTGTTTCGCTGCTCGGATGTTTGACGCGCAATTACGCGCTGAACCCGCACGATGTGATGCACCGTATCGCCGAAAAAACCGGTGCACAGGCCTACATGATGCCAGTGCCCTTTTTTGCCAATACGCAGGAAGACCGCGAAGTGCTGTTGAAACAGCGCGGCGTCAGCGAAGTGTTTGCCATGGCGGCGCAGAGTGAGGTGAAACTGGTGGGTATTGGCACCGTAGAACCCGCTGCACAGCTGGTGGAAGCAGGGATGATCGATGAAGCCGAGATCAACGATATCTCACGTTCTGGCGCGGTAGGAGAATTATTGGGCCATTTCTTTGACGCGCACGGCCAAATGATTCACTCCAGCCTGACGGCGCGCACGCTGTCAGTTGAACTGGATCTTACCCATCGCGCGGAGATTGTGGCGTTAGCCGGCGGTGCAAGCAAGGTTGCGGCGATTCGCGCCGTGCTGGCAAGCGGCTTAGTGACCGGGTTAATTACCGATGAATTAACGGCGCAGGCGCTACTTGCGGAGTAGCTCCGCGTGAAATTCCTCAGCTAACAAACCAAACAGCCAGTCATCCCGCCACTCACCGCCAAGAAAATAGCTTTTGCGCAGAGTACCCTCCTGCTGAAATCCTACTTTCAGCAGCGTCCTGCGCGACGCTTGATTGCCCGCGGTGACCGTAGCAACCAACTTGCGGTAGCCTACATCCATCAATGCAAACTGACTGATATCGCGCAGGGATTCCGCGCCAAAACCTTTGCCTTGCGCGGAGGTTGCCAGCATAAACCCAACCTCAGCGATGCCATCACCGCGGTCAATAAAGCCTGTCACGCCAAGTGGCACAACGCTGCCCTTTTCCATCATCACCAGGCACAGCCAATGCGAACTGTCTGTATGCCACTGCGGCAAACGCACCTCGAACCTTTCGCGACGGATGACGGCTTCAGGCTTTGGATCAGCAACAAATTGCATGACCTGATCATCTTGCTGCAGCGCCAGGAAAAAGGGCCAATCTTCAGCGTTGATTTGGCGATACTGTAGTCGTTTAGAAAGGATGTCTAAGAGCATGTTTTCCTTTTAAGTCTCATCATCATCGTTGCGGGTGACTTTAGACAATCACTTCCCCAACCGCTGCCTAATCTGTGAGAATAAACCGCGGCAGACCACGATGGCGATAATAATTGCGCCCCAGGTAGCGGTGATCATGAAAGGATCGAGGCGGAGCAAGTTGAGGCCACTGGAGATCATCTGCAGGATAATTACCGCCAGCACCACACCGGAAACCCGTCCAAATCCGCCGAAGGGACTAACCTTACCAAGAAACGCGGCCAGCACGGCCACCAGCAGGTAGGAATCCGCATAGCTGGCTTTAACGGAGTTGAGTTGCCCCATCATCACCAACGAGGTCAACGCCGCAAAGGTAGATGAAAACACATACTGCATCACGGTGATTTTGACCAGATTGACGTTGGCGTACTGTGCCGCTGTTGCGTTTGATCCCATCATGTAGAGGCTAAAACCAAAGCGGGTTTTGTTAAGGATCACCGATGCCACAATGGCCGCCACCACAAACAGAATCAACGCATTAGGGATACCGAAACTCACGCCATTGCCAATATTCAACAGTGAATCAGGAAAACCAGACAACGTATATCCCCGCGTAAGCACCACATTCAGACCCGCGATTAACGTCATGGTACCCAGCGTCACCAGAATATCCGGGATCTTGAGGATCGAGATCAGCAAGCCATTGATCACCCCCACCAGCAGACAGGCGATAAAACCCAGTAACACCGCCAGTAGCACCAGTTCACCTCCCGCCAGTTTCATCCCCTGCGCAGAGAAAGTCTGCAGGCACAGCGCGATAATGATGCCATTGAGATTGGCCGTTGAAATGATCGAGAGATTAATGCCGCCCGACAGCATCGAGATCATCATGCCAATCGCCAGTAGTCCCACAATCGGTAATTGATAGGCCATTGATATCAGGTTTTGTGGGCGGATAAATTTCTCGCCGTTGAGCACGAACATCAGCACAAATACGGCAATCAGCACCACATACAGTGACAGATTCTCCGCAATGATCGCGCTGAAACGCAAACGCGCAGGGGTGTAAGTTTTCATGGCATTGCTCCTCATTGCTCCACCACCACACGCACCTGCGCCCTTTTCTGCCGCAGAATTTGCAGCGCATTCAGCGACACGCTGAACAGAATCACCAGCCCGGTGAAGACGTTGTAGTAATAAGGCGAGACTTTCAGTAGCGTCAGACTGTTGCTGAGAATGGCGAACAGCAAGACACCCAGTAAAGTCCCCGCCACACTGCCGCGCCCGCCGGTGACCGATGCGCCCCCCAGCACCACTGCAGCAATAACCTGCAACTCAGAACCCACAATCGAGTTGGGGATCACTGTCTGCACAATCGACACCTGAATAATGCTGGCGAAACCAGAAATGGCCCCGACAAAGGTATAAATGAATAGCGTTGTCCGACGCAGGTTGAACCCGACGCGTTCGGCTGACAGCGCGTTGCCCCCCACCGCGTAAATGCTGCGGCCCAATACGGTGTGTTTGAGGAACAGATGCAGAAATATTGCCAGGGCAAACCAGAGACAGGTCACCAGACTCAAGCCGTACCAGGCGCCGTTAGCCGCCTGCAGCGGGAATATTTTGATTTCCGCCAGACTGAGCAACGAAGGGGGTAAATCGTAGATGAGATCGCCTTGCGTGATGACATAAAGCGCACCGTAGAACAGACTGTTGGTGGCAATGGTGACGATAATCGCGGTGATCTTGAAATAATAGATGATCAAGCCGTTGAGCAGCCCCATCAATGCGCCGAGGATCAACGCACACAGAATCGCCAGCCAGATATTATCGAGTCCTAACTGCAGGAACCAAAATACCACCACATACTGAGCGACCTGGGCAATGGCGGTAAAGGAGACATCAAAACCGCCCGAAATCAGTACCAGCAAAACGCCCAGCGCAAAGATGCCGAGTACCGTCCAGGATTTCAGCAGATCGGTCAGATTATCAAAGCTGATAAAATTGGGATTGATGCTGGTGATCACGATCGACAACACCACAATCAGCACCAGCAGCAGTGTTTCTCGCGCTTTGAGCAGTTTCATCATTTCCACGACACTCTCCTCCAGCGAACGTTATTGCCGCTCGATCTCACGTTGCAGCGTTTCATTATCAATCTCATCACTTCGCCAGCTTTTTCCCAGCCTTCCGCGCTGCATCATGATGATGCGATCACAGTTGGCCAGCAGTTCTGGCAGCTCATCAGAGATGAAAATGATGCCCATGCCTTCCTGAGCTTTGGCTTTGACGGTTTGATAAATATAATTTTTGGCGCCGACATCAATGCCCACGGTCGGACTGTCCAGAATGAACACCTGTGGTCGCATCGCCAGCCACTTTGCCAGCACCACTTTTTGCTGATTGCCGCCCGAAAGCATCCGAATGGGTTGGTCCTGGCTGCCGTATTTCACCTGCATGCCTTTGAGTAAACCCTCAACCGTTTCGCGCATCTTGCGGCCGTTCAATAACCGCATGGGCGTCAGATAGTGGTCGAGTGTGCAAATGGCGGCATTGGCGGCGATGCTCTGCTCCATCACCAAACCTTGAGCCAGACGATCTTCTGGCACGTAGGCAATCCCGTTTTTCACCGCCGTATGAATGCTGTTGATCTCGACACGCTGCCCCTGCAGATAAATTTCCCCGCTTTGCGCCGGCTCGACGCCAAAGAGCGCCATTGCCAGTTCGGTGCGACCGGCACCCAGCAATCCTGCGATGCCCAGCACTTCACCTTTGTGTAGATCGAAGCTCACGTCCTGGAAACTATTGCGTTTGCTGAGATGGCGAACGCTGAGCAGAACATCCTGCGAGGCGCTGGATTGGCGGGTTTCAAAGGTTAGCGCGTAACCCAGCATCAGATTTTCGATATCACCGCTGGTGAGTTGCGCGGTAGGTTGGCAATCAATGACTTTGCCATCGCGCATGACGGTGACCCTGTCACAGATTTCCAGCAGTTCATTGAGTTTGTGGCTGATAAAAATAAAGGCAATACCCTGCTGTTTCAGCTGACGCAGAATGGCAAACAGGCTATTGATTTCACTGCGCGTCAGCGCGGTGGTCGGCTCATCCAGGATGATCAGTTTCGACTCATTCACCAGCGCACGCGCAATCGCCACCAGTTGCTGTTTGGCAATCGGCAGTTCATCCACCGTGGCATCGAGATCAAGCCGAATGCCCAGCTGAGCAATGATTTTTTCGACATTCTCTTGGTAGGTACGGCTGTGCACCAGCGCTTTACGGTCATTGAGCATCTGGCTGATGTAGATGTTTTCCAGCACCGTAAGGTTTGGGAACAGCGACAGGTCCTGATAGATGATGCCAATGCCTTGCTTGACCGCGTCCATGGCGGTGAAACGCTGCACGGATTGGTTTTTCACGGTCAAGGTGCCACGATCGCGCGCTTCAACCCCGGCGATGATTTTCATCAGGGTCGATTTGCCGCAACCGTTCTCACCCACCAGTCCATGTATTTCACCTTCATTGATGTCAAAGCTGACGTCATTAAGCGCAGTGACACCACCGAATTTTTTCGTGACATTTGCCACGGACAAAAACTGCATATGACCTCCGCAAACCGTGCGGTGAAGGAAGCGGTCGCCATCACTGGCGACACGACAATTTCCGTGGGCGGCCGCAAGACCGCCTCGCCATCAAAAATCGTATTTGCTGTAATTGTCTTTAGTGACGGTCAACGGCTTATCAAAAATGATGTTTTGCCCGCTGATAGTCGGTACACCCAGCGTCGGGATCTCCAGACCTTGTTTGATCTGGTCACGCTTGCCATCCAGTACCATTTTGGCGATGTAGGCCATGGCATACGAGGCTTCGCCTGGGCTCCACAAGATAGACTCGGTTAGCGAACCGTCCTTCAGGAAGGTGGCGCTCTCTTTCGGCGATGTGGTACCAATCACCGTCAGTTTGCCGACCAGGCCTTTTTCACGCAGCGCCTGTGCCGCACCAGGCCCACCCTGGCTGCCAAAGGCCAGGACCCCTTTCAGATCGGGATAGGTTGAGAGTAACTCCAGGGTTTTCTGACGCGAGGCGTTGCGGTCCTCACTGACCGGGAAGCGGTCTGAGACCAGTTTCATATCGGGGTACTTCTCTTTCATCTCTTTGATCGCCGCATCCGCCCAGGTGTTATGCGCTGGCACCGTCAGCGAACCCACATAGATGGCGAATTCCCCTTTACCACCGGCATGTTTGGCGAACTCGTCCATCATGTAGCGACCAAACTTCTCGTTCTCAATCATCTCAACATCATAATCGGCACCGGGTTGGTTCACCGACTCATGGGTGATCACCACAATTTTCTGCCCGCGTGCACGGTTAAATACCGGCTCTACGGAACTGGCATTATTGGGCACCACCAGCAAGGCATTCGCGCCTTGGGTGATACTGTCTTCAATAATACGCACCTGCTGTGCTTCATCTGCCGAAGCCGGGGCTTGCTGGTAAGCATCGATCTTGAAATCCTTCGCTGCTTTCTTCAGCCCGGTTTCATAGTCGTTAAACCAGGCCGAACGCAGTTTCGGAATCCCGACCATGGTGTATTCATCTGCGGCCTGCGCAGGCAGAGCGGCACAAAGTGAAGTGACGCTCAGCATCAGAGCCAGCGTGAGGGCGTTACGCGTTTTCATCATGATGTGTGTCCTATATCAGGCGGGATAGCGCCGTTCAGGTTCAGGAATGGAGCCAGCGTTACCGATTTCGATCACGGCACCCTGAAAACGCTCCTCGGTATCGAGGTAATAGAAAACGTCATCGCCGATATTGCCGCTCTGCACCACGTCATAGCCGCGTGCCTGGTAGGTTTTGAGCGCCTGTTCACAATCGGCGAAGTAGAGTTTGAGGTGGTGCAAGCCGTAGCCGTGTTTTTCAATGTATTCGTCGTAGATGCTGTAACCGGAAACCGGCTGCATCAACTCCATCTGAATACCGTTGATCCAGCACACGGCGATTTTGTAGATATGCTCTGCGGGCTGGCCGCGATACATCGAGTTTTTAATGTTGTGCGGACCATAGGTGTAAATATCCCAGGGTCCCATATTGAAAGCTTCCCAGTAGTGCTGCATCGCCGCATCAAGATCCTCGACCAGATGGGCAATCTGAATGATGTCACCGTCTTTCATCGTAAGCGCTCCGATTAAGCAAACTTGTGCGGCAAACCTTCAAGGTTGGTGTGACTGGCTTTCATCGCCTCCATTTCGATACCGCACTGTTCAATCAGCATCATGGTGACGATATCGGTGAACAGGAAAAGCGCCTGTTCCAGCAACGTCGACATCGGTTGGATTGATGGGATCTCTTGATCGCCCCCAAAGATTTGCCCGGGCACGCGCACGGCCAAATCCGCGTACTGCCCATGTTCGTTCTCCGGATGCGCGGTCAGTAACACGATGCGCGCACCCGCTTCTTTCGCCAGTTTGATGATGTTGAGTTCAACGTTAGTGACGGCACAGTGCACGATCAGCAGGTCACCCTTGCCGAGATAGGGCGAAGTGGTGTCGTAGACGACGTAACTGTCAAAGCCCATGTGCTTCAAGCGCATGGCAAAGCCGCGTACCGAGAGTTGCATGCGGCCCATGGCGTAAAGCTGGATAGTTTTGGCTTGGCGAATTTCAGTGATCAGTTGGTCTATTTGAGCGGGATCGACGGCCTGCAGGGTGTCGCGGTTTTCATTGATGACCTTCTCTACCAGTGCTGCGTATTGAGACATGTGTCATTCCTCAGTTGGCCCTGCAAGGGTGCAGGTGTAGGGTTTTTATGTTTACAAATTTGTAAAGTAAATGACCTGACAACTGAAAATAACCTTACGCAAGATTTTTACTTTTTCTTTTGGTTTTGATCACAAATTGAACACCAATCGTTTACAACTCGTCCTGAACTACTGAATTAGCGAGCTGGATCACACGTTTTAGCTGAATTAATACGCTACTTTCCTTTCAGCCGTTTGATGTGCATGGCAAACAAAGTCAGCCAGTCGTTTTGGATTTTTTACAAATTTACGCGATTTTCAGATTCTTGATTTTACTTATTAACTCCCTTAATGTGTTCCAGCGTGAATCAAGGGATAAACGCTGACACAGTCAAACATTGGGTGAACTGGGCTATGGCGAAATCGGGCAAACTGGATCGCGTTTACCACGAACTAACACGGCGTATTCAACGCGGTGATTATGCCAACGGGGAACGTCTGCCAACGGAATTGATGCTCTGTGCAGAGTTGGATGTATCACGCCCGACACTCTCTCGTGCCCTTGCCCGCCTGCGGGAAGAAGGCATGATCAGCAGTACGCAAGGATCGGGGCATTACATTACCTGGTCTGATGTCGCTTATCCCGCTGAACTGCCCCCTGCCATTGCCCTAGGCATCCTTTCTCCACGCATGGAAGCTAACGAAAGTGGATTCCTGTTTGAGCAGATCTTTAAATCCATCGCCGCCCTGTCACAGCAATTCAACTTTGATTTAGTGTGGAATGGCGTCATGACCTTAGGCGCTGGCGCCACGCGTCAGGCGATTATCAATAAGATCGATGGGGTGATTGAGCGTTACCAGCGTAGTGGCGTAAAAGGGGTGTTTTTTATCCCGATTGAGTTTCATCCTTTTGCGGCTGAAATCAATCAGTTGATCCTGAGTAAACTCGAACGTGATGGCATGAGTGTGGTGCTGCTCGACAGTGATGTAGTGCGCTGGCCGGCACGCAGTCGTTGGGACTTAATTGGCATTGATAATGTGGGTGCCGGCATGCTGATGACACGCCATTTACTGGCCGACCACCCACGACGTATTGATTTTCTCTGTGAACGTTTTTCCGCCAACACGGTTCATATGCGCATGCTCGGTTACCAGCTCGCACTGTTGGAGGCTGGCGTGGCGCTGCAACCCAGCTGGCAGCATGAAGGGGAACTTAATCAGCCCGACTTTATTACCGAACTACTGGCAAGCGGCGCGCGCGATGTGGTCTGCGCCAATGATTTCACCGCCATGAAGTTGCTCTCTTTGTGCAGTCAACAAGGTGTGAAAATAAACGTCGTCGGATTTGATGACAACGAGTATTCCGCGCTGCTTGGCATCCCACTCACCACGTGGAAACAGCCCTTTAACGCCATTGGACATAATGCGGTGGTGGCGATGATGCATCGGCTGCAAAATCCTGATGCCAGCCCAATACACACCATAGCCCAGGGCGAACTGATCGTGCGGGCTTCATGCCACAGCGTTAAACCCAAAAATTAATATCACACCAGGCTCAACACTATGCCTTGTTCCCGCAACGCTTTTTGATACTCCGCACTCAATCCTGCATCCGTCACTACCTGTTTGAAAGGTTGAGTCGGTGCCAGTGCATAAGGATGAATCTGACCAAATTTCGATGCGTCCGTGAGCGCAATGGTGTGAGTCTGTTTGTCCATGATCGCGTTGACGACATCGCATCGCAGCATATCGCGACCGGTAAACCCGGTCACCGCATCCCAGCCATCAATCCCGATAAAGGCTTTATGGAAATTGAGGTGCTGAATGCAGAGGCGAGTCAGCGGTCCCACCACCGACTCGCTGCTTTTCTGAAACAGACCGCCCAGGATGATCACATCGCCGCCCTTTTCCCGCAGTAAACCGGCGATATAATGGCTGACGGTAATAATGGTGATATCGCTGCGATCGCTGAGTTCACGCGCCAACAGTGCATTGGTGCTTCCACCTTCAATAAAGACGGTGTCTCCCGCATTCACCAGCGATGCAGCGTACTCAGCAAGACGTTTTTTCACGGCAAAACGCGTTTGCATACGTGCGCCCACGTCATCACTTTCTGGCGCCACGGCAGAACCGTGCACGCGGCGCAGAAAACCGCCCTTTTCTAGCAGGTTCAAGTCCTGACGCACGGTAACTTCCGAGACGCCGGTGGTTTGCGCCAGTTCATTGACGCTCACGCTGCCGCGCTCGCTGACCAGTTGGATAATGTGCTGATGACGTGCGTTCATAAAACCTGCTGTCCGTTAATTTTTATCAAGCTTATCAGAAACTCAGCCTAAACCGAGACTACGGCGTCCGTTGGCATTTAATGCCTCAGGTGTGAAGCGATCGCGCCAGCTGGCTTCATAATCCTCTTTCGGGAAATCTCCGGGTGAAACCCCGGTTGCCAGCGCCTGCGCGACTTGGCTGGCGTAGGCTGCATTTTTATCACACAGAGGGGCCGCCGGAATATACATCACATTGCCCCAACCTTGCTGGTCCTCTACCGGTGCTACGGAATGGATGACGTCACAGTGCCACCAGACGGAATCGCCCGCCTCCATCGCCGGAATCGAGCACAGTCCCTGAATCAACTCTGGATGCCATTTTTCAGAAACCGGTAACACTTTGCCTGGTGCAACGCCACAGAGTTCATCTTCAGGCACATCTTTCAATAACGGGCGCAGTAGCAAATACGCCATCGCTTCTGGAACTGGCACCACGTGAAGCAGGCCCTGACCCAATTGCATGTCTGACAGTGCAGTCCAGCCCTGGAAGGTACGGAATACCGAACACTTAGTAGTGGTGCCCGCCTGGTACTCATTCACTTGCGTGCGGTGAGCCGCATCCCATGGATCATATTGATCGAACTGATTGTTGAAGATCTTGCCAAACACCTGTTGGTACGCAGGCAGCAACCAACGCTCCAGCGCGCCGGAATCAGTATGTGCGCCCAGCCCTTTTGAGGTAGTACCCGGTAAACGACGACGGATACGATCGGGATAGATGATGCTGACATCAGGATCAAACCAGCGTGTGCCATTTGATTCGAAGATCCACAGCCGATTGAGGAACGACTGAGTTTTGGCCATGGCATCGCTTTGACGTGCCGACATCTGTGCATCGCTCCAGTAAATCGGATAGATTTCCGGGCGTGACGCATCCAGGTTACCGAAGAAGTTATCGCCCGGCCCTTTGTAAACCTGGTCAAAATCGTTGTCGTCGAGGTACTTGAGCATGGATTCATCCCAGGCCAGCGCCTGATCGCGTTTGAAGGTCTGTTTGACCACCACACAACCGCGGCGGCGAATATGATTTTTCACCTCATCGCTTACTCGGCCTTCTGCAATATCTTGTGCGGTTACCTGCGGCCATGCTGTGCCGTTTTGCGCCTCTTCAGCCCGCGCGGCCTGAAGTTCACTGACAATTTTGCTTCTGACTTGCTCAAATAGCCCCTCGACATCACCGATTTGCTCTCTGAGGACCTTTTTCATCAGACGCACGTTGGTTTTGAAATCTTCGGGTTGTTGTTCTGAGGTAAAGATAGTGTTCATGTTTTTGCTCCGCTTTGTTTCGTTTGAAACATGATATAGTTTCATTCATAACAAAAGGACAAAATTACGCCAATCGCCTGCGCTTGGTTTTATGACCGGAATCACAGTTATTCTGCTAACGAATTGCAGGAACCTGTCCGCGGTACTGGCAGTTAAAATGCCGTGCTGCAACTGTTTGCTTGTTCTGCCCTTAATGTTAAAACAAGGCGTTGATGAATTTTCAGCACCAAAAGGAAACACCATGATTTCTAAAGAGAATGCACCACATTATATTTGGGGCGGCAATTGTGATGGCTGGACGCTGCTTGAGCGCCAGGACATGCTGGTGATCCATGAAAGAATGCCGGCAAGCAGTGCCGAACAGCGTCATTACCACTCTGTATCTCGTCAGTTTTTCTTTGTATTGAGCGGTGAGCTGACGATGGAATTACAGGGCGAATATCACCGATTGCAGGCACAGCAAGGGATTGAAATTCCTCCTGACGCGCCACATCAGGCGCGTAATGATTCAGCATCCCCGGTGGAGTTTTTGGTGATCTCTCATCCGACGACCCGTGGCGACCGTACGAATTTTTGAGGATGACCATACGCAGTTTCAGGGTCTTATCTGTTCAACTTACGGCGGTCGTCATGAATGGCGCCCCTACAAGAATGGAAGCGGTTTTTCGAAGGGCGCGCATTTACGCACATCAGCAAAAATGGCTGCGATTTTCGTAGAGTGCGCATTTATGCGCACCAGCATACATGGTATTGTTCACTAAACTGAGCGACAGAGCGTCGGGCCCATTATTTGTTCTGATAAAGATCCCAGCGGTTACCATAAATATCTTCAAACACCACCACGGTGCCATATTCCTCTTCACGTGGTTCCTCACAGAAAGTTACCCCGTTGGCTTTCATCTGCTGATAATCACGCCAGAAGTCGTCAGTCTGCAAAAACAGAAACACACGGCCGCCACACTGATTGCCAATAAAGCTTTGCTGACGCTCATTAGACGCCTGTGCTAATAACAGATTACAGTCACTTTACGGATTCGGATTCACCACCACCCAACGCTTGCCGGGTTGTGGCGTATCTTCGATTAAATGAAAACCTAATTTTTGCGTGTAATATTCAATAGCGCGATCATAATCATCCACTACAATCGCTACATAACCCATACAACGTTTTTGCGTTCTCACTTCATCTCTCCGTTAATATTCTGCTGAACCAGTTTAAGCATGCGCAAACGAATCAAACCGCTGGCCGGACGGATGGTCAGCCAGTAGGGAAGCATGCGACGCTTTACCTGTGGCGTCGGGCAGTAAATGAAGGTTTCGGTCATCACCTCATACTCGCCAACCGATCGCTGAAAGACCTGATTGCGCACGATTAAACGCGCATGCAATGGGTTGTCATGCCGTATAAAATCCTGTGCATCGTTAATCGCTTCCAGCCCCATATCCAGACGCCAGAAGCGCCCGACCAGCCCGAAGGTGATTTCTTCTGCAGATTCATTGAGTAAGGTAAATCGATGCAGGTTAAAATCCTGAGGTGTGAAGCCGGGTAAGAGCTTCTCAGGCCATTTTCGAATCGCCATCAGGGTGCGTGCAATCACATCCTGCTGCATATCGAATTGCTTCAGCGCCTGGATAATCGTGGGCGCACTGTCTGCATGCATCCTGGCGCGGTGAATTTCATGAAAGTGAAATTCAGGTAATAAAGGTGAACTATTTTTCCAGCGTGAATTCTCTGCTCTGCTTACCGAACCAAAACATCCCATGTCAGACTCGCTACATTCAGAAAAATAAAAAAGCAGACCGAAATCTGCTTATTCTGTATCAGGCATTACCACCCGCCACTTTTTTCAATGCCACCACTTCTGCCTGCTCCAGCAATGGTTCCAGATCGGCAAACAACTTAACAATATGGGGGGCATTGAGATGCTTATCCAGTAATTCCTGGCTCGCCCACTCCTCTGTCCAGACAAAGCGGCGTGTGTTTTTGCTGTCAATATTCAGCTGGTAGGTGATACATCCCTCTTCCTGTAACGTCTCTTCAATCACGCCACGGAATAATTGCTCAGCTTTATCTTCACAGCCTGGTTTTGCGGTTAGCAATGCAACAACAGGAACCGTCATATTCATCTCCCTATTAAATAAAAAATGCAGATTTACGTTAACTCAGCTTATTCCTGCTGTCAGTCCTAAATGTGCGTTGCCTGCACCAAAACATTCGCGTCATAATCGCTGATGATGAACGCAAGGAGTGACGCATGCCTGAATTATCCAGTTGGTTAGCCTTTGCTTTGGTGGCATTAGGATTAGTGTTGACCCCCGGCCCAAACATGATTTATCTGGTTTCCCGCTCGCTGTGCCAGGGCAAGCGTGCTGGATATATCTCGTTAGGCGGCGTGGCGTTAGGTTTTGTGTTTTACATGCTGTGCGCGGCACTGGGGATCACCGCTTGGTTGCTGGCGGTGCCGTGGGCCTACGACGCGCTGCGCTTTAGCGGTGCGCTCTATCTGCTTTATCTCGCGTGGCAGGCATTGAAACCGGGTGGCCGATCCCCGTTTGCGGTGCGCGACCTGCCGGCCGATAACCACCGTAAACTTTTCACCATGGGATTTCTCACGAATCTTGCGAATCCCAAAATCGCCATGATGTTTTTATCTCTCCTGCCACAGTTCATTACCCCGGATCACGGCAGCGTGTTAATGCAATCGCTGGTGCTGGGTGTCACACAAATTGTGATTAGCCTGACGGTTAACGCGATTTTCATCACCACCGCAGGCCAGGTTTCAACCTTTTTGCTGGCTCGTCCCAGTTGGCAGCGTCTGCAACGTTGGCTCATGGGCACAGTGCTGGCGGGAATGGCGGTAAAGCTGGCGCTGGATGCGCGCAAATAATGAACAGGACGCACATCATCAATAAAGCGCCCTGAGTTAACAGCTACTTATTCAGCTGCTTAATGATTTTATCCGCTGCGATCACGCGATCGTCATTCGGGAACCATTTGTTCGCCAGCATGATCACCGCGATTTTTTGCGATGGGATAAACACGGCGTAAGTCGAGAAACCGTTAGTGGAACCGGTCTTGTTGAACCATGCCTGTTGTGGCGCAGGCTGCGGTGGCGAAATCAGTGTCGCAGACATCCCTTTCATAATGCGTTGCCCGCTATTGCCCTCAACCAGTTGCTGCGCGGTGACGGGCAGCGGGTAATACTCCCACATCATTGCTTGCGTAAATGCATCGGTTTGGTAGTAACCCTGATGCGTGCGAGCAATGGCTTGCTGCCAGTCAGGTGCGACTTTTTGCTCATCCAATTGGATCGACAACCAGCGAATCAAATCTGATGAGGTCGATTTGAGTCCATAAGACTCTGCATCCAACGGACCCGGTGTAACACGTACCGGTTTATCCTGCTTGTTATACCCCTGCGCATACTGCCCCATTGCTGACGCCGGCACCTGCACATAGCTGTGGTGCATGCCCATGGCCGGTAAAAGCTGCTTTTCCATTGCGCTGATAAAAGGCTGTTGCAAACTTTTCGCAGCAATCATGCCCAACATACCAATGCCAAGATTGGAATAGACGCGCACAGTGCCGGGCTTTGCATCAGGCTGCCAGTGTTTGTACCAGTCCATTAACTGCTGCTGATTGGTGACCGCATCCGGCACGAACAAAGGTGTGCCGGAGGTGTGGGTGGCGAGATTCAGCAGTGATACCCGATCGAAAGCACTGCCTTTGAGTTCAGGCAACCATGTGCTGGCTTTATCGCTGAATTGCAGTTTTTTCTGCTGCGCGGCGTAGCTGGCCAACGTTGCGGTAAAGGTTTTGCTCAACGAACCAATCTCAAACAGCGTCTGTTGCGTGATCGGTTGTTGAGTCTCTTTAGATGCCACACCGTAATTATAAAATTCCGTTTTACCGTTATGCAGAATGGCCACAGCCATGCCGGGAATCTGGTATTGCTGCATCAGGGGTTTGATAATCGTGTCCGGCGCGGGGGTTTGTGCGAAAGAGTTACTGCTCATTATGAGAGCCAAAATACTGAGTGTTTTTGGTAATTGCATGATAATCCCTTATATTTTAGTTAAGTCACTATTTTGCCACGAAACGAAATTCAGCCCAACTGAAAGCGCTTAGCCTGAACCTTCGATAAAGCTCTCTTTGTGAGTGTAATCACAACAATTGCAGCTTCCATTAACCCTCACCTCTTTTTGCGTCAACGATTTATCTATCTGCGCTTATGAAGATGGCCATGAGCCGGGGAGCAACCCATGGAGAATAACGCAACACGCGAACAACGACTTAACGCGCTGCGACAGCGCACTACGGCCCCCGTGTTAATTGTCGGCGGGGGGATTAATGGTATCAGCACCTTTCGTGAACTGGCGCTACAGGGCATTCCGGTAATTTTGGTGGAGAAAGGCGACTGGTGTCAGGCCGCCAGCGGCGCGCTATCGCGCATGATTCACGGCGGATTACGTTATCTGGAAACCGGTGAATTTACCCTGGTAAAAGAGTCCGTGACCGAGCGTGACCGGCTACTGAAAAACGCCTCACATTACGTTTTCCCGCTGCGCACCACGGTGCCAATCGACAATCTCGGTGGGGGGCTAATCAATGCCACTCGTCGCTTTCTTCGACTCAGTGATAAACCTACCCGACGGGGGGCTTTGCTGATCAAAACGGGCCTGAGTCTTTACGATATCTACACGCGACAATATGGTTCGATGCCTAAACATCAGGTACGCGCAGAAGCCGCAACGCGGGACCGCTGGCCCGGTTTTGCCCCGTGGGTGAAGTACAGCGCCAGCTACTATGATGCGTGGATCAGTGCCCCCGAACGCTTAGGCTATGAATTGATAGAGGATGCCGAACGCGCCTGCCCCGACGCGCTGGCGCTGAACTATCTTCAGTTAGTCAGCACCAATGGCGAATCCGTCACGCTTCAGGATGCATTCAGCGGCGAGCGTTTTACGCTGCAACCCCATGTGCTGGTGAATGCTGGCGGTGCGTGGATTGATCAGCTTAATCAGCGATTGGTCCCCACGGAAACCACGGCGAGATTAATTGGCGGCACCAAGGGTTCGCACCTGATTATCGACCATCCCGAATTGCGGCACATGCTCGACGGCGAGATGGTCTATTTCGAAAACCAGGAAGGTCGGGTGTGCATTATGTTCCCGTGGTTCGGCAAAGTGCTGTTAGGTTCTACCGACATCCGTGTTGACGACCCCGATAGCGTGGTGTGTGAAGAGGATGAGAAAGCCTACATCCTCGAATCGCTACGCTTCGTCTTCCCCAATGTGGTGGTACCAGAATCGTCCATCCTCTACACCTTCTGTGGTGTCCGCCCCCTGCCCGCCAGCGATGCAAAAGTGAACGGGCAGATATCCCGTAATCACTCATTGGTGCTGTTGCCGCCAGATGCGGCGCATGCGTACAGCGTGCTGTGTCTGGTGGGCGGGAAATGGACCACATTCCGACAGTTTGGTGAGGAGGCAGCAGACCGGGTATTGCGATTGGTGGGTGAAAAACGGCGTCAATCGAGCGGCGATATGCCTATCGGTGGCGGCCGTGACTTTCCGGCACCTTCCGGGCAAACGCGCTGGCTGACGCAACTGGCGCAACAATATGATCTGCCGCTGCCTCGCGTGTCATTACTGGCGAAGCGCTACGGCAGTCGCGCTCTGCCCATTCTGCAACGGATTCAGCAACAAGGCGAACAACCGCTGCAACATCATAGCGAGTACAGCGCATTGGAACTGCGTTATCTGATTGAGCACGAGCAGGTACAACAGTTGGAAGATCTGCTGGTGCGACGCACATCCTTGGCCATCTGCGGCGAACTGACCTTGCCGCTGGTGGAAGAGATATCACACCTTTTAGCCAGCACGCTGGGTTGGAGTGACAGCCACCGCAGGCAGCATCTGGATCAGAGTTGCGCCCGTCTGGCGCAATGGCACGGCCTGACTCACCTTAATCCCACGATTTTTCAGGAGGAAACACGACATGTTAGTAACCAATAAAGTCCGCATGAACCGCCTGTTTTCAGCACGGTAAATGCCTTGACGTGGCGATCGACCACGGCATCGCCAACGAGCCCGATTTCCTGATTGGCCTGGAAAATATTGAGGGCGTGATGGAAAACCTGATCGCCGCACAACCCGATGCAATTCAGGTGAACTATGGCCAGGCCGATCTGTTACAGCGCGTTGCCGGACGCAAACCGGCGTTGGTGATGCGTACCGATGTCGGTAATGCCTATAACGCCGCGCGTCATCGGGAGATGTGGGCCGTGTTGCACAATCCTGATGAGCCCATTCTTGCTGCTCTGCAGATGGATGCCGCCGCGGTGGTGGTCAATCTCTATTTGATTCCAGACGAACCCGGTATTTTCCGCATGTGTGTCGAGAACATTGGACGATTACGTCAGGCGTGCGATCGCTATGCCATGCCGCTGATGATTGAACCTTTAGTGATGGCACCGGCCGGGCAAGGTGCTGCCTATGGTTCGCTGGGTGATGTCGAGAAAATTGTACCACTGGTGCGCCTGGCGCGTGAACTGGGGGCGGACATCATCAAAGCCGATCCCACCGAAAATATCGACGACTTTCATCGTGTGGTGGAAGCCGCGCGTTGCCCTACGCTGGTGCGCGGTGGCGGCAAAGGCGAACTGGGTGGCGTACTGGCAAAAAGTGCCGCGCTGATGGCGCAAGGGGCCAGCGGTATGGTGTATGGCCGCAACGTCTATCAGCACGATAATCCGTCGCGCGTGGTGAAAGCGCTCATGGCCATCATCCATCAGGGTGCCAGCGGCCCGGATGCACTGGAAATCTATCAGCAGGGTTAAGCCTTACCTGCACCGGCGCTTAAGCGGTGCGCCGTCTTCGCCAGAAAAACGGAGTCGGAAATGAGTCAAATTCTTGGCATAGATGCCGGTAACACCATGATCAAAGCGGTACTGTTTGATCTTAGTGGTCGTGTGCTGTCAGTGGCAGAGTGCGCCGGTGAAACCCATCAACCACAGGAGGGTTACGCTGAGCGTCCGGTGGTTGATATCTGGCACGGCGTGAGCCAGGCGGTGAGCCGCTGCCTGCAACAGGCCGGAACTGATGCGCGAGAAGTCATTGCGGTGGGTGCCGCAGGGCATGGTAATGGGTTGTATGCGTTGGATAAACAGCAACAGCCGCTGTTTGGTATTCAATCGATTGATCATCGCGCCATGGAAACCGTGCAGGCGCTGGAAGCCAGTGGCGCAGATAAAGCGATCTATCAGCTATCGCTGCAAAAACCGTGGCCCGCAGCCACACCGGTGTTGATCAGTTGGATCAAACACCACCAGCCAGATCGTTGGGCGCAACTCGGCCATGTGCTTTGCGCCAAAGATGTGATTGCGCATTTTCTCAGTGGCACCATCAGCGCAGATTACTCCGATGCCGCAGGCGCCGGGCTGATTGACTACCGGCAACGCGATTACAGCCCGCAACTGATGGCGTTGTACGGAATTGAAGAGGCTCTCGCCCTGCTGCCACCGCTGTGTGAATCTTGTGATGTGATCGGCCACGTCACCGATCGCGCATCGCAACTGACCGGGTTACCGGCGGGTATTCCGGTGGTGGCGGGTATTTTTGATGTGGTAGCCAGCGCCATTGGTTCAGGCGTGGTGCGAACCGGTGACGCCTCGATAGTGGCGGGCACCTGGAGCATCAATCAGGTGGTGGTCGATAAACCTGATTATCTGCGCCCGGTGTTTATGAATTCGATCATCGAAAAAGACCGCTTTATGGCCATTGAGGCCAGCGCCACCTCGGCCGCCAATCTGGACTGGTTTCTACGTGAATTCGACGATGGCCGCAGCGGTCAAGGCGCGGCCCGCAGCAGTGACACGGTCGCGCATGTCGAGCTGAATGCGCAGCTGCCGCTCTATCACCCCTACCTCTACTCTGGTCGCAAATCTGAACCTGCCAAAGCCGGTTTTTACGGTCTGGGCGGCTGGCACACCCGCGCAGATATGCTGTTTGCGCTGTTTGAAGGCGTGACGTTTGCGCATCGGGCGCACATCGACCGCTTACGGGCAGCAGGCATTCCTTTCACCCACGCGACGCTCTCGGGCGGTGCGGCACGCAGTTGCATCTGGCCACAGATGTTTGCCGATGTGCTGGGTATTCCCATTCGTGTAGCCGAGTGCAAAGAAACCGGTGCTTTAGGCGCCGCACTCTGCGCTGGTGTGGGTGTCGGCGTTTGGCCCAATCTGGCCGCTGCGGTAAAACAAGCGGTACAGATTACGCCCGGCGAACTATTGCCCAGATCTGAACGTTTTGCCTTTCACGATGCTCGGTATCGGATATTTAAAAAGCTCGAACTGGCGATGAGCGAAATGTGGCGCGAAGTTGGCTGATTTTACTGGTTTATTTTCAGCCGAGTGGTAATAGTGGCTGTTTCGTCAACGCAATAAGGATATCCCGTGCAAATCAATCAACTGCCGTTTGGTATTACCGACTGGAGCGCCATCGAAACCGAAACCCACCCCGGCGACGTAGGCTATGCCCTGTGGCGCACACAACGCTTTGGCGACATTCGCGTGCGCATGGTCGAGTATTCCGCCGGGTATGTTGCTGACCACTGGTGCAGCAAAGGCCACATTCTGCTGTGCCTGGAAGGTGAAATGGTGACAGAACTGGAAGATGGTCGCACCTTCACCCTGACGCCAGGTGTCAGCTATCAGGTGGCGGATAACGCCGAGGCGCATCAATCTTCTACTCGCCAGGGTGCCAAACTTTTCATTGTTGATTGACTTCAGGCTGCTCAAAAAATGACAAGTCACGCGAACTGATGTACACTTGATGCATTACAATGTTCAAGTGAACATCGTCAGGAGGTTACATGTCTATGACATCTGCACTCAATCATACTCGTGGCGCGCGTGTGTTTGACCCTTCGCTGATCCCCCATGCTGACCCGTCATTTATGGATCAAATGGGGCTTCCCCGAAACCGATTGCAGGCACATAAGCTCATTACCGAAGGAATTGATGTCGGTATTGTGGTGCGCGCCGCAACAATTCTTAAAGCGACACCGATTGATGTGGCACAAATGGTGTCTATTGATCGTAATACCTATCGTCGGCGTGAGAAATCCGGCAGCCAACTTTCCGTTGACCAGGGCGCGCGCATCTATCAGGTATTTGAAGTATTGGATGCCGTCATTCACCTGTTTGGCGGCGATCCCGAAGTGGCGATGCAGTGGATGTATCAACCCGCACTGGCGCTGGATGGGGCGCAACCCATGGAAATGCTGAGCACGCCAGCAGGTTGCGACGCCATACTCACCTTGACGGGTCGCCTGGAACATGGAGTGATTGTGTAATGCCACAACGGAAGGAACCGGCTGAATCAACAAGTATGTTTTATCGTTTAGTGAAAGAAGAATATGTAAGCCAGGCATTTAACGGTTATGGCGCGGAAAAATGGGGCGGCCGCTGGAATCCACCGGGTACCAAAGCGGTCTACCTCAGCAGTTCCAGAGCGTTAGCATTGCTGGAAACGGTGGTGCATGCAGGCAAAACACTGCTGGAACAGAATCGATTTGTGATCTTCACCCTGACGATCCCAGAGAGTGAAATCATTGCGCTGGATAGCAGCAAACTGCCGCGAGGCTGGGAGAAGTATCAGCAACAGGAAGCGACACAAGCCATCGGCGCGGCCTTTCTCAATCTGGAAAGTGGCTATCCGCTGCTGATGACCGTGCCGAGTATTTTAACCGGAGAAGATAACGCCCTATTCAACCCCGATCATCCCTCTGCGGCGGACATCATCGCACACGCCACATCAACACCTTTCACCATCGATCGCCGTATCAAAGAATAGACTCAGGGCGCGCCAGGCACGCCCTGTAAGCATTATTTCGCCATCGCGTAGGCTGCGGTGAGGTCCACACGCTGCCAGAAGGATTGCTCAGTATTGCCCGACAACGGATAACCGTTTGGCAGCGCCGTTTTCACCATCAGGTTGCGGATCTGAGCATCAGACAGATGCGGCATGGCGGTTTTCAGCAAAATCTCCGCACCTTGCGGAACCTGTACCGGCGTGTTTTTCACATCCGCTTTTGGCAGGTTATAGCTCATGGTGAAGCGATAGAACGTCTTCATGTCTGGCGAACGATACGGATCATCTTTACCCGCTGTGCGAGCACATTCAGCCAGCGAGGTGCCACACTCTTTCTCCAGTGCGGTGCGCAATTGGTCACGCGCTTCTTTGAACAGTACCTGGTAACGGGCATCGTTGAGGTAAGTGGCCACGTTGCGCTCTGCCACCATACGTGAACCCATCACATCCAGTGGGTAATGCACACCCAATACCAGACGCGAATAACCATAGCGTGCACCACGTGTCACCAGCGCTTCAAAACGTTCTGGCACCATTTCGGCCATTAATAAGGCATCGGTATAGCCGGTGTTGGTATGGCCGCTGGGGAAGGATCCGCCGTCAGCGGTATAGCGCACATTGTCTTTCACCACGACGTCATCGGGTACCAAATGGATAGTGTTGCCTTCGTGTAAGAAGGGACGAGGATAATTAAAATGTTTTTTGGCGGCGCTGGTGCTGACTTCACTGGCTTTGATCAGCGCAGCGGCTTTGCCGATTTCGCCTTTATCATAGGCTGCCAGGAATGCTTTGCCGAGGCGTGGCCCCATGGCATCAGACAGGAAATAGAGGCTGCTGATGGCTTCAGCATCCTGCAACGCCTGGTGACGCACATTCTGTGTGGCGTTGAGGTTGATGCTGGTCACGGTGGCGCGACTGGCGTCCAGTACGCTGGCTGGCAAGGTGCTAAATCCCGACAGCAGTGCGATGCCAGCCTGCTGGTTCTGCTTAGCATTGAAATCATAGCCACTGCTTTTCAGCCAGGCTTTATCGGCTTGCGTGCTGGTTTGCTTGGCTTTTTCCAGCAAATCACGTTTGAGCGTGGCGCTGTCACCTTGCAGATATTTGCGCTCCGCCTGCAGCGACTGCTGCTCAAGCTGGGTGTAACCCGGTGTCGCACCGGTAGATGTCTGCGCTGCCAGTGCGGCGACTTGTGGCAGTGTCGTCGCGTGTGCCTGCTGAGCCAGCAGTAAAACCGTTGCAATCAGTGTGTAGCGGGTTTTCATTATTTTCCCCTGTTATCAGAACATTACCTTGCCGGGGAAATACGCTAGCACCCTGTTATGACAGATTTATTTCAATCACTTGCACTGATTTGAACAGTTTTGTACGCAAATTTGTGCCAGCGAGCCACAACCGCCGCCGTTATCGTTTTTGCACTGTGATTGCTGCACGTAACAGTTCTGTTGACACGCAGAGAGATCACATTTCGCTGCTACGGGCGTCAGTTGTGCCACCGGTGCTTTACGTTCGGGCTGCCACTGGCTTTGTGCCAGGGCGCTGACGCTCAAAAATAAGGTAAAGGCCATTATCCACTTCATGGTGAACTCCTCATCGAAACGATCTAAAGAGTATGACGCCTCCCCGAACAAATACCATGGTGAAACTTTCGATTCAGACAAAGTCGCGGAAAGCGCTTTTTAGGTGCATGACATTGCTCCATTACAGTGCGCACTCAACTGAACGTCGTTTGCATTAAAGCATATTTATCATTGAGTTAATCCATATAACTCCAAACGCATTCGTTGGTACAAAAGTTGCACGGATTTACCTGTAGACAAAGGAGACGGTGATGAAAGCGATTGTAATTGGAGCGGGTATCGGTGGCATGAGCGCGACGATAGCGCTGGAGAAAGCGGGATTTGAGACGGCGGTATTTGAAGCAGTTAAAGAGATGAAACCTGTCGGTGCCGCCATCTCAATCTGGCCAAATGGCGTAAAGTGCCTGAATGCACTGGGTATGAAAGAGCCGTTGCGCGCACTAGGCGGCAACATGGCATTCATGGCCTACAACGATGGACACAGCGGTAACACCCTGACCCGCTTCAGTATGACGCCACTGGTGCAACAGGTGGGTGAATACCCTTACCCGGTGGCACGCGCTGAGCTGCAGGCGATGCTGATTGATACCTATGGCCGTTCGCGCATTCAATTTGGCAAACGCGTCACACAAGTCGAGCAAACCGATACCGGTGTTACCGCTTGGTTTGATGATGGCACGCAAACCAGTGGCGACTTCCTGATCGCTGCCGATGGCACGCATTCAGTGATCCGCCACTATGTATTGGGTGAAAGCGTTGAGCGCCGCTATGCTGGCTATGTTAACTGGAACGGCTTGGTGACCATCGATGAAAGCATCGCCCCGGCCGACCAATGGACGACCTTTGTGGGCGAAGGTAAACGTGTTTCTCTGATGCCGGTCAGCGATAACCGCTTCTACTTCTTCTTTGATGTGCCCTTGCCTAAAGGCCTGCCAGAAGATCGTTCGACACTCAAAAACGATCTGCGCGGTTACTTCCAGGGCTGGGCCGAACCGGTGCAACGCCTGATAGACAACATCAATCCAGACACCACTAACCGCGTGGAAATTCACGATATCGAACCCTTTAGCCGTTTTGTTAAAGGCCGTGTGGCGCTGCTGGGCGATGCGGCGCACAGCACCACACCTGACATCGGCCAGGGCGGTTGTGCTGCGATGGAAGATGCGGTGGTGCTGGCACAGACGCTGGCCTCGCACTCGTTGGGCATTGAGGATGCGCTCCTGCGCTACGAAGCGCGTCGCGTAGAACGCACCAAAGATCTGGTGTTAAAGGCGCGCAAGCGTTGCGATGTCACGCATGCGAAAGATGCGGAAGTTACTGCCGCGTGGTATGCAGACCTGAAAAATGAAACCGGCGAGCGGGTGCTGGCCGGTATGTGTGACACCATTGAAGGTGGACCGCTGGGTTAAGCGCGATCGGGCGGCCTGAAGGTCGCCCCTACTCTAAGCCGCGATTTTTCAGCATCGGGCCAATCTCCGGTGCTTTACCGCGCCATGCCAGCCATAAATGCTGCAGATCGCTGCTGTTTCCACGTGACAGAATGTGTTCCCGGAACTGTTGGCCATTTTCGCGGGTTAAGCCTCCTCGCTCCTCAAACGCCTGATAGCCATCATCGGCCAGCATCTGCGTCCAGATATAGGCGTAATAGCCGGCGGCGTAGCCGCCTCCCCAGATATGACGGAAATAGCTGGAGCGATAGCGCGGCGGCACCGCTGCCAACGCGATGTTTTCTGCAGCCAACGCCTGAAGCTCGAAGTGGCTGACATCCTGCGGATTATCATGGGTCGTCAGTGAATGCCACTGCAGATCAAGCAGCGCGGCGGCCAGCAACTCCGTCATGTCATAGCCTTTATTGAATTTAGAGGCCTTGACCATCTTTTCGCGCAGTTCGGCAGGCATCGCTTCACCGCTCTGATAATGACGCGCATAGTTGGCAAAGACCGCTTCATGGCTGGCCCAGTGCTCGTTAATCTGCGAAGGAAACTCGACAAAATCACGCGGCGTATTGGTACCAGAGAGGCTCGGGTAGCGCTGCGTTGCGAACAAACCGTGCAAAGCGTGACCAAATTCATGGAACAGGGTGATCACCTCATCCCAGTTGATGAGTGCGGGTTGCCCTGCCTGCGGTTTGGTGTAATTACAGACGTTATAGATCACCGGTTGAGTGCCGAGCAGCGTGGTCTGGTCGACAAAATTGCTCATCCAGGCACCACCGCTTTTATTGTCACGCTTAAACAGATCGGTGTAGAACAGCGCTAGCGGAGCATCGTCCGCATCAAAGATTTCGTATACGTTGACGTCAGGATGATAAACCGGCAAGTCGTGACGCTGCTCAAATCGGATACCAAACAGTTGGCTCGCCGACCAGAACACGCCTTTCTCCAGCACGCTGTTGAGTTCAAAGTAAGGGCGGATTTGGCTCTCATCCAGCGCATACTTCGCTTTACGTACTTGCTCAGCGTAGAAATTCCAGTCCCACGCACGCAGCGGGAAACTGTGGTGCTGCTGCTCAATCAGTTGCTGGATGTCTGCCGCTTCACGCTCGGCACGCGCCCGGGCTGCTGGGACGATGTTGCACATAAAATCAAACGCCGCATCAGGCGTCTTCGCCATCTGATCCTGCATGCTCCACTCAGCATAGGTGTTGAAGCCCAACAGTTTCGCTTGTTCCGCACGTAGCTGCGCCATGCGCAAGACAATGGCGCGCGTATCGTTATCATCGCCCTGTTCGCTTCGCGTCAGTGCTTGAGTAAACAGCGCCTCACGCGTGGCACGGACTTCAAGTGACTGCAATGCCGGTTGTTGCGTGGTGTTTTGCAACGGAATGAGCCACTCGCCGGCTAAGCCGCGCGCTTCGGCAGCGGCTTTGGCGTGCGCCAGTTCTTCTTCAGTCAATCCTGCCAACGCCACGGGGCTGCTGACGGTATAGGCACCCGCTTTGGTGGCCGCCAGCAGTTTGTTGCCAAAGCGCGTACTCAGCGTAGCCAACTCTTGATTACAGGCACGCAGCTGCTGTTTATCTGCATCACTCAGGCTGGCACCGGCGAGTTGGAACTGCTGCCAGGTGACCTCCACTAAGCGCATCGACTCGGCATCTGGGCACGCTGATCCACGATGCTGATAGACGCTGTCGAGACGAGCGAACAGCTGACTGTTGAGATGAATTTCATCGCTAAGCGCAGTGAGCTTTGGCGTGATTAACTCGTCAATCTCCTGCAGGCGATCGCTGGTATTGGCGGAGGTCATAGCACCGAACACCTTTTCAACGCGATTCAACAGTTGTCCGCAGCGCTCCAGCGCTTCGTAGGTATTGGCGAAGGTGGCAGGCTCAGGGTGGTTGGCAATCGCCGCGACTTCCTGACGCTTTTCTTCAATGCCCGCTTCCAGCGCAGGTAAAAAATCCTCCTCCTGGATGAGGTCAAATGGCGGGGTTTGATACGGTAACGTACTGGCGGTGAAAAACGGATTTGCTCGTGAAGTCATTATCGCTCCTGATAATCAGCAACGCCGCAACCTGTGCGGCGGGATGTTTCTATCCTGGCAGCTTCAACGCCGCTCAACAACCGCCTTGCTGGCGCTGATACACACTAATGATCTCGCCAGCTACCGCTACTGCGATCTCAGCCGGCAATTTTCCTTTCACGTCCGGTAGACCTAACGGACAGCGCAATCTTTCCAGCGCGTCAGCGGCAATGCCCTTGCCCGACAGGCGATAGCGAAAACGTTGTGCCTTGGTGGCAGAGCCAATCACCCCGAGATAGCGAAAATCCCCGCGACGTAATATCGCTTCACTCAGCGCAAAATCCAGCGGATGGTCGTGTGTCATCACAATGAAATAGCTGTCAGGCGCAGCCTCTATAACGCAGTCGATCGGGTCTTCAACCTGACACACCGTGACACCTGGCGGAACCGCCCGAAACAGTGCGGCACGGCTATCAATCCAGGTGATTTTGCAGGGTAAGGTGGCCAACAGATTGACCAGCGCTTGCCCCACATGCCCCGCACCATAAACCTGAATCTCAGGCTGCTGTTGCATTAGCGGCTCAAACAGCAGCGTGGCATGACCGCCACAGCACTGACCGAGACGCGCCGCCAGTGCGAACTCTTCGGTGCGCGGTTGCAGGCTACGTTGCTGCAGCATCTCTCGCGCCAGCGCAATACACTGGTATTCCAGATGGCCGCCACCAATGGTGAGAAAAGTGTCGCTGGCACTGACCACCATCTTGCAGCCACTGTCACGCGGCACGGAACCCCGCTGGCTCAGCACGGTGATTAATACGCAGCTTTCACGCTGCTCTCGCAGCGCGTGCAATACGGCGATCCAGTCATGGTAAATCATCACTCGCTCCCGAGAGGCGCTGTACACCCCAGAAAACCCGCTCCGGTGTGGCTGGCGCATCCAGCTGTGGATGACGCCGATAGTTATCCACGCTGGCAACCGCATCCTGCAATGCGCACCATACCGCGATGCCCAACATAAACGGTGGTTCCCCAACGGCTTTCGAGTGGAAAACCGTGTCCTGTGGATTTTTGCGGTTCTCTACCAGCGTTACGCGCAGATCCTGTGGCACATCGCTGATCGCCGGAATCTTGTAACTCGCGGGGCCATCGGTGAGTAATTTTCCTTGGTCGTTCCATACCAACTCTTCGCAGGTTAACCAACCCATGCCCTGCACAAAGCCGCCCTCCACTTGCCCGATATCCAGCGCGGGGTTCAGAGAAGCGCCCACATCATGCAGAATATCCGCACGAAGCAGCCGATACTCGCCGGTAAGCGTGTCCACCAGCACTTCGCAGCACGCCGCGCCGTAGGCATAGTAATAGAAAGGTTTGCCGCGCCCGGCCTGACGATCGTAGTGAATGCCGGGCACTTTGTAGAAACCGGTGGCCGATAACGGCACCTGATTCAGCCAACCCTGCTGTGCCACCTGCGCAAAGGTAAAGTGCTGTCCCGGCACACGCACAATGCCATTGCTAAAGTGAACGTCATCAGCTGAACACTGGTGTAAGCGACACAGCATCTCGGTTAAGCGATCGCGTAATATCTGTGCGGCATTCTGCGCTGCTTTACCGTTGAGATCGGCCCCGCTGGAAGCAGCGGTCGGTGAAGTATTGGGGACTTTACCGGTATCGGTTGCCGTGACCTGAATCTGGCTGATATCAATTTGCAGCACCTCTGCCACAATCTGCGCCACCTTAGTATTCAAGCCCTGACCCATCTCCGTCCCGCCATGGTTCAGTTGCACCGTGCCATCGGTATAGATCAGGATGAGCGCTCCCGCCTGGTTGAGAAAGCTGGAGGTAAAGGAAATCCCAAACTTGACCGGCGTCAGAGCCAGGCCTCGTTTCATAAAGCGTTGGCTGGCGTTAAAGGCGGTGATCTCAGCGCGTCGTTGCGCATACTCACTGCTGGTTTCCAACTGCGCAGTCATCTCTTGCAGCAGGTTATCTTCAACCTGCTGATAATAATGGGTAACATTGCGGTCGTGTTTGCCGTAGTAGTTGCGTTTGCGCAGTTCGAGCGGGTCAAGCCCACGTTCGCGGGCGATGTGATCCATGATCTGCTCAATGGCCACCATCCCCTGTGGCCCACCGAAACCGCGATAGGCAGTATTGGAGGCGGTATGGGTACGACAGCGATAACCGGTGATCAGTGCATCGCCAAGGTAATAGGCGTTATCTGCGTGGAACATCGCACGATCGACAATCGATCCGCTAAGATCGAGCGAATAGCCGCAATTGCCTGCCAGATCGATTTTGACACCGCAAAAAATGCCCTGATCGTCAAAGCCGACATCGTAACGCACATAGAAAGGATGGCGCTTACCGGTGATGCGCATATCATCCCGGCGTGCGAGGCGCATTTTCACTGGCCGACGCAACTGCCGGGCTGCAATGGCACATAAGCACGCCACGCCGGCCGCTTGCGTTTCTTTCCCCCCAAAGCCCCCACCCATTCGGCGCATATCAATGGTGACTTTGTTCATGGTGATATTCATCACTTCAGCCACCAGCTTTTGCACTTCCGTGGGGTTTTGCGTCGAGGAGTAAACCTGCAGCGTGTCATCCTCGCCGGGGATCACCAGCGCAACCTGGGTTTCCAGATAAAAATGCTCCTGACCACCTATGTGAAACTCGCCCTGAATACGATGTGGCGCACGCGCCAGCGCGGAATCCACATCACCACGCTGGTGAATATGCGGCTGTTGTACGAAGTGCTGTTTCTCCAGCGCTTCACGCACATCAAGAATGGCGGGCAGAGGCTGATATTCAATAATTGCCGCCGCTGCGCCCGCACGCGCCGCTTCCGGGGAGTCTGCTGCCACCGCAATCACGATTTGTCCCAGATATTCGACGCTATCTTGCGCCAGCAACGGATCGCCTGGTTCAAGCGGACCGACATCGTTCAGTCCGGGCACATCGCGCCACGTCAGCACGCTGACCACGCCGGGGATCGCATAGCAGGGCTGCACATCGATATGTGTGATGCGGGCATGTGCATGTTCACTCAAGCGCGGGCAAAGATGCAGTAAGCCCGGCAAGTCGGGTTTGTCATCGATGTAACAAGCTTCGCCGGTGACATGTTTGTCGGCACTTTCATGCTTTTGACTGCGTCCGACACCGGTTTTCATCTCAGTAGCGAACTGGCTTTTCAGCAGCGTTTCGGTCAGCTCGGGTCGGTTATGAGACATAACGCGCCACCTCCGTGATAGTCAGTTCGCCCGTGATCTGGGCGTAATAGCGGCGCAAGAGATTGCGCGCCACCTGCAAGCGATAGTCTGCGCTGGCGCGAAAATCGCTCAAGGGCTGAAAATCCTGACTGAGTGCAGCGCAGGCTTTTTCGATACTGGCTTGATTTAATGGCATCCCATTCAACGCGTCTTCAGCAGCCAGAGCACGTTTTGGGGTGGCGGCCATGCCACCAAAGCCCAGTCGTGCTTGCTGTACCACGCCGTCTTCCACCTGAATGTTGATGGCGACAAACACCGCAGAGATATCATCATCCAGTCGTTTAGCCACCTTCCATGCGCTAAAGTCATGTGACACCGTCACTTTTGGAATGATGATGGAGTGAATAAACTCCCCCGCCTGCAGCACCGTTTGCCGATAGCCGATGAAGAACTGGTCGAGTGGCACCTCACGCATCACTTTTCCTTTCTGCAGGGCCAAACGCGCATTCAACGCCAGCAGCATCGGCGCACAGTCGCCAATCGGTGAAGCATTACCGATGTTGCCGCCCAGCGTGCCCTGATTGCGAATTTGCAGTGACGCAAAACGCTCGAGTGTGGCGCTAAAAGCCGGGATTTTGTCGGTCAGGAAGTGGTAACAGAGATGCAGCGGCGCGGCCGCTCCCAGCCGGAACGTGTCCTCATCTTCGCTGCACTCGGCTAATTCCTGCACCTGCTCTAAGGCGATCAACAATGGCAGACGTTGATACTGCTGGGTAATTTGCAAAGTCAGATCAGTGCCGCCCGCCAGCAAACGCGCGTCAGGATGCTGCTCATACAGCGCGGCTAACTGCGCCAGCGTTTTTGGCACAAAACAGCGGCTGCCGTTGGCTTCAAGGGTTTGCACTTCTGTGTTGTTCAATGCCTGAAGCCGCTGTACCAGCGCGGTTTCATCAGCTGTAAATGCATCTGCTACTGGCTGCTCACACGCCTGCTGCGCCGCTGCCATAATCGGTCGATAGCCGGTACAGCGGCACAGATTGCCCGCCAGCGCCTGTTCGGCATGGTGCGGATTCCAGCCTTGACTGTTTTTTTGCAAGGTAAACATGGACATGACAAACCCCGGCGTACAATAACCGCATTGCGAGCCGTGGCAATCCACCATGGCCTGCTGCACACTGTGCAGTTCACGCCCCTGCTTGAGATCTTCTACGGTAATCAACTGTTTGCCTTGTAAACTGCTCACCAGTGTCAGGCAGCTGTTGACCGTTTGATACTGCATGCGCCCCGCTACCACTTTACCCAGCGTTACCGTGCAGGCACCACAGTCTCCTGACGCGCAACCTTCCTTCGTGCCGCGCCGCTGCTGCTGATTGCGCAGGTAATTGAGCACCGTGAGATTGGGGTCTAAAGCCGTCTCGGTGATCAGGCGGTTGTTGAGCAGAAACTGGATCATGCGGTTATCTCCTCGCCATGCCGCTGCCAGACGGGTTTGCCACTCAGCCAGGTTTGGGCAATATTGCGGTCATCGCCCAGCGTCATCATGACAAACAGGCGTTCCCAGATGTCTTTACTGTTGGCACTGCGTAATTTTTGCAGCGGTGACACCGCCGGATCGAGCACCACAAAATCGGCCTCTTTGCCGGGATTGAAGTTACCAATTTTGTCATCTAAATCGAGCGCATGCGCCCCGCCCAGTGTGGCGTGGTAGAAGGCTTCACAGGCACTGAGTCGGTATTGTTGCAACTGCCCAACTTTGTAAGCCTCCCCCAGGGTTTGCAGCATATTAAAAGTGGTACCTGCGCCGACATCGGTTCCGATACCCATGCGCACACCCTGCTGCCAGCAGCGTTTGATGTTGAACAACCCGCTGCCGAGGAACAGATTGGAGGTGGGGCAGAATGCGATGGAGGAATCGGTATCGTGCAGGCATTGCCATTCGCGATCTTCCAGATGCAGGCAATGCGCAAACACACTGCGCTTACCGGTCAGTTGATGCTGGTGATACACATCAAGGTAGCCGTCGTGCTCTGGGAACAATTCGTTCACCCAGGCAATTTCCTGCTGGTTCTCACTGAGGTGTGTGTGCAGCCAGGTATCAGGGAACTCTTCACGCAGCTGACGTACCTTCTCCAGCAGCGCCGGTGATGACGTTGGCGCAAAGCGCGGCGTCAATGCATAACTAAGCCGACCACGCTGGTGCCAGCGCTCAATCAGTTCCAGGGTATGCTGATAACTCTCTTCGGGGGTTTCGGTCAGATACTCTGGCGCGTTGCGATCCATCATCACCTTGCCCGCGATCAATCGCATATCGAGCTTTTCCGCTGCGCTAAATAAGGCGTCAACGGACTGTTTGTGGACGGTGCCAAACACCAGCGCACTGGTGGTGCCATTCGCCAAGAGCTGCTGCAAGAAGAAGGCGGACATCTGCGCAGCGTGGTCCGGGCAGTGATATTGGCTCTCGACCGGGAAAGTGTATTGGTTCAGCCACTCCAGTAGCTGCTCGCCAAAGGCCCCAATCATCTCTGTTTGCGGATAGTGGATGTGGGTGTCGACAAAGCCCGGCACGATGAGTTTACCGCGCAGATCGATCACCTGAGCGGCATCAACGCGCCCTTCTGCGATCTCCCAACTTTCCAGCGCGACCACTTTGCCATCACGCAGCGTTAGTAGGCCATCTTCAAGATAGCGTGCATTGGCCGCAATCTGATCGGGCTGTGCAGCCAGGGCGGTGAAGTCAAAGAAGCTGGCGCGCAGCAGGGTTTCAGAGGCGTAAGGCATAAAAGTTCCTTGATACATGTCATTGCAGATAATTGCCTTGAAAGTGAATTGCAAGGGACATGCCAAAGCTTAGAACAAAAAATACTGTTCTATTTCAATAAAATAGGTGATTTTTATTGATTTTGAGGGCAGGATCAATTCGCAAACGAATGCGCAACCGTTTGCTGACAATGGCAAACGGTTGCTATTGGTGATGAAAGTGTAAATCGCAGAGATAACGTAGTAAGACCCGTGATTTTTTGCGCAATGCCGGTGCAATAGCGCACTCTTTTTGTGCACGAAGAATCCTGCAACACACCGGTTAGGCTTTTCATGAGCATGGTGTCAGGGTTAATGCTAAGGTGTGGCTGAGAACCTGAAATCGTTTAAGGAACAGTGAGATGATTATTTTTGTTACCGGCGCTACTGCTGGTTTTGGTCAAAGTATCACCCGCCGCTTCATTGCTACAGGTCACAAGGTGATCGCCAGCGGACGCCGCGCTGAGCGTTTAAAAGAGCTGAAAGATGAGCTTGGCGACAATCTGTATACCGTTCAGTTGGATGTGCGCAATCGTGCTGCTATCGATGAAGCCATTGCAGCTCTGCCCGCTGAGTGGCGCGATATTGATGTGCTGGTGAACAACGCTGGCCTGGCGTTGGGTGTTGAACCGGCGCACAAAGCCAATATCGAAGACTGGGAAAATATGATCGACACCAACAACAAAGGCTTGGTGTACATGACTCGCGCGGTACTGCCTGCCATGGTGGAGCGCAATGTTGGTCATATCGTCAACATTGGCTCCATCGCGGGGAGCTGGCCTTACCTGGGCGGTAACGTGTATGGCGCAACCAAGGCCTTCGTCCGTCAGTTCAGCCTCAACCTGCGCACTGATTTACACGGCACGGCGCTGCGTGTTACCGATATTGAGCCTGGTTTAGTAGGTGGCACCGAGTTCTCCAACGTGCGTTTCAAAGGTGACGATGGTCGCGCCGATGCGGTTTACGAAGGCACTACCGCACTGACCGCGGAAGACGTGACTGAAGCCGTTTACTGGGTAACCACCCTGCCTAAACACGTTAACATCAATACATTAGAGATTATGCCCGTGGCCCAGACCCTCGCGGGTTTGAAAGTGCATAAAGGCTAAACGATGCCCAAGGGCGCACTGCCGTGTGCCCTATGCGCGACCCCATCCCGTGACGATAATCAGCATCCCGCAGAATGCCACCAGCGCGCCAACCCAATCCCAGGTACTGAGCTTTACGCCATCCACCACGCGCAGCCAGATGAGTGCTGTCATCACGTAGACACCGCCGTAGGCCGCGTACACACGTCCACTGGCGGCCGGGTGCAACGTCAGCAGCCAGACAAACAGGGCGAGGCTCGCAGCAGCAGGGATCAATAACCATGCTGTCATGCCTTTCTTCAACCACAGCCACGGCAAGAAACAGCCAACAATTTCGGCAATCGCAGTGATAAAAAACAGCAACGTGGTTTTCACCAGCATAAAAATGTTCACTCCAGGTTAAACAAACGGCTCACCGCTGGTGAGTAAAGAAGCAGCGATGATATACTAACGCCCATGGTTGTGACAGCCGACCAAGCGGCTGTGCTGGTGTTAACTTAAGGAAATGACAATGAAAAATCTGTTTTCTGCCCTGCTGGCTGCCGTATTGACTTCCAGCGTGCTGCTGACCGCGCCATTGGCTGTGGCTAAAACTGACCGCGTGATCATTGAAGATGGTAACAGTGCTGCCAGCAATGAAGCGGCACGTCAAAGCCAGCAACAATGGAATGACACGAAAAATCTGCGCGGTAAGGTCAATACGCGTGTGGAGAAAGAGTTTGATAAAGCGGACAAAGCTTTTGATACCCGTGACGCCTGTGAAAAGAGCTACAACGTGAACGCCTATTGGGAACCCAATACCCTACGTTGCCTTGATCGCCGCACTGGGCGTACTGTCGCACCTTAATTCGCTGTTGCTGCTATAGTTTTCATGGGAATTCAGAACCAAGGAGAGTGTGATGAAAAAACGTAATGCCGTTGTATTGATGGCAATGCTGGCCCTGCCAGTATTGGCCCAAGCATCCTGTGAAAGCGTTAAAGCCGATATCAGTAAGAAGATTGTTAATAATGGCGTGGCCGAATCGGACTTCTCGCTGGATATCGTCCCCAATGACCAGGCCGATCAGGCTGGCGGTCAGGTGGTGGGCCACTGCGAGAATGATACTCAGAAAATCGTCTACAAGAAGAATGGCCGTGATGCGGAAAGCAATCTTCCGGCCAGCGCAGGCAGCTCACAAGATACCCCTGCACAGTAATGCTTACCGGGCGGCACTCAGCCGCCCTTTTCTATTCGGCTTCCGGCCTTTGGCGTGGCATCAGCCATGCAATCCACAGTGTCAGCATGGCAATCAGCAGCGCGACCACAAACACCCAATGCAGTGACGTGGCAATCTGACCAATCCAGTAATGCAGCGTGCCTTCCGGCAGTGCCTGACGGCTCTCATGCGACATGATTTTTTGCATCGGATCGTCGGCCTGCGGCAGACGCAGTGCAAGGTTGAAATTCAGCACCGCTCCCATCAGCGCCGTGCCCACCGCCGAACCCAGCATGCGGCTAAACATGATTGATGCAGTACAGATGCCGCGAATTTCGTAGTGCGCATGGTTCTGCACCGAGACCAGGAAAGTGGTGCTGGTCATACCCATGCCAGTGCCAATCACAAATGCCGTGAACCCCGCCTGCATAATTGAGCTGTCGGCGCGTAACAACAGCAACAGTGCACTGCCCGCGATGAGTAAAAAGGCCCCCAGTTGAGCAGTGAAGCGATACGAGGTGACCAGCATTAATCTGCCACTGAGGGTACTCGCCAGCGGCCAGCCAATGGACATCATCGCCAGCGCACTTCCCGCCTGCAACGGCGTGCCACCGTTAATTCCTTGGATCCACGTTGGCAGAAAAGCGCTGATGCCCATCATGGTGGCGCCAATAATCAGATTTCCGGCATTGCCCGCCACAATCAATCGGCTACGCCAGATGGCCAAGGGAAACAGCGGCGCGGCAGCACGCTGTTCGTGCTGCTTCAATTGCCAGCCGGCCAACAGCGCTAATAGCAGAAATGCCAACAGCCAGTAACCCAGTGCATCCGCTTGTAACAGCGCCACCAACAGTGCCGTGACGCATATCATCAGCCAGCAGCTGCCGGTGAGATTGAGCTTCGCGCCTGTGTGATGTTCGCGCGCGGGCAGGAATTTTGCCAACAGAAAGATGGAGAACAAACCGATCGGCACATTTATCCAGAAAATGACTGACCAATTAAAATGCTGTACCAGCCAGGCGCCACTTAAGGGTCCGATGATGGCCGCCACGCCCCACACGCTTGAAAGCCAACCCTGCACGCTGGCGCGTTCGCGGGGTGAGTAGATATCGGCCACGATGGTGGTGGTGAGCGGCATAATCGCCCCGGCACCCAGGCCCTGAAACGCACGGAACAGAATCAGCCACGTCATGGTATGCGCAAACCCGCACAGCACCGAACCGATGAGAAACAGCGAGACACCAATGAAAAATAACCGTTTCCGCCCCCACATATCCGCCAGTCGACCGTATAAAGGTACGCTCACGGCCTGAGTCAGCAGATAGATAGAGAATACCCAGCCGAACTGCGAAAAACCGCCAAGTTCAGCAATGATCGTAGGCATAGCGGTAGCAACGATGGTGACTTCGATCGCCGCCATAAACATGGCTAACATGCAGGCGATGAGGATCCAGTGGCGATGTTCCGTATTCAATTGTGCAGTTTCAGTCATACGTCTCCCTTTTTTACCTTCAAGGCTAGCTGATTTTCCACCAGATGAGTTTCCTCTGCGTGCTTCCATTTGTGACAACGTCACCCATATCGATGAATTTTTTTTATTGTTGGATGATGCCTTATTTCATGCGGGTTCACCGCATTTTCGCCTCTTTTCTATCTGCCTGATTTTAACGTAAAAACTGGCGCATTACGGTAAGCATTGCTATAGCTTTTAAAGCCTCTTTCCAGTTATTCACTGAGAAAGAAGTCTGGAAGAGTCATTTTATCTGCATTTTGACAGGGTGAAGGATTTTCGTACGCAACGTCTTAGGCGTTACGCTGACATCCTGAGAATGGCACCACCATATCAAACGAATTTTTGAATCAGGGAGACACTTGCATGCAAAATGCATCGCTCGTCCGCCGAACCGGGCTGGCACTGCTGGCCATTGTTGCGGTGATTGCGCTGCTGGTTTGGGGCATCGGACTCAATACCCTGCGTGACCGTAAAGAAGACCTGATTTACCTGGGTCAGCAGCATCTGTTTTTGGTTTTCTGGTCGATGTTCTTCGCACTGCTGGTCGGCATTCCCAGCGGGATCTTACTGAGTCGCCCCTTTGCTCGCCGTTGGGCTGAGTATGTGATGCAGATTTTCAATGTCGGTAATACCCTGCCTCCGCTTGCCGTATTGGCGCTGGCGATGGTGATTGTCGGCATTGGTGATCGTCCGGCATTGATCGCCCTGTTCCTCGCTTCATTACTACCGATTGTGCGCAATACCTATGCCGGCTTAAGCGCGGTGCCGCCGTCGCTGATTGAAGCCGCCAACGGTATCGGCATGACCAAATTCCAACGTTTGATGCAGGTGGAAATCCCCAATGCCTTGCCGGTCATTCTGGCTGGTGTGCGTATCGCCACAGCGATTAACGTGGGTACTGCGCCGCTGGCATTTCTGATTGGTGCCAGCAGCTATGGCGAACTGATTTTCCCTGGCATCTATCTCAATGACTTCCCAACCCTGATCCTCGGTGCAGTGGCAACAGCGCTGTTTGCCCTGATCCTCGATATGCTGCTGGCAGCATTGGGACATTTCCTCAGCCCGCACTCTGCGGCTTAACACAAGGAGCTAAGTGATGGGTAAGATGCATTGTTTAACACGCTGGGCCAGGCACACTGCGCTGGCACTGGCCGCCACACTGGCTATCAGCCAGACCGCTGCGGCAGCCACACCGATTGTCATGGCCACCAAGAGCTTTACCGAACAGCACATTCTTTCCGCGATGACGGTAATGTGGCTACAGAAGAAGGGTTTTCAGGTGGTGCCGAAAACCAATATCGCCACCACCATTGGTCGCAATGCGATGATCAATAAACAGATTGATATGACCTGGGAGTACACCGGTACGTCTCTGATCATCTTTAATCACATCAATAAACCGATGTCCTCTGAAGAAGCCTATAAAACGGTGAAACAGCTTGATGCCAAACTCGGTTTAATCTGGCTCGATCCTGCGCCCATGAACAACACCTACGCTTTTGCTATGACGCGTGCCCGCGCTGACAAAGAAGGTATCAGCACCATGTCGCAGCTGGTGGCGAAGCTGGAAGAGATACGCAAGAACGATCCCGATCATAACTGGAAGCTGGGGCTGGATTTGGAGTTCTCTGGACGTTCGGATGGCCTGAAACCGCTGCAGAAAGCCTACAACATGCCGCTGGATCGCCCGCAAATTCGTCAGATGGACCCCGGCCTGGTCTATAACGCTGTGCGTGATGGTTTTGTCGATGCGGGTTTGATTTACACCACCGATGGCCGCGTAAAAGGCTTTGAACTCAAAGTTCTGGAAGATGACAAACACTTCTTCCCAAGTTACAACGTCACGCCAGTGGTGCGCCAAGACGTACTCGACAGCCATCCCGGCCTGGAAGCGGCACTGAATCAACTCTCGCCTTTAATCACTGATGAAGCGATTACCGAGATGAACAAACGTGTCGATATTGATCACCAGTCCCCTGAGCAGGTGGCGCGTGATTTCCTGAAATCTAAAAACCTGCTGTAAGGAGGCATCATGGATACTTTGCATTACATGATGGGCAATTGGCATACCTTGATGGCTCTGACCTGGCAGCATACCTGGTTGGTGCTGGTGGCGGTCGGATGCGCCATCATCGTTGGCGTCCCTCTGGGCATTTTGATTGTGCGATTTAAATGGCTGGCTACCCCGATTCTTGGCATTGCCACTATTGTGCTCACCATTCCTACCATCGCCCTGTTTGGCCTGATGATCCCCCTGTTCTCGATGATCGGTCAGGGCATTGGTGCACTTCCCGCTATTTGTGCGGTGTTCCTCTACTCATTACTGCCGATTGTGCGCAACACCCACACAGCACTGGAGAATTTGTCGCCGGGTTTGCGCGAAGCAGGTCGCGGCATTGGCATGACCTTCTGGCAGCGCTTGCGCTGGGTGGAGATTCCGATGGCATTGCCAGTGATTTTTGGCGGTATTCGTACTGCGGTGGTGATGAACGTTGGCGTAATGGCGATCGCCGCCGTGATTGGCGCAGGCGGTCTGGGTCTGCAACTGCTTGATGGCATTAGCGGCAGCGACGTGCGCATGTTAATTGCGGGCGCACTGATGATTTGTTTGTTAGCAATTGTACTTGATTGGCTACTGCACCGTTTGCAGTCGGCGCTGACTCCTAAGGGGATTCGATAATGATAAAGCTGGAAAACCTGACGAAAACCTTTACGCAGAAGAACGGCACGTCCTTTAACGCCGTCGATAACGTTAGCCTGGAAGTGCCCGCCGGTGAGATGTGTGTGCTACTCGGCCCTTCTGGCTGTGGCAAAACCACCACCTTAAAAATGATTAACCGTTTGATCCCAGCCAGCAGCGGCAAGATTTTGATTAACGGTGAAGATACCAGCGGACAAGATACCGTGACGCTGCGTCGTAATATTGGCTACGTCATCCAACAGATTGGTCTGTTCCCGAACATGACCATTGAAGAGAACATTACGGTAGTACCGCGCATGCTGGGCTGGGATAAGAAGCGCTGCCGTGAGCGTGCGACCGAGTTGATGAGCATGGTGGCACTGGACCCAACAAAATTTCTCCACCGCTATCCGCGTGAGATGTCGGGTGGACAACAGCAGCGTATTGGCGTGATCCGCGCATTGGCCGCTGATCCACCGGTGTTGCTGATGGATGAGCCTTTTGGTGCCGTCGACCCGATTAACCGTGAAGTGATTCAGAATGAATTTCTGGAGATGCAGCGTCAGTTGAAAAAGACCGTGATGCTGGTGAGCCATGATATTGATGAAGCACTTAAACTGGGTGACCGTATTGCGGTATTTGGTCAGGGTAAGATTGTGCAGTGCGCGAGCCCAGATGAATTACTGGCAAAACCGGCCAATGATTTTGTCGGTTCGTTTGTCGGACAGGACCGTACCCTGAAGCGCCTGCTGTTAGTCCAGGCGGGAGATGTTACCGATCAGCAGCCGACCATTACCGTGCAGCGCAGCACCCCACTGCTCGATGCTTTTGCCACCATGGATGACAATGATATGCGTTCTGTCACTGTGGTTGATGAAGACGGTAAGCCACTGGGCTTTGTGAAACGCCGCGAAGCACGAGGTGCAACCGGCCGCTGCGAGGAGATGCTGCATACCTTTAAGGTGACAGGGAAAGCGGAGGAGAATCTGCGTGTGGTACTCTCCAAGTTGTATGAGCACAACACCGTGTGGATGCCGATCGTCGACGAGGAAGGTCGTTACAGTGGTGAGATTTCACAGGACTATATCGCGGATTATCTGAGTTCCGGACGCACGCGCCGCCGATTGAATCCTCAAGTTCCATAAGTCCAGGTGCGCATTAATGCGCACCCTACAAAAACCTCACCCGCTCGTCGTAGGGTCGCCATTTATGGCGACCACTAACGATTCATCCTCAATCAATGAGACTCCTCCACCGCCTCCACCGCTAACTCATCCCCTCGCTCTGAAGGCAGTACCACGTTCAGTACAATCGCCAGAATGCCACCGGTGGTCACCGCATGGCCAAACAGATTACTCACCAACAGCGGGAACTGTTTCAGTACATCGGGTACCGCTTCTACGCCTAAACCAATGCCAAAGGAGACCGCAACGATCAGCATTTCACGCCGCTCCAGCGGGGATTGCGTCATCACACGGATACCTGCGGCAACGACACTGCCAAACATCACCAGTGTGGCTCCGCCCAAGACCGGCGGCGGTATCTGTTGCAACAGATTGCCAATCACCGGGAATACGCCGAGCAGGAGCAGCATCACGCCAATCACCATCCCCACATAGCGGCTGGCGACGCCGGTCATCTGAATCACACCATTATTCTGCGCAAAGGTGGTGTTGGGGAAAGCAGAGAAGATGGATGCCAGCAAGCAGCTCACGCCGTCGGCCAGGATGCCGCCCTGCAAACGCCGCTGGAAACTTTCTCCTTCAATCGGCTGCTGTGAGATCAGACAGTTCGCGGTCAAATCCCCTACCGCCTCAATCACACAGATCACTGAAACCAGCGCAATCGGCACAAAGATCGTCCAGTCAAAGCTGAAGCCAAAGTGGAAGAAGGATGGCAATACCAGCCAGTGATCCCCAGACATCGGTTTGATCGGCATATGCCCGGTCAACGCAGCGGCCAGGCAGCCCACGGCAATTCCTGCTACTACCGCCACCAGACGTGTCCAGCGATTGCGCGAACGGTTGAGTACAATAATCACCAGCAGCGTCAGTGCACCCAACGCCAGATTACCCGGCGCGCCGAAGTCGGTGGCGCTGTGCCCGCCAGCCCAATCGGTGATACTCACCTTAATCAGGCTGATACCGATCAAGGTAATCACGGTTCCGGTCACAACCGGAGTCAGTACTTTTCTCAATGTGGTCGCACAGCGGCTGATCAACATCGGGATAAACGCGGAGACGAAGTTGCACCCCATGATCATTGCCATAATATCCTCCGGCGATCCACCGCGCGCCTTCACCATCAAGCCACCGGATAAAATCACGCCGAGAAACGCAAAACTGGTGCCTTGCAGGCAAATCATCCCGGCGCCAATGCCCATAAAGCGGCGCGCCTGCAGAAAGGTGCCTAATCCTGAAACCAGTAAGGACATGCTGATCAAATAAGGAATGTAGCTTTGCAACCCGAGCACGGAGCCGATAATCAGTGGGGGCGTAATAATTCCTACCACGCTGGCCAACACGTGCTGCAGTGCCGCAAAGAAAGCGGGGGCAAGACCAATACGGGCGTCTAACCCATACAACAAACCTTTTTGAGAATGCGACATAAGGGTGCTCCGGCAGAATATTCATCAGCATTGCTGATGCATGAATCACGCCATCGCCACCTGACAGGCAGAAAATTTTTCTAACGATTTGAATAAAAACAGATTAAATCAATGATGAAGCTAAGCTGAACCAGAAACCTTAGATTCAACTTAGCGCCATTTGCATCACTTAGTTTCACGCCTCAGCCGTCATTGCACTACCAAGGTGCGATTGTGCAGGCTGTAAAAGTGAAATATCCAGGTACCCAGACAACTCACGTTGTTCGGCACGCGGTAAGTAAGGAAGTTCACCCAAAAGGGGCGCGCCAAGTTTTTCGCGCAGAACGTCAATGATCTCAGCGTAATGGGCAAGGCCTGGGTTAATACGGTTCGCCACCCATCCGATTAACGGCAAACCATCGCGCGCAATGGTTTCTGCGGTCAGTAAAGTATGGCTAATACAGCCCTCTTTAATCCCCACCACTAACACCACGGGTAACTGTTCCTGCTGCACCCAATTTGACAGCGGTTGCAAATCATTCATCAGGCTCCGCCAGCCGCCCGTTCCCTCAACCACCACTCTCGCTGCACGCTGTTGTAATTCCGCCAGACTACGGCTCAACAGCGCATAATCAATGCGTTGTGCCGGGCTGGTGCTGATTTCGTCTTCTGCCAGAGTAATGGGGTTCACCGCACTGTAGGGGAGTTCAAGGCCTGACGCTTGCTGCAGCAGCAGTGCATCTTTATTACGCAACCCGTCAGGGGTGTGCTGCGCGCTCTTAGCGACAGGTTTGTAACCTGCCGCGCAAAGTTCCGCTTTGGCAAAACACTGTAACAGCGCGCGTGACACGACGGTTTTACCCACCGCCGTGTCGGTACCGGTGACAAAGATGGTGCTCATCTTTTTCCTCCTTCATTGAAGCGATGTGTAACTTGCGAAGGAGGCAGTGTAAGGAATTGCGGTGAGCGGCAGATTGCGTTAGCGCAAACTAAAGGCGAGCTGAGGTTAACCTTGCAACAGTTTCACCAATAAATGACCGCTGTAGAGCGAATCCTTGATAAGCGCAGCCGCGCCATGCGTGCCGGGATCAGTGAAACTGGTGGGCGCAAGCTGGATATCCCGGCTGTATGCGGGCAACGCCTGTTGGCGGATAGTACTGCTCACCGCGGGAAACAGCACATCGGCAGCCTGATTCAGCGGAGAACCAATAAGGATTTGTTGTGGATTGAAGATATTAACCATCATCGCCAACATGCGTCCGATGTGATGCCCCACACCGGCGATAACATCCCGGGCCAGCCGATCCCCCTGCTGCGCGGCCTCACACAACGAGGAGATGGTCAGGGGGGTGTTGTGCAACACCGTATCCGGCTGCGTGGCCATGCGCTGCGCCGCCAGCTGCAGTAAGCTGCCCGTGCTGGCAACCGTTTCCAGACAGCCGTGATTGCCGCAATAGCATTGCTGGCCGTAAGGGTCGATCTGCGTATGACCGATTTCGACCAGCGCTTTCCCGCGCTTATGCAGTAGCTGACCACCACTGATCACGCCAGCACCGACCGTTTCATCAATCACAATCTGAATCACATCCTGTGCCCCACGCGAGGCACCAAACAGCGCCTCCGCTAACGTCCAGGCTGAAATATCGTGCTGTACAAACACCGGTAAGCCCGTCAGCGTGGCGAGTGTCTCTCCGAGTGGCATCTCCTGCACATCATATCCCGGCATGCGATGTACCACGCCGGTGGCCGCGTTAATTAAACCCGGCAAGGTGATGGCAATGGCGGTTAAACGCTCAAGTTTGTGCTGGTGGCGAACGAAAAAATCATTCACCTGATTCTGCAAGGTTTGCAATAGAGGTTGCCCGGCCTGATTGGGCAGCGGTAAACGATCTTCCTGCAACGCCCGACTACTGAGGTCGCGAAGTGTCAATGTGATATGTCCCGGCTGAATGCGCACCGCAAGGTAGTGCCAGGCAAAGGTATCAAGAATTAGGCCGATTGCCGGGCGTCCACGACTGCCGGGTTCCTGAAATTCGGTTTCCTGTACCAGATGCGCATCGAGCATTTCACGCACGATTTTGGTGATACTGGCGGGTGCCAGCTGGGCACGTTTAGAAAGCTCAATACGAGAAATCGGGCCGTAATGGTCAATCAGTCGGTAAACCACACCTGCGTTGGTCTGTTTAATTTGATCAATGTGGCCAGGCTGACTGTCCAGATTCACGCCCTGCTCCCGGATATTTTCGCGCTTCTAAATAAACAGCAGCTATGGTGATGCAGATTGGCAGGCAGCGTCAAATATTTGATTAGAAATGTGATTTATCGCACATAAAGACTGGGCCATTATTCACCAGACGGTTCAAATTTCCGCGTTGTGCAGCATTAGCGCCATCATATTACGCATCTGAGCGCTGGGTTCACGCGTGGCTGACCAGACCAACCAAACCTCTGAAATCGCATCGGCCTCCTGCAACGGAATCCAAACCACATCGGCGAGACGCGCACGACGAAACGAAGCGGGCAAGATCGATACCCCTAAACCCGTCGCCACCAGGCCGAGGATCGTCATCGCTTCCCCCACTTCCTGCGTAATAAAGGGTTTTATTTGGTAACGATGAAGCAGTGCCAGGGTTTCGCCATACAGTGCGGTACCGCCCTGTGGATCAAAAAAGACAAAGGGTTCAGTGGCCAGCGCCTGAATCGAGATCGATTCGGCATCGGCAAGTGGATGGGCCCAGTGCACCAGCGCGCAAAGCGGTTCGCGTAGCAGTACCCGATGTTGCAGATCATTCGGCAGTGGCGTATTGCGCATCACGCCAAGATCAAGCCGCCCCTCATGCAGCGGCGCTAACTGCTGTCGCGTATTGTTTTCTTGCATCTGGATGTGCACTTCCGGCCAGCGCTGGCGAAACTGATAAAGCGCATCTGAAACCAGACCGGTAAAAGGTGCAGATGAGGTAAAGCCAATCCTTAACTCTCCCTCTTGCCCACTGTGGATACGCGCCGCACGACTCGCCGCTTGCTCAATCTGTAATAGTATCGCACGGGCGTCCTGCAAGAAGAGTTCCCCAGCAGGGGTAAGCTGCACGCTTCGATTGGTGCGGGTAAAAAGTTGCGCATCCATTTCCCGCTCCAGCTGCTGTATCTGCTGGCTGAGCGGCGGTTGAGAGATATTTAATCGCTGAGCGGCGCGTCCAAAATGCAGCTCTTCTGCTACGGCAATGAAATACCGCAGATGTCGCAGCTCGACATTCATATTTACAACGTCTCATTTGAGATTATTAATATATTGTACAACCTATTACGGCTTTTCTACAGTATTCAGACTGTTTCTAAACCGAGGATTTTCCGTGAGTCGCTCTCCCCAGGCAGTGACACTCGATGAAGACGAGCTGTCCGTTAAGCCTGTTTCCGCCACACCCCCTTCAGAATGGATAGAACGCGGATCGCCGCAGTTTATGCGCGTCACGCTGGCCCTGTTTTCTGCCGGACTGGCCACCTTTGCGTTGCTGTACTGTGTCCAGCCAATTCTTCCAGTATTGTCGCAACAGTTTGGCGTGTCTCCTGCTGAAAGTAGTATCTCGTTATCCCTGTCCACCGGATTAATGGCTCTGGGTTTGCTGTTCACCGGCCCTATTTCTGATGCCGTTGGCCGAAAATCCGTGATGGTGACGGCATTAATGCTGGCAGCCATCTGCACGTTGATCTCCGCCACCATGACCAGCTGGCAAGGGATTCTGCTGATGCGTGCGCTGATTGGCTTGTCACTGAGCGGAGTCGCGGCGGTCGGTATGACCTATCTGAGTGAAGAGATCCATCCACGAGTCATCGCCTTCTCCATGGGGCTGTATATTAGTGGTAACTCGATTGGTGGGATGAGCGGACGCCTGTTGACCGGTGTGCTGACTGATTTCTTTTCATGGCGTGTTGCCGTTGGTGTGATTGGCTGTTTCTCACTGGCCGGTGCACTGATGTTCTGGAAGATCTTGCCTGCATCACGTCATTTCCGCCCCGCGTCACTGCGACCGCGTAGTTTGCTGATCAATTTTCGTCTGCACTGGCGAGATAAAGGGCTGCCCTTCCTGTTTGCCGAAGGTTTTTTGTTGATGGGCGCGTTTGTCACGCTCTTTAACTACATTGGCTATCGGTTGTTGAGTGCGCCCTGGTCACTCAGTCAGGCAGTAGTCGGTCTGTTGTCAGTGGTCTATCTGACCGGCTCATGGAGTTCACCTAAAGCCGGTGCCATGACCAGCCGTTTTGGCCGCGGTCCGGTGATGATTGGCGCAACCGCCATTATGCTGGCAGGACTGTTGCTTACCGCATTCAACTCACTCTGGGTCATTTTACCCGGTATGATGCTGTTCACCGCTGGGTTCTTTGCCGCGCACTCTGTCGCCAGTGGCTGGATTGGCCCGCGCGCGCGCCGCGCGAAAGGCCAGGCCTCTTCACTCTACTTGTTCAGTTATTACGTGGGTTCCAGCGTGGCAGGAACTTTAGGCGGCGTGTTCTGGCACAATTATGGCTGGATGGGTGTGACCGCCTTTATCAGCGTGCTACTGCTCCTGGCGCTCTTCGTCGGCTGGCGCTTACAGTGCCGTAAACTTTAATACCCTTCATCCTTTATTCGGGGCCGCAGGGCCCCGTTTCTCACCGCAGCCCATAAAAACCGGCGATCAAACAGTCCCACATAAAACAAAGCGTCTATTCATCGCTATAATTCATTTTATTCCAACAATAGTTAGACTTTTTTTTTCACAGCAATGAGGACGTTCGATGGAGCTTTACTATTACGTCGATAAGCACGCAGGCTATAACGACAATCATGTGGTGCACGCAACGGGATGCCCCTTCCTGCCATCCGATGGCGCACGGCGTTTTCTCGGCACTTTCTACACCGCGACCGCCGCGATCCAGCAAGCAAGAAAGTTTTACGCCAGCGCGATGGGGTGTGAACACTGCTGCCCGGTGGCGGTAAAAAAAAACCTGACCACTCAACATAGCGTGGCGCTAAAACATATGGTGAGACTCTGATAATAGTGGTTTGACAATGGCATAGCGCTTATAGGGTTTTGTTAAGCACGGCTGTCACATCGTTCTAATACAGAAACAGTCGGCTTAATTTTCCGTGGCTCTTATATACCCAAAATAATTCGAATTGCAGTATGGCGGCAAGTGGGTGAATCCCCAAGAGCTTACATCAGTAAGTGACTGGGGTGAGCACGCGCAGCCAACGCAGCTGCGGTTTGAAGTATGACGGGTAGAGCGCTATGCGTTGCCATCGGTTGCAATTGTGTGGTAACCGCAAGAATTGATAATAACCTCAGGCTATTAACTCCGGCTTTAGAGATAAAAAATATTCAGTAATAAAAACCCTGCCAACGGTTTTCATCCGCTCATTAATGCTCCACAATAGCGTCAGTTTGTGACTTAGGTCACTTAATCGGGTGCGTTTCACCCCCTCACTCGCTGTTGACCGATTTGAACTCCATGCAATCAACTACCGTCTCACGTAAAACAGCCTGGCTACGTGTCGTGCTGCTGGCTATTGCCGCTTTTGTGTTTAACACCACTGAATTTGTCCCGGTTGGCCTGCTGTCGGATATCGCCGCCAGTTACGCCATGAAGACCGCCGACGTTGGTATCATGCTGACGATTTACGCCTGGGTCGTTGCGCTACTCTCCCTGCCGTTGATGCTGTTAACGCGCAACATTGAGCGTCGTTTGCTACTGGCGGTGCTGTTTATTCTGTTCATCGCCAGCCATGTCCTCTCTTCCGTGGCCTGGGACTTCACTTCACTGGTGATTTCACGCATCGGTATTGCCCTGGCGCATGCGGTGTTTTGGTCGATTACCGCTTCATTGGCGATTCGCGTCGCCCCAGCCGGTAAGAAAACGCAAGCCTTGAGCATGCTGGCAACGGGTACTGCGCTGGCGATGGTGCTGGGTGTACCGATTGGTCGTATCGTTGGGCAGTATCTAGGCTGGCGCACCACCTTCGGCATGATTGGTTTGTCAGCGCTGGTACTGTTGATCCTGCTGGTGCGCATTCTGCCACGCCTGCCGAGTGAGCATACGGGTTCCCTGAGTAGTGTGCCGATGCTGTTCCGTCGCCCGGCGCTGGTGGCCATGTACCTGCTCGTGACCTTGGTGGTCACGGCGCACTACACCGCTTACAGTTACATCGAGCCATTTATGCAGGTGGTTGCCAATGCCGATGAGAACTTCACCACCCTGCTGTTACTGCTGTTTGGTACGGCAGGCATTATCGGCAGTGTGTTATTCAGCACCCTGGGTAATAAATTCCCCTCTGGATTATTACTGGCTGCGATCGCCATTATCACATTGAGCATGGGTTTACTGGTGTTCGCCGCCGTTCGCCCAGCCGCAATTACCCTGGTCTGTATTTTCTGGGGTATGGCGATGATGATGATTGGTCTGGCGATGCAAGTGCGCGTGCTGTCGCTGGCCCCTGATGCAACGGATGTGGCAATGTCACTGTTCTCTGGCATTTATAACATTGGGATTGGCGCGGGTGCCCTGCTGGGTAATCAGGTCAGCCTGCATATGAAGATGTCGGACGTGGGTAATGTGGGCGGGGTCATTGGCCTGGTGGCTTTAATCTGGTGTATCACCATTTTCCGTCGTTATCCGCAGTTGCGTTCAAACGGTTAACACTGAAAAAAACCAGGGGCACACACTGTGCGCCCCTGCGCCTTTCACTGCGCATCGGTTAATTAATTATAAATGACTGCTGTGCCATTTAGCTTGTTGTTGCCAGAGGTCGAAGTGATGCGGAACGACTTTGCTCCGGCAGCATTCGCCTTCTCCGATAGCTGATTCTCAAGTGAAGTCAGATTGGTGCTACCCGACGCGCTAATCACGCCAACTTGTTGCTGGTTTAAAGGTGCTTCGTTCACTAACTCAGCAGCCATGCTACCAAACGCGATTGAAGACAGGGCTACAGCGGCTAATGTCATTTTGATGCTTTTCATGATCGTCTCTCTTATGCAGATGAAATGGGTGGGTTGAATTTACTTAACAACCGTTAAGTAAATGCTAACGCCGGAGTCGCACCGGCGTCAATCATTTTATTAACGACCATTATTTTAACGGGGAGTGGCGTGATTATGGGCTTCGCAGCCCTTTTTCACTTATCCGTATGAGGGGTGGCAAACCGAAAAAGCACAAACGGGCAAAGTCCAGTACTGCTAAAAACTGCGGCGCTTGCATAATCCTTGTCTGTTAAGAACTCAGGCTGCTTATTAATAAGTGGCCTGTCTTGTCAGTGCGGGCTCTGCCGCCACTACTGCCCCCTCTGGGCCGTCCTCGCGCCGCTGACGCGGTACCTTCGACTTCCACGTCGTGCCGGACGGACCGTTCGCGGATGACCATCCATGGTCGGCCGCGAACTGCCCCACGCCTCCCCGCGTGGGGCTCCTGGCCCAACGTAAAAGTCTCAGCGCTGCGGATAGCCCTGAGGGGGCAGCAGAGGCGTCATAGCTTCAGACTGTGTGCCCTTTTTGACAAGTCGCACTGAAGCTCATGAGCTGGCTGGGGCCGCACCGGGGCAGGCATTCCGCAGCGCTGAGCTGAGCGAGTATGCCAGGAGAGCCCGCAGGACGCGGGCGAAAGGTGGCGCTGGAACATGGATGTTCCATCGGCACCGGTCCGTAAGGCAGACGAGTGAAGTGAAGGCACCGCGAAGCGGCGCGAGGACCGCCAGCCCCGGTGCGGCTCCAGACGGCGTTAACGCCATTCTCTTAACTGGCAAGCACTACGACGCTTGCATCTTTATTTAATGATCGGTAATTTATTTGTATGTTCAAAACGCATTGAGGTGCGCTATGACGGAAGTTATCGACACGGTTAACCGCAAAACGCGTGGCCGCCCAAAAGTGTTTGACCGCAACGATGCATTAGACAAAGCATTGATGTTGTTCTGGGCGCATGGCTATGAAGGCACATCGCTGTCTGATTTGGTCAATGCAACCGGTGCAAAAGCGCCAACGCTGTATGCAGAATTTGAAAATAAAGAGGGTCTGTTTCGCGCCGCGATGCAGCGCTATATCGAAACCTTTAGCGCCCAGCGTAACGCGGTGCTTAACGATGACACTCTCGATGTGAAAACGGCTATTGAAGCCTATTTCCGCGCCACTGCGGCCTGTTTTACCGAGTGTGATAAACCGGCTGGATGCTTCTTTATTTGTACATCCAGCGCCCTCTCATCGGGTTCGGAAGAGATCGCCCATATGCTGGCGCAGCAGCATCACGCTCAGGAACGCGCTTTGCAGCAGTTCCTGGATAGCCGACAGCAGCGTGGTGAGTTGCCGCAATGCGCTGACAGCGCAACCCTGGCGCGTTTTTTAGCCTGCCTGTTGCAAGGCATGTCCGTGCGCGCACGCGAAGGTGCAGCACGCGATGATTTAGACAAAATTGTGGATACGCAGATGGCCATTTGGCCCGCGTTGGCGGGATACTGTGAGCTAACCGCGAAGTAACCGGTTGGGCGCACCGCACCAGGGTGCGCCCTTCAACTCCGATGCTAAGGCATAAAAAACATCGGTTTTAATGCAGCACTGACCGGGCTGTTATCCGCGTTTGACGGCATCAAATCTTTCATCGAGGCCCACCAGCGCTGGCATATTTCGGTATTCGCCACCGCTTCCCAGCGCGCTTCTGATTCAATCTCCACGCTGGCGAACAACAGGTCACGCTCGGCATCCAGCCAAATCGCATAGTTGTGCGCACCGTGGGCCTTCAACGTTGCTTCCAACTCCGGCCAGATGGGCGAGTGTCGGCGCAAGTACTCATCGTGACAGTGCGCATGCACCTGCATCACAAAGGCTTTACGCAACATCGCTGCGCTCCGCCTGCAGTGCCGCTGGCCAGGGTTTGACATTAAAGCGTTCACCCAAGGCGACCAACTGTTCCGTGGTGATACTCTGGCGAATGCCGCCCATCGACAAGGCTTTCACCACCACTTCAGAGGACTTCTCTGCGGTATCGATCAGGCCAAAAGTTTCATCCAGATTCGGGCCTGCACCAAAGATACCGTGGAACGGCCACATCACCAGACTGTGTGATGCCATGGCATCCGCAGTAGCCTGGCCGATCTGATCGGTACCCGGCACCATCCACGGCAGGATGCCAACGCCATCCGGGAACACCACCAGACACTCGGTGCTGCCTTCCCACAGCAAACGGGTGAAGCGTGCAGAATCAAGGTTCACCACATAACTCAACGCCATAAAATTCGTGGCATGGCAGTGCATAATGACGCGGTCAGCGCCGTTAGAGACCTGCTTGCGCACGCTGTGCGACTGGAAATGAGCCGCCAGCTCTGACGTTGGCAAGCCACCGTGACTCAAACCCCAGTGAATTTTGTAGGACAGCCCTTTGTCGTCAACCTGAAGTAACGCCAGGCAGTCGGCGGGATCAAGCTGCACATTGCGGAAAAATTTGCCCGAGCCGGTCACCAGGAACCAGTCATTCGCCAGTGCCGGTGCGGGTTTGGTTAACTCGATGCAGCGCGGTTCGGCATAAAAATCAGCTGACCAGGCCAGCGCCTCTTCCGGCAGCAAGCGCAAACTGACATTGCCCCCGTTGCGCTCGTCCCAGCCTTTTAACCACATATCACTGGTCGCCTTGACCATATCCTGCACAAATGAAGAAGCGAGAATCGTGTTTTGCATGGGTTATCCCTTAACGTAGACGCAGTGTTTGTTGTTCATAATGACGGACTTCGCTGAGCCAACTGGCATCAGCAGGGACATCGTGACGCAAGCACCAGGCTTCCCAGACAGCCTGCCATGGCAATGACTTTTGCTCCTCCAGCAGCGCCAGACGTGCGGTGTAATCCCCCTCCTGCTCCAGTTTGCGCAGTTGGTCACTCGGCTCCAACAGCGCACGCAGTAACGCCTTTTTGGCATTGCGGGTACCAATCACCCACGCCGCGATGCGGTTGATAGAAGCATCAAAGAAGTCGAGGCCGATATGCACTTTGTTGAACAGCTTGTTACGCGCAATTTCAGTGGCAATAGCCTGGGTTTCATCATCCAGCAGCACCACATGGTCGCTGTCCCAACGCACCGGACGGCTGACGTGCAATAACAGGCGCGGGACATACAGCATCGCGGTGGAGATTTTGTCGGAGATCACTTCAGTGGGATGGAAATGCCCGGCATCAAGCGTCAGCGCGGTCTGGCGGCTGGCAGCGTAGCCAAGGCAAAACTCATTGGATCCCACGGTGTAACTCTCGGCACCAATCCCGAATAACTTACTTTCGACGGCGTCGATATGATGACTGGCATCGAGTTTTTCGCTGATCACTTCATCCAGCGCGCTGGCTAAACGTTCACGCGGCGCCAGGCGATCAATGGTGAGATCTTTCATACCGTCCGGAACCCAGATGTTCATCACTGAGGGCGTGCCCAGTTGTTCACCAAAATGTGCCGAGATGCGGCGACTGGCCTTGCAGTGATCAATCCAGAACTGGCGGATGCCTTTGTCAGCGTGTGACAGGGTAAAACCATCGGCACTTAAAGGATGCGAGAAGCAGCTTGGATTAAAATCGAGCCCTAATTTATGCTGTTTTGCCCACTCCACCCAGTGGCTGAAGTGTTGCGGTTCGATAGCATCACGTTCTACCGGCGTGTCGCTTTCCAGATAGATGGCGTGCAGATTGAGGCGCTTAGCGCCTGGAATCAGCGACATGGCTTTTTCGATATCGGCGCGCAGTTCATGCGCATTACGCGCGCGTCCCGGATAGTTACCTGTGGCCTGAATCCCGCCGGTGAGTTCGCCGTTGGGGTTTTCGAAGCCGCGCACGTCATCCCCTTGCCAGCAGTGCATCGACACAGGAATCCCATCCAATTGCGTCATCACCTGCTCCACATCAATTCCTACGGCAGCGTAACGTTGTTTAGCCAGTTCATAAGCTTGTTCAATCAGCTTTGTCATAAGCAAGTTCCTTAGCAGGTTGGCTCAGCGCGGAAAATCGTGCCTGGTGGGCTGCGAAGACGCTTGAGCGCTGAGGTTCAAAAGTTTCTAACGGGAAATTCTGGCTGATGCAGCGGCGTAAATCGGCCACATCGCGCAACTCACCGAGTGCAATCAGCTGGCAGCCGACATTCCCCAGGGTTGAGGCTTCAATCGGTCCGGCGAGTACCGGTAACTGACAGGCATCGGCGCATAACTGGTTCAACAGCGGATTCTGGCTCCCCCCGCCCACCACATGGAGCTGGCGTATTGGCGCATCGCGCAACTGGCTAAGCTCGCCGATCACCTGGCGGTACAGCAACGCCAGGCTGTCAAAGATGGTGCGCGCAAGAGCCGCAGGGGTGTGCGGAATTGGCATATGTTGCTCGGCACAGGCGTTCTGTATTTCCTGCACCATGCTATTGGGATTAATAAAACGGTGGTGGTTGGGATTGATCAACGTGCGACAGGCGGGCTCTTGCGCTGCCTCGCCAATCAAGACGCAGAGATCTGAGATATGCAGCTCACTGCATACGCGCTGGAGGAGCCATAAGCCCATGATATTCTTTAATACCCGGTAACCCTCTGCACCGCCTTCATTGGTGATGTTGGCTTTCAACGCAGCGGCGCTGACACAGGGCTGCAAACTTTCAATGCCCATTAACGACCAGGTGCCGGAGCTGAGGTAGGCAGCATCATCCTGCATCAGTGGCGTGGCGACTACCGCACTGGCGGTGTCGTGGGTTGCCACGGCAATAACGGGAATCGCTTTACCCGTGGCATTTGACCAGTAACCCACGGTGTTGCCTGGCGCGCTGGGCTTGCCAAACCAGGCGGCATCAACGCCCGCCCAGGCCAGCAGATCGCTGTCCCACTCACCGGTTTCGATGTTCAGTAACTGCGTGGTGGTGGCGTTGGTGTATTCCCAGTTCATCCTGCCGGTCAGACGGTAATGCAGATAATCCGGGATCATCAGCGCGTGTTTCACCTGCGCTTGCCAGTCTGGCTGCTGCTGGTGCAGCGCGCGCAGTTGATAGATCGTGTTGAAGGGCAGAAACTGAATGCCGGTGCGTTGGTAGATGGCCGCCTTTCCGAGATCGTTGATGGCCTGCGACATCTGCCCGTCAGTGCGCGGGTCACGATAACTCACCGCCTCACCGACACGATTCCCGTTGGCATCCAGCAGCACCAGGTCCACGCCCCAGGTATCAATACCGATACTGTCCAGCACGATGCCCTCATCATCCAGCTGTGCTAACCCAGCCCGAATCTCTTGCTCCAGACGGTCAAGGTCCCAGCAGTCGTAGCCCGCACGGCGTATACGTTGATTGGGAAAGCGGCACACTTCACGCAGGCTTAGCTTTTGGCTGGTCGAGGTCCACTGCGCGAGCATCACGCGCCCGCTGGATGCGCCTAAATCAATGGCAACAATGTTACGCATACTCATGGCGTTTCTTCCTGTGATGAGAGGGCTCTAGCGTATAAATCCTGAGGTTCTGGCACCTTCCCCTTACTGCCAGCGCGTGAAAGTGTCTGGCAGACGGGCAAAGATGATCGTGAGAGAGCTCACAGAACCGCATCAGGGTAGAGTTGTGAGCGTTACCGCATTTCCATCAAACACTTGGGCGATCTTGAATAAAACGCCATTTTCCTGCGCTGGACGGTTCAAATTTCAAGGTAAGGTGCCGAACGCCTGAGTAGACTCGGTTGCAAAGTTGTTAACGAGAGGCGCATCATGACCGTTTTGCACAGTACAGATTTCTTTCCTGAGGGAAACTACGCGATTGCCATTGAGCCGCGCGTACCGCAGTCGGCCTTCCCCGAACATCATCATGATTTCCATGAAATTGTGCTGGTTGAACAAGGTTCCGGCATCCACGTGTTTAATGGTCAGCCGCAAACCTTATGTGCCGGTTGCGTCTGTTTTATCCGCGATCACGACCGTCATCTGTATGAACAAACGGACAATCTGTGTCTGACCAATGTGCTGTATCGCAGTCCCGCGGCGTTTCGCTTTCTTTCCGGCTTGCAGTCACTGCTGCCGGGAGAAGAGGATGGCAACTACAGTTCGCACTGGCGTATTAACAACAAGGTTATGGCGCAGGCGTTGCACATTGTGACGCAGATGAAGCAGCAAGCGATCTGGTCACTGGAGCGCCAGGCGCACCAGGAGCAACTGTTTTTGCAACTGCTGGTGCTGCTGCGCGAAGCCGGTCACAACGATCAAGCGCAGGATCAGGAAGCACGTCTGCATCGGTTGCTGGACTGGCTCAATGAGCACTACAGTGAAGATATCGTGTGGGATGCGTTGGCCGATCGTTTCTCGCTGTCGTTGCGTACGCTGCATCGTCAGATGAAACAGCAAACGGGTAATACGCCGCAGCGCTATCTCAATCGGTTGCGTCTACTGCAGGCAAGACATCTATTGCGTCATAGTGATATGCGCATTACCGACATCGCTTACCAGTGTGGATTTGGTGATAGCAACCACTTTTCTACCCTGTTCCGGCGAGAATTTGGCTGCGCGCCCCGAGCGGAGCGCCAGCAGATGATGTAATCGGAGTTTTTCATGTCGCTGATATTGAAGCGCGAAGACTATTTCCCGGCCACCAGTCTGCCGATAGCGGTGGCCGAACGCATGCCGCAACCCTCCTTCCCCCCTCATCGCCATGAGTTCAGTGAGATTGTCATTGTCTGGCGTGGCAATGGCTTGCATGTGCTGAACGATCGCCCCTGGCTGATTACCTGCGGGGACGTGTTCTACATCCGTGATAATGACTGTCACAGCTATGACAGCGTCAACGATTTGGCGTTGGATAACATCCTTTACTGCCGCGATCGTTTCCGTTTGAGTCTGGACTGGAGCCAACTGCTGCCACCGGAAGAGGCTGATGCGCCCAGCTGCTGGCGCTTAACCACGCGCGGCATGGCGCTGGCGCGCGGAGTGATCAGTCAACTTGAACGCGAAAGCCGCAAAAGTGATTCATTATCCATTCAACTTTCTGAAGCGCTGTTCCTGCAATTAGCGTTGATATTGCGTCGCCATGGCTATGCCGCCGATCGCCCGTGGGCGCTGCCAGAGGGAGAACAGCTCGATCTACTGATGTCGGCTTTACAAGGCGCGCTGCATCGTCCGTTCGATCTCAATCTGTTCTGCCAGCAAAATCAACTCAATGAACGTGCACTGAAACAGCTTTTCCGGCAACAAACAGGAATGACGGTTGGGCACTATTTGCGCCAGCTGCAATTGTGTCAGGCGAAGTATCTGCTGCGCACTCAGGATTGTTTGATCAGTGAAGTCGCCGCACGCTGCGGCTTTGATGACAGTAACTACTTTTCGGTGGTGTTCACGCGGGATACCGGCTTGACGCCGAGTGCCTGGCGTCAGCGCTTTGTGCCACAGCGCGAGCCTCAGGACACCTCAAAAGCCTGACGATGCAGATAGCACGTCAGGCTCTCATGGCGTCTTTAGTTAGCCATGCCCAAGCCGACAATGTTTGCGGCGATGATGATCACCACACACCCCAGGGACAACACGCGCACCGGACGTTTCCCTACCGCATTCCATTCTTTCAAAATCAAGCCAACCAGCCCGCCGCACAATACATACAGGCTCATGTGCAGCATCCAGCTGACAAAATCATACTGTGGCGGGATCTTGGCGTGGCCCCACGCATAGAAGAAGAACTGCAGATACCACATGGTGCCGCCAAGAACCGCGAAGGCGATGTTGGCTATCAGCATCGGTTTGGCCACCGAGAAATCCCGACGAACCGACAATTCTGGTTTCACCGCCAGGCGGATAAAGCAGAATGCCAGATTCACCAACGCCCCGCCGCCCATAATCACCACATAGCTCGGCAGTGCCACATACAGCGGGTCAATGCCCAGGTTCGCCGCTGCTTCATGCATCGGTTTTGCTGCATCCATGGCGAACGACATGCCCGCCGAGAAGATGCCGCACAGCACCGCCAGCACTAACCCTTTCTTCAGGTTAAACTCTTCCGCATTGATGCCAAGTGCACGCTCTTTTAACAACCCCGCACGCGAGACAATCGCCACCCCCACTAACGCCACCAACACGCCGAGCAGTGTCATTCGTCCACCCGGTGAACTGAACAGCTCAACGAAGCGGCCCTGCAGTAGCGGTGTCATCAGCGTGCCGACCACCAGCGTAATCCCGATGGCAATCCCGATGCCCATCGACATGCCGAGATAACGCATGGTCAAACCGTAGTTGATGTTCCCGACGCCCCACATGGCACCAAACAGAAACACCGGCAACAGTTGCGAGAGGCTAAAACTGCTGTAGTACGCCCAGAAGTTGGGCAGCAGCACGGCACTGACCGCCCATGGCAGGATCAGCCACGACATCACGCCACCCACTGACCACATTGTTTCCCATGACCACTTTTTTACCTGCTTAAACGGAGCATAAAAACATGCGGCACTGGCGGCACCCACCAGATGCCATAAAATACCGGCAAGAATGGCACTGTTCATTGTTATTCCTTCGTAAGGTTGAGGCCCACAGGAAACCGAGAGTTTCCCGATTACTGGCAGTCTACGGTGCGCCGCTTTTCGTCAGCCTTTGAATGGCTGCCGGAAAGCGTAGAGTGCTGGCAATATTCGGCGGGTCTTCAACACCAGGATCACAAAATCGGTTTTGCAGTTAAAACAGCGATTATTTTTTATAAGTGACTTATTATTGGGGATATTTTTCTTTTTTGTTGTGTTGATCAACACAGTTTTTGACTGACTGCCAGCTTGCTGCGTAACATGGCACCCATACAAAGTCGGCCTCTGTGCTTCCCCAGGAGACGTTATCGCCGTATAACGTTGGAAAAATCATCGGAACGAAGGATTGAGATGAATAGCAAAAGGTTGACGCTGCTGCTGTCACACCCGGTAAGCCGCGTGATGCTGGATGACATCCGCGCCATCGTACCGCCTCAGGCGTTGAACGTTTTCATTAATGGATTAGATGAAGATCGCTATGCCACACTCGATTGTGTTCAGAGTGAAGAGAACTGCGCCTTGCTGGCGTCGGCGATTGTGGTGTGGCGTCAACTCGGGCACGTTCACCGTATTCATTATCAAAAAGGCGAACATCTGCGCCAGGTAGATGACGCTACGCAATTCCAGTTATTTAGTATGATGAAGACGCACCGCGCCATCGTTCAACTCGCTTAACACTCAGGATCGCTATGAAAATCGGACTACTTTTCCCCATTGCCATCATCATTGCTGGCGTCAGTTTCCTTGCCTGGTTTATCGCCAGTGGCGCCGCGATGCCCGGTTCCTGAGTTTTTAAGAACAATTCCTTCGGATTGCTAACCCGCTGAATGCGCGGCATTTCATCAGGAATGCTGCGTCTGTCGTGCTGTTCTTCCCTTCTCTGCCATCCCCTCATCTGCGCTGGCAATGACAAAAAGGTGCTACACCTTGATCTGTTTCACTCTGCATTTCACACAAAATTAACGAAACCGATCGCGGAGCCCTACATATGACAACACACCATCAACATTACATTAATGGCGCGTTTGTAGCCGACCAGCATGATAAATGGATTGAAGTGATCAACCCTGCCACCGAAGCGCTGCTCTCACGCATCCCTGAAGGCACCCGGCAAGACGCCGCACAGGCGATTGCTGCTGCAGAAGCTGCGCAACCCGGTTGGGAAGCGCTGCCCGCAGTGGAGCGTGGTCAATGGCTGCGTAAGATTGCCACCGCTATTCGTCAGCGTGAGCCGGAACTCACCGCCACCATCGTGGCAGAAGGCGGTAAGACGCAAGGCCTGGCGCAAACCGAAGTGATGTTCACCGCCGATTATCTGGACTATATGTCCGAGTGGGCGCGTCGTTACGAAGGCGAAATCGTTAACAGCGACCGCCCAAATGAAAACATTTTCGTGTTTAAGAAAGCCATCGGCGTCACCACGGGCATCCTGCCATGGAACTTCCCGTTTTTCCTGATTGCGCGTAAAGCGGCGCCTGCCCTGATCACCGGCAATACCATCGCCATCAAACCCAGCGAGTTGACGCCAAACAACGCGGCTATTTTTGCCCAAATTATCGATGAGATTGGTCTGCCGAAAGGTGTAATCAACTTCGTGTATGGCTACGGTCCAGAAGTGGGCCAGGAACTGGCCGCTAACCCTACCGTGGGTTTGGTCAGTTTAACGGGCAGCGTAGGTGCGGGCATCGCCACCATGGAAGCGGCGGCCAAAAATGTCACCAAAGTGTCGCTGGAACTCGGCGGTAAGGCTCCAGCTATCGTGATGGATGACGCCGATCTTGAACTGGCGGTAAAAGCGATTGTCAGCTCTCGCGTGATCAATACCGGACAAGTGTGTAACTGTGCAGAACGTGTTTATGTGCAGGAAGGCATTTACGACCGCTTTATCACTGCGCTCACCGCGGCGATGAAACAAGTGAAATTCGGTAACCCGGCGGAACAAACTGATATCGATATGGGGCCGCTGATCACAGCAGCGGCGCTCGGGCGCGTAGAGCAGAAGGTGGCCAATGCGGTAGCGGACGGCGGTAAAGTGGTGTTAGGCGGCAAACGCGCAGGCGACAAAGGCTTCTACTTTGAGCCCACCATCATTACCGGCGTGCGTCAGGAGATGGAGATCATGCGTGAAGAGATCTTTGGACCCGTCCTGCCGGTGATGACATTTAAGACGCTGGATGAAGCAGTGGCATTGGCCAATGACTGCGAGTATGGCCTGACCTCATCGATTTATACCCAGAATCTGAACACCGCAATGATCGCGCTGCGTCAGCTGAAGTTTGGCGAAACTTACATCAATCGCGAAAACTTCGAAGCGATGCAAGGCTTCCATGCGGGCTGGCGTAAATCGGGAATTGGCGGTGCCGATGGACGTCATGGTCTGGAGGAGTATCTGCAAACACACGTGGCGTATTTGCAGTTCTCTTAATTAAAACTTCAGGCTGGCACCCTGCCAGCCTGAAGTTTGCAGGGAAACGTAGCGGCGCAATTTATTGCGCAAACAGGGGGCGGCCTTCAGGCCGCCCCCGCAACTCAGGACACGCGCTTCTGGCTGCGCAGCAGTGCCAATCCACTTAGCACTGACATCGCCATCAGGTAGTAACCTGGTGCCAGGCTGGTACCTGTCGCATTGATCAACAGCGTACAAATCAACGGTGCAAAGCCACCAAATACCGTCACTGCCACGTTATAGCTGATCGCCATGCCGCTGGCTCGGGTACCAATCGGGAACAAGTCCGCCATCACCGAGGGCACGGTCGAGAAGTAGATCGACTTAAGCAAGGCCATCCAGCACACCAAAATAATCAGGGTGGTCGGCGTGGTGTGATTGACCACCAGTTTGAACGCCGGATAGATAGTGACGATCAGCAAAATCAGTGAGCCCCACATCAGCGGCACACGTCCTACACGCTCTGCCCACAACCCCATGACTGGCGTCACAACGGTAAGAATCACGCCCGCCAGCAAAGTAGCGGTAAAGGCAACCGAACCGGATAAATGCAGATTTTTGGTGGCGTAGGTCGGCACGTAGTTCAGCATATAGTTGACTGCCGTTGAGATCACCATCAGGCCAATCGCCAACAACATCAGCTCTTTCTGACGCCCAAACAGACGCTTGAGCGGTGCGGCTTCAGGCTGTTGTGCCTCGAAGCTGGCAGGTTCATGCACGTGGCGACGGATATAAATCCCTAACGGACCAATCAACAGGCCGAAGGCAAACGGTATACGCCAGCCCCACTCCTGAATCTGGCTTTCACTGAGGATCTGCGTCAGCCCAAGGCCAAACGCCGAAGCCATCAAAGTACTGGCACCCTGTGTAGCAAACTGCCAACTGGCGATAAAGGCTTTGCGCTCGGGAAAATGTTCCACCAGAAACGCGGTTGAGCTGCCAAATTCCCCGCCCGCAGAGAACCCCTGCACCAGACGCGCCAGCAAAATCAGAATCGGTGCCATCAAACCAATACTGGCGTAACCCGGCATAAAGGTAATCACCGCGCCGCCCAACATCATCAGGTTGATCGATAACAGTAAGGCTTTTTTACGACCATGACGGTCGGCATAGTTACCCAATACAATTGCGCCCAGCGGACGGATCAGGAATGAAACACCGAAGCTGCCAAACGTCAGTAACAACGACACCGAGGGGTCGCTGGTTGGGAAGAAAGCATGGGCAATATAGCTGGCAAAGAAGCCATACACCGCGATATCAAACCACTCCAGCGCATTACCGATACAGGTGGCAAACAGCGTTTTGTGCAGATTTGGCTTGGTCGCACTCAGCGGTGCCGCCGTGTTGAGGGTGCTCATGCTGCACCTCCTGTATGTTTACGATGCTGTGCCACTAAATCGCTGCCTTTCTCACCGAGATCCCACAGCAGCCGGGTCATCATTTGCAGACCTTCACGCGCGATCGACTTCAACATATGTTCGTTGACGCCATGCTGACCACAGGCCGGATAAGAGTGCGGAACCCATAGCGTGGGGAGGCCGAGAATGTCGGAGAACACTTCGTTAGGCAGTGAGCCGCCCAGATTCGGTAACAGCGCCGGCTTTTTGCCGCTGGTTTCTGCCATGCTGGATAACACCCAATCCACCAGCGGATCGGTCGGATCCAGCCTGGTGGCCGGTGATCCCCGCATAAACTCGACCTTCACATAGCCAAAGCTCTGCTGCGCAAGATGGTCGCTGATATGTTGCGCCAGATTCTGCCAATCGGTGCCGACCACAAAGCGCAGCTGACATACCGCTGTTGCTTCACCAGGGATGGCATTCATCGGTCGCGCGGGGTTACCGGTCAGGAATGACAGCACCTCCAAGGTATTCCAACCGTACAGACGCTCTGTTGGCGTCAATAACGGCTCGCCCCAGTTCGCGTCGATTTCGGGGTCGCCTGGCATGCCACCCACTTCGATATCACTGAGGATGTCGCGCACCTGCTGGGTCAGCGAATTCGGTTTTAGCGCTTCAACCTGTAACACGCCCTGCGCGTTAACCAGTGAGGCAATGGCATTCGCCAGTTGTGTACCCGGATTGGTGAGTAAGCCACCCCAGTTGCCAGAGTGGTAGGCGTTGTCGCGGGCGGTAATGGTCAGACGGAAATTCACCGCGCCGCGTGAGCCGAGGAATAAAGTCGGTCGCACCGCATTCAAACGCGGACCATCGGAAGCGATAAACAGGTCCGCTTTTAACAGTTCACCATGCTGCTGGCACAGTTGCGCCAGACCCGGTGAGCTGATCTCTTCGCCCATCTCAAACAGCAGTTTGCAGTTAAAGCCGAGGCGGCCACCGCGCGCTTGGAACACCTGCTCCAACGCCGCCAGATTCACACAGTGCTGGCCTTTGTTGTCTGCGCTGCCGCGCGCGTACCAACGATCGCCTTCTTCGACCAACTGCCAGGGCGATAAACCTTCGCGCCAGTTTTCATCATCGCCGAATACCACATCACCATGCCCGTAACTCAGCAAGGTCGGCAATGCGGGATCTTCGATGCGCACGGCCACCAGGAAAGGACGATGAGCGGCTTCGCTGTTCTCAATAAAATGCAGGGTAAAGCCCAGCGCAATCAGCTGCGGGCCAATCTCATCCTGTAAATAACGCTGTAATTCGCTGTCGCGATCCTGACGCTGGCTTTCGGTACGCTGCGTGACGCGCCGTGCCAGTATCCGCTGAAATTCCCCGCTATCGAACCAGGCGGTGGCCTGTTGTACCGCGTGTTGTGCTGTCATGTTTGCTGATCTTTTATTCGTATTATGGTTTTGTCATCTTTGCTGAAACACTGCTTTGCCACAATTATCAATTTATCGAGTAAGATTTGCTTTTAAAGCAAAGCTTGGTTGCCCGTTTTCGAGGCATGCACCAGCATGAGGCACGCGCATGTTAAGTAATGAAATCCGCTATTTTCTCGCTGTCGCCAATACGGGATCGCTCAGTGCGGCCAGCGAACAGCTGTTTGTTGCCGTCTCCGCCATCAGCCGTCAGATTCAACGCCTGGAAACTCAGGTTGGCGTGCCGCTGTTTGAACGCCATGCCCGGGGCATGGTACTGAACGAAGCCGGGGAAATTTTTGCCAGTCACGTGCGCAAAAACATGCTGGATATGGAGTATGCGCTGGCGGAGATCAAAGGGCTGAAAGCCGTGCGCCGCACGCAAATACGCGTTGCCTGCACCGATGGCTTGGCTTTCACGCTGTTGCCCACGCTGATAGCCACCTTTCGCGAAGGCAATCCAGGTATTTTGTTTGATATTAAAGTCGCCAGCACGCAAGGCGTGGCGGAACTGTTACGCAGCGGCGAGTGCGATGTCGCGTTGCAATTCAGCCTACACGCTGAGCGCGGCGTTGAGGTTATCGGTTCCTGGCCCGCGCCGGTGCTGTTAGTGATGCATCAGACGCATCCGCTGGCCAGCTCACCACAGGTGGCTCTCAGCGACATCAGCCACTATCCGCTGGCCCTGCCACAGCAAAACACCACGGTACGCCAACTGTTCGAGCTGGCGAGCCATATGAGCGGCAACCTGATTGAGCCGGTTATTACCTGCGATACCTTTTCAACGCTGTTCCAGTTTTTACTACGTACGCCGCTGGCCTTAACGATTTGCAGTGCCTTTACGGTGTTGCAGGAGGCAGAAACCCATGGCTTGGTGCTGCGGTCGGTGGGGATTGATCAGCTTAGCCAGCGTAATCTGCAATTGCAGGCGCAATCAGGGCGGCCCCGTAGCGCCGCCCTGAATGTGTTTTTGGCTTTTTTACAGCAGCAGCTGAGTGCGTTGACTAATTCTTAATATCGACCGGATAGAAGATATGTTTGCCAAAAGGATCAATTGTATAGCCGCTGACCGACTTGCTCACCGGCTCGAAAATCGTGGAGTGCGCAATCATCACGGCAGGCATTTGGTCGTGCATGATCTGCTGTGCTTCGCGATACAGCGCTATACGCTTGTCGTGGTTCTGCTCAGCGCGCGCCTCGGTAATGATCTTCTCAAACGGTTGATAACACCATTTAGATGAGTTAGAGCCGCCGTTTGCCGAGGTGCAGCTGTAAAGTGGGCCAAAGAAGTTATCTGGATCGCCGGTTGCCGTGGTCCAGCCCATCAACGCCGCCTGATGCTCGCCGCCCTTCACGCGTTTGAGGTATTCACCCCACTCATAGCTGACAATATTGGCTTTGATGCCCACCTGCGCCCAATCGGCCTGAATCATCTCGGCCATGCGTCGCGCATTAGGATTGTAAGGACGTTGCACCGGCATCGCCCATAATGAAATTTCGGTGCCCGGCTTGATGCCAGCTTCCTGTAACAAGGCTTTGGCTTTCTGCGGGTCGTAGTCGTAATCTTTCAGATCCTTATCCGCGCTCCACACATCCGGCGGCAGGATATTTTTCGCCACGGTTCCGGTGCCTTTGAAAATCGCGTCGATGATCGCCTGCTTGTTGATGGCCATCGCCAGTGCCTGGCGTACTTTGACGTTATCCAGCGGTGCTTTGGTGGTATTGAACGACAGGAAGCCAGTGTTCAAGCCGGATTTTTGCTCCAGCGTTAAATCTGGGTTAGTGCGCATCTTGTCGAGATCGGCCGGATTAGGAAATGGCATCACCTGACACTCATTTTTCTCCAGTTTGGCATAGCGAACCGAGGCATCAGGCGTGATGGAGAAGACGATGCGGTCCAGTTTCGCTTTGCCCTGCCAGTAGTCCGGGAAGGCTTTATACAGAATGCGCGAGTCCTTCTGGTACTGCACCAACTCGAACGGTCCAGTGCCAATCGGTTCCATATCCACTTTTTCTGGCGTACCGGCTTTCAACATCTGGTCTGCGTATTCGGCTGAATGAATCGAGGCAAAATACCACGCCAGATCGGCGAGAAACGGCGCTTCGGCATGTGCCAGCGTGATGCGCACTGTATTGTCATCGACTTTATCGATGCCTTTGATCAGCTTCGATAATTCAAGGCTGTCGAAGTTAGTGTAATTGCCCCCCGAGACGTTGTGGTACGGATTTTTCGGGTCCAGTTGGCGCATAAACGAAAAGATCACATCATCGGCATTCAAATCACGCGAAGGCTCAAACAGTTTATTGCTCTGGAACTTCACGCCCTTACGCAGATGGAAGGTGTACACCGTGCCATCTGGGCTGATGTCCCAGCTTTCCGCCAGGCTGGGCACCAGCTCAGTGGTGCCGGGTTTGAAATCGACCAGCCGGTTGAAAATCGGCACGGCACTGGCATCCACACTGGTACCGGAGGTGTATAGCTGTGGATTGAAGTTTTCCGGAGACCCTTCAGAACAGTACACCAACGTCTTCGCTGACACCCCGCCAGCCAGTGCCAGACCTAAGGCACTGAGTGTGAACTTCACCATCATCTTTTTCATTTTCGACCTCGTTTTTATTGACTTCCATGAGCCCTCATCGGTATGTATTGATTATTAACATGATTTATCTGCTGTGTGTAATGCACATCGCGCAAAGCTTATAAGGAATAGTGATGACAGAGCCTCTTGTTCGCCAACTGACCCAGCGTTTCTATCGTTATCTGGCGGTCTCCAGCCAGAGCGATGCCAAATCCACCACCTTACCCAGCACCCCATCGCAACATGCTATGGCGGAACTGCTGGCAGAGGAGTTGCGTGAATTGGGTTTGAAAGATGTGGTGATTGATCAGCATGCCACCGTGACCGCGGTGAAACCTGGCAACCGGCCCAACGCACCGCGCATTGGCTTTATCACCCATATCGATACCGTGGACGTTGGCTTATCACCCGATATCCATCCACAAACCCTGGCGTTTAAAGGTGAGGATTTGTGCCTCAACAGCCAGCAAGATATCTGGCTGCGTGTGGCGGAACATCCGGAGATTGCACCTTATGTGGGTCAGGACATCATCTTCAGTGATGGCACCAGCGTGCTGGGAGCCGACAACAAAGCCGCCGTAACGGTAGTGATGACCTTGATGGAAAATCTCAAGGGCGATCATGGCGACATCGTGGTGGCGTTTGTGCCTGATGAAGAGATTGGCCTTCGCGGCGCGAAAGCTCTTGATCTGGAGACACGCTTCAACGTGGATTTCGCCTGGACCATTGACTGCTGCGAGCTGGGTGAAGTGGTGTATGAAAACTTTAATGCGGCGGCGGCTGAACTGGTGTTTACCGGTGTACCGGCGCATCCGATGTCGGGCAAAGGGGTGCTGGTTAACCCGCTGCTGATGGCACACGATTTTATTTCACGTTTTGATCGCTTAGCCACGCCTGAACATACCGAAGGCCGCGAAGGCTATATCTGGTTTAACGATATCAACGCCAATGCCAGCCGCGCGGTGCTGAAAGCTTCGATACGTGATTTCGACCTGGTCGGATTTGATGCGAAGAAACAGCAGTTGGTGGAAGTGGCGGATGAGATTGCTGCGCTCTATCCCACCGGGCATGTGGCGTTAACCATCAGCGATACCTACAGCAATATCAGCAATGCTGTGGGCGAAGATCGTCGGGCGATTGATTTGATTTTTGCGGCGTTGGATCAGGTGGGCGTGGAGCCGAAAGTGATCCCGATGCGTGGAGGCACGGACGGTGCAGCGCTGTCGGCTAAAGGCTTGTTGACGCCGAACTTCTTCACCGGCGCGCACAACTTCCACTCACGTTATGAGTTTTTACCGGTGCCATCGTTTGTGAAGTCGTATCAGGTGGCCGAAGCGTTATGTTACTTAGCCGCTAAATAATTTTGTGTGGTGATTAACCAGGTGCACCTGAATGCGCACCCTACGACCGTAGGGTCGCCATTTATGGCGACCTGGCTAACAGCTGTTATTTGCTGGCTGTTACATCAATACCTGGGAAGAATTTCGCCGCCAGCCTGGTGACAGTACCGTCAGCCTGCACTTTGCTAATCGCCGCATCCAGCTCACCCTTCAGCTTGGCATCGCCCTTACGCAGACCAAAACCAATACCAGAACCAAGGATGGTGTCATCTTCAACCGGTTTGCCGACGAAGGCGAAACCTTTGCCCTGCGGCTTATCGAGGAAGCCAGACTGTCCCGCGGCTGACATCACCAGCGTGCCGTCAAGGCGACCTGCCACCATGTCGTTATAAACCTGGTTCTGATCCTGATAAGAGGTGACGGTCACGCCCTGCGGTTCCCAGTGCTTCTTCGCGTAAGTTTCCTGGATAGAACCCTGCAGTACGCCAATGTTTTTGCCTTTCAGCGACTCCGCGGTTGGCAGCAGTTTCTCACCCTGCTTCACGATGAGCATGGTAGGAATGCGGTAGATTGGCTTGGTGAAGTCGATGCTCTTACCACGTGCTTCGGTGATGTTCATCGCTGAGTTGATGGCATCGAATTTCTTCGCTTGCAGCGCAGGGATCAGCGCATCAAAGCTGCTCTCCACCCACTTACAATCAAAGTTACCCACCTGACAAATCGCTTTGCCCAGTTCGATATCAAAACCTTCCAACTCACCCTGCGCGTTGCGGCTTTCGAACGGTGGATACTGTGATTCCAGTCCGTAACGTAAGGTTTCCTGCGCCAGCGCGTGTGCAGAAGTCAGCATACCCACAGCCACAAACAGTGCGTTTAACTTTTTCATTATTCTTCCCCTAATTACCCTTTAACCCGGCACAGCGCTTCTGCGCCAGCCTGCAGTGTTGCGTCGTCTTTCGCGAATGACAGGCGAATTAATTTATTGTCAGTGCCGTCCATATAAAACGCCGACAACGGAATGGTGGCCACACCGTGATCGACGATGAGACGTTTTACCATTTCACTGTCGCTTTCGTCACTGAAATGTCCGTAACTGGCCAACATAAAGAAGGAACCGGCACTTGGCAGCAGCTTAAATGGTGAATCTTGCATCAAGGCCAGCAGGCGATCGCGCTTTTCCTGGTAGAACGGCGAGAGCTGCAGGTAATTTTGCGGGTCCTGTAAATAGTGGGCAAAACCGACCTGCATTGGAGTATCTGCCGCATACATCATGAACTGATGCACTTTGACGATCTCCTCCATCAACGCTGCTGGCGCCAGCGCATAGCCGACGCGCCAGCCGGTGACGTGGAAAGTTTTACCGAATGAAGAGACCACCACGCTACGCTGCGCCAGCTCCGGATGCGTCGCCATACCGCAATGGGCACGACCATCAAACAGAATGTGTTCATAAACTTCGTCAGACAGCACCACGATATCGGTGTTGCGCGTGAGTACAGCCAGCTGTTCCAGATCGGCCGGTGTCAGCACCTGTGCACTCGGGTTGTGCGGCGTGTTGATGATGATCATGCGGGTGCGTGGTGTGATGCTGGCACGCAGCTCATCCCAGTTGATGGCGAAATCAGGCACCTGCAGTTTCAGGCCTATCGGCGTGGCACCCTGTAAGCGCACCACTGGTGCATAACTGTCGAAGGCCGGCTCAAAGAAAATCACCTCATCACCGGGATGAACTAACGCGGAAATCGCCATATAGATGCCCTGGCTGGCACTGCCGGTGATCAGCACTTCGCTTCCTGCATCATATTGCTGGCCGTAAAGCGTGTGGACTTTCTCTGCCAGCGCTTCACGCAGTGCCGGTAAACCGGTCATGGACGCGTACTGGTTATGTCCTTCACGCATCGCTTTGCTGACCAGTTCCACCAACTTCGGATCGCAAGGGAAATTCGGTGCGCCCTGAGACAAGTTGATAGCTTTGTGCTGTGCTGACAGTTGGCCGATGACGCTAAAAATCGTCGTGCCGACATCAGGTTGTTTGGAAGAGATGTTAACACTGCTATTGAGGGTCATCGTTGCTCCGCAAGGTTGCATAACCAATTAGGTAAAGTAGATTTCTATTCAACGGCGTGCTGCTTGAGTCGACAAGCGATTTGTTGTCATAATAGCCATGATTAAAAATCATAGCTTGAGGCCGCCATGTCCCGTTCTGCTCTACCGCTAAATGCCATCCATGCATTTTTGGTGACCGCACGCCATCTCAATCTGACGCGTGCGGCCATTGAGCTGTGCATCACCCAGGGTGCAGTGAGCCGCAAAATCGCCACGCTGGAGAGTTGGCTGGGATTTGCTCTGTTTGAGCGCCATGCGCGTGGGCTGCATCTCACCGCGCAAGGTGCAGCCTTGCTGCCAGAGCTGCAACAAGGTTACGCGATGCTGCTCAGTGCCACGGAAAAAGCCAGCCGTAGCAACGCCTCAATACGATTAAAAGCCCCCACCTGCGCGATGCGTTGGTTAGTGCCACGTCTGGTGGCACTGGAACAGCAGCGCCCTGAGATTCATGTGGCACTCACCACCACGCTGGATCATGCCTCGCTGCTGGAGAACTATGACGCCGCAATTGTGTTTGGCGCCCCACCGGCGGGGTCAATCCGCCTGTTTGATGAGCAGCTGACACCCGTGCTGGGCAGCCACATTTCCCCTCCGGGTAGGATCAGCGATCTGGCTAAGTTCACCTTTTTACATCCCACCAATGATATGCGTGACTGGCAGCTGTGGTTTGCTAAGCAAAACGTGCATCTGCCCATGTCGCGTAACCAGCATTTCGCCACCATGGATTTGGCAATCAGTGCAGCAATGCAAGGGTTTGGCGTGACGGTGGCAGATGTGACGTTAGTGCAAAATGATTTAGCCAATGGTCGGCTAATTGCCCCGTTTGCGGATTGTGTCGCAACCGGGGCCGCCTATAGCTTGTTACAGCGTTCGGAAGAGGATGCGCCACCGTTCCTGCCGGAACTGGTGGCGTGGCTATGTCAGTCTCAGAATGAGACCCAATCGTCGGCACTGGCCGATTTAGGCTGAACGGCGGTGGCAGGAGCCAGCACGGGACGGCGCAGTTCGCTGTGTTTAGATGCTGAAGCTACCTGACTCACCGGTGTGCTATCGGATAAGCGGAATTTCGCCACCGATGCCTGCAGCTCTTGCGTCTGACGCTCCAGGGCGCTGGCCGCAGCGGAAACTTCCTCAACTAATGACGCATTTTGCTGGGTGACGCTGTCCATCTCGGTCACCGCGGTGCCCACTTGTGAGATGCCCTTGCTCTGCTCTTCGGATGCCGAGGCAATGTGCTTCATGATCTCATTGACGTCCTGAACCGATTTGAGAATCTGGCTCATGGTCGTGCCTGCGCTGCTCACCAGTTCGGAACCTTTACCGACACGCTGTACTGAATCCTCGATAAGCGTGGCGATCTCTTTAGCGGCGTTGGCACTGCGCTGTGCAAGGTTACGCACTTCACTCGCCACCACCGCAAAACCACGCCCTTGCTCACCCGCGCGTGCGGCTTCTACCGCGGCGTTCAGCGCCAGAATATTGGTTTGGAAGGCAATACTATTGATGACGTTGGTGATCTCAGCAATTTTCTTCGAACTACCAGAGATGCCTTCCATGGTGGTCACGACTTCACCCACCAAATGACCGCCCTGCTGCGCCGTGCTGGTGGCTGTTTCGGCCAGAACACTGGCCTGACGCGCGTTGTCGGCGTTGAACTTCACGGTGGCGGTTAACTGCTCCATGCTGGCAGCCGTCTGCTCCAGTGCCGCTGCCTGCTCTTCAGTGCGCGAAGAGAGGTCATTATTGCCCGATGAAATCTCTGCCGCACCGCGGTAGATATTTTCCGTGCCGCTGCGAATCGCACTCACGGCGTCGCGCAGACTGTCCTGCATAGCACGTAGCAGCGGCACCAGCTTACCCACACAGTTACGGCCAAAATCCTCAATTGGCTGGCTCAAATCCCCTTGGGCGATCACCGTAAAGTGATTGCGCACACGCTCCAGCGGTTTTACCAGCATCGCCACCAGGTAGCGATCGGTGAACAGCAGAATCACCAGACCAAACACCACCGCGACCAGAATGATCATCTTGGTCATGTTAGTGAGTTTATCGACATTGACGCGGGTTTCATCCAGCTTGCTGCCTGCCGCTTTGTTGAATGCATCAGCACTGGTACCAAATGCGCGGCTCAACGCTGGCGTCACGTTATTTGCCTGTGCCCGATAGGCTTCCACTGTGCCCTGTTGTGCTAACGAAACCTGCGGTGCGATACCCTCGTCCAGCAGTTTTTGCCAGTTAGCAATCACGCTGTTGGCGGTTTCGCTGTCCATTGGACCGGGCGCCATGGCTTTAAATTGCGTGAGCTGATCTTTCATATTGTCCAGCGCTTGCTGTACCGGTGCGAAGGCTTCGGCGGTAACGACAGCGCCCGCTGCGCGCCCCTCCATCACACGTGACAAACGTGTGACTACGCGGAAATATTGATCGTTTCCTTTGCTCAGTACCGTCATCTGATTGACTAACTCACGGTCAATCTCATTCCCATCGCCGAGGGCATTAAGCGAGTGAACGCTGAATAACCCAACTGCACACCACAACAGGCAGAACAAGCCCAGAATGGTCAGCATCACGGCGCGAATAGTGAAGTTTTTTAAGATACCCATACATAATCCCTTGGTGTGAAACGCGAAGGAGGCCCGATAAAATAGGGCATATTGCGTTTATCGGCATCGGTTAGGGAAAATGTAACGGTTTAACAAGCTAATTAATTGCTGGCTGCTTAAGGCGGATAGAATTGGCTAACAATATTAATCAATGGGTTAGCGGGAAATTTGCCTTAAAAAATCATTTGCGCAATTTCACTATTAGCGCACTTATCAAAGTTTGACGTGGTTGCGCATCATCATGCGGAACAGTCGCAGGCGTCCTCGCATAAATTTCGCCTTTAATACTGACTGAGGCTGACCGTCGTGACCAAACGCTAAAGTCAGGTCTGCATGCGGTCGCCAAACCGGCCAGGCTAACTCACCCCGCAGTTCCGAACTAAATTCCGTGGCATCACGCGCAAAAGTGACCCAAAACGCGCTGACCTTTCGCGCGAAAGCTTGATCCGTCTCGGTGTAAGCCTGCGCTACCGGCGGTGTCAGCGTGCAAAGCGTATTGAACACATAAGGAATTTCATTGCCGTGCCAGGTGCCGTGTGGATAGAGATCGCGTGCATTCTCTGAGACATAGTCGAACCAGTAACGCCAGGCCGGCATTCCAATATCGTGTTGAGATTGCGCGACCAGCAATGGCATCACCGTGAAGGCCATGTCCCGCGCTACCGAGCGGCCTAATAACGTATCGTCATGAATATCGTATAACCATTTCATCAGGCTATAACTAAAGCGGTTTTTCTTACGCATCTGCTGCAACACCTGCGCGGCATCAACACCAAAATAGTCCAACACGCTGGCTTCATCACTGTTGCTACCCACCATCAGCGGCACGCGATGCTGTTTGCCTGCCATAAAAGTGTCCAGCATCGGTTTAGGCAATACCGTATCACCACTGATTGCCACCGGTCCTAATCCCAGCGATCGCTGCAACGACCAAAACTGGTCGGCAGGTAATTCACGCAATTGCGCTGCAGTGGCCTGTTCGGGCAAACCAAAGTGTGCCGCGACCTGCTTACCAATCTGCTGCGCTTTTTTACGTGGCACATCCGGCAAGCTATAAGCACTCTGCACAATCCCTTTGTGAAACAGCCCTTCTGCCAAGGGTGAACAACACAGCGACAGCACGCTGCGCGCCCCCGAAGACTCGCCGAACAGCGTGATATTATGGCGATCGCCGCCAAATGCCGGAATATTACGCTGAACCCACTGCAATGCCGCGATTTGGTCTAACAGGGCGAAATTATTGACTACCGATTTGGCCTGATATTCGGCATCCAGCGCAGGATGCGCAAAGAAACCGAAATGGCCCAAACGATAATTGAGCGTCACCACAATCACGCCCTGCGCTGCCAGGGCTTTACCACGGTAGGGATCGAGGCTGCCAGCGCCGATGGTAAAGCCGCCGCCATGCAGCCAAACCATCACGGGCATCGGGTGCGAAGGCTCGACGTCCGGCGTCCAGATATTAAGGTAAAGGCAGTCCTCACTAAAACAGCCCGGATCACCACCGCCAACGGCCACACAATAGTCACGATTCTGCCAACTGGCATTGCCCCACTCGGTGGCATCACGCACCGTTTTCCAGGGGGCGACCGGCTGCGGTGGACGCCAGCGTAATTCGCCTACCGGCGCGGCGGCGTAAGGTATTCCCTTGAAGACAAAGAGATCATCATCAATCAGGCCTCTGAGTTCGCCCTCTGCGGTCATAATCCTCAGACGTCGTTCGTTTTTCATCTCGGGTTCCCGGATAATGCGTAGTTCCATTATTTGCAGGCCTTGCACGAATGTCCATGTTCCGAAAGCATTTGCAGATTAAGCCGAAGCAGCATTCGATCCACTGAACAACACCATCAAATTTTTTGGCTAACCCTGGCATGGCAATTTGTTCTAAAGTTTTAAGTTAACCTGGCGAGACGGAGAAGCGCGATGTTCGGTGGAATCAATCAGATGTTCAACCGGATGAGTGATCACCCGGATTTCGGTAAACTGCTGTTACGTCTCACATTTGGCGGCCTGCTACTGTTTCATGGCGAATTCAAAGTGATGCATGGCGTCGACTGGATAGCCCATTTGCTGGCCGTAAAAGGTATGCCAGGTTTCATCGCTTACGGTGCTTACATCGGGGAAATAGTGGCACCTGTGATGGTGATCATCGGTTTAATGACGCGCCCAGCGGCCTTCATTATTGCGGTGAATATGATTGTCGCGACCTTACTGGTAAAAATGGGCGCCATCTGGCATCGCACGGATGTGGGTGCCTGGTCTCTGGAAACAGAAGCCCTTTATTTGCTTGGCGCGCTTGCCATCATGTTTTTGGGTGCCGGGAAGTACACGCTGGTGCGTGATTCGCGCCTGCAATAAATAATAGAAGAAAAAATAGCCGGTCCGATGGAGGGGATTGCCCCTCCACAGGCCGGCTTTCTCAAGCTTAGACAATGCCGCAACGCGCCAGACTGCGCTGTTGCATCTGCTGATAGAGCGCCATTTCGTCTTGCACCTTTGCACCCAAGGCGGCTTCAAAATCCGCGCGACTGGCATTTCCGGCGCTACGCGCCTGCACTTCATCACCCAGATTAGACTGGAAAATGCCCGCTGCACTCACTGGCAGAAAATCTTCATAGATAATTGGCTCGGCCTGCAACCGCCCCTCAGCGAGCAACTGCGCCACGCTTTCACCCGGCTGTGGACGCTGATGTTCCCCTTTATCGGTTAAACGGTAGCGGAACCATGCCAGCTCCTGCTCCCGCAGCGAGTCCTCAACATCGGGAAAGTCACGAAATACGGCACTGAGATGCTGCTGATGATGCTGGTTGTCGCGGCCGGTTCCCGCTTCCGCCAACAGACGGTCATAGAGTGCACGGCCTTTCGGCGTCAATGCGGCACCGCGCTGCTCAATCTCACCAAAGCGCGCCGTGTGGGTACCCGGCGATCCATCGTTAAAATGCACTGCCTCTTCCAGCGCTTTAAAGCTGGTTTGACGGAGCAAAATCGGCACCTGCCGTTGAGGTGGCCCCTCAATCAGCGTTTTCGGATCAATACCGCGTGAGGGCATCAGCGCTTGCACGCGGTCAATATCAAGGGTGCGCGGTGTGAGATGGTTAATGTGACAGCCCTGGAAGCACACAACATCAGCCACCAGACGATGCTGCTGAGACAAGGCGTGGTAAGTGTTACTGTCCACCGTGGTATGGGCATGCCAGCGGAAGGTTTCCAGTGCCTCTTTGACGAAACGGGCCGCATCAGCGGCATCTAATCCACCCTGTTGCTGATGCCGGGCAATTAACGCTCGACACTCTGCAGTGAAAATATCCCGCGCCGCTAAAATCGCAGCGGCCTGTTCGCGCAATGCCGGATCATCAATCAATTCCAGTCGCAGCAAGGAGGTAAAGACGCGGAAGGGATTACGCCGCAGCGCACTGTCGCTGACAGGACGAAAAGCCGTAGAGTGAACCGGCACACCCGCCTGGGACAGATCGTAATACCCCACCGGTTCCATACCCATTACAGCAAACATCTGCCGTAGCATACTGAGTTCAGCAGCCGTTCCCACACGAATCGCACCATGGCGTTCAACGCTTAGACGGGTCAGTTCATCGGCGGCTGCCAGGCGGTTTTTTAAGGCGGGATTGGCTTCCAGCGTGCGTTCATTCACGGCGGTGACCAGTTGCGTCAGCGTGCCATACTGAGGCACTTCTTGCTGATACATACTGGACATGGCCTGGGAGAACAGCGTGCGAATGGCATCGCTGGTGAGAAGGTTTTCCATGGTCATCACCTCGGGCTAAAGGATTGTTGCTAATGTAGATCAACCCTTTAACGCCGTGGGAGAATTTCGTCGAACTGTGATCGCCCTGTCACTCAAGCCGCTCGGCCTGGTCACCAAAACGACACTTCAACGCCAGCATGATGGTGGTCAAAACGGCCGGGATTGCCAGCAACAGGAAAATCTGGCTGAAGGACCAGCCGAGAGAAAGCAACTCTGCGCCTACAAACGCGCTCATAATTGCCCCCACGCGCCCAACGCCGTGCATCCAACTGGACCCGGTAGCACGTGCATGCGTAGGATAATAGCTGGCGGATAAGGCATTCATGCCAGTATTGGCCCCGTTGAAACAGAAGCCACTGAAGAAGGCAATCGCGCTCATTAAGCCCACCTCAGCCGGTGAGAAGCCCAGCGCGACTATCGCAATACCCCCACAGAAATAGATCACTGCCAGAGCGATATTGGCATTGATGCGGTCCATCAGCCAACCGGCAAACAGCGAACCCACGGTACCGCCCGCCTGATACATGGCGGTGACAATAGCTGCTTCCGTGACGGACATGCCCAAAGTATTAATGAGTGATGGCATCCAACTGCCGATCAGATACACCAGGAACAAGCCCATAAAGTAGCCGCCCCACAGCATCAGGCTGCCAAACAAGTAGCGCGATGACACCACCGTGGCCACCGCACCTCGACGCACGGCGACATGTTCACTGGATTGATAATGGCTTTCAGGCTGGACCGCGCCAGGCAACATACGTTCAAGAATGGCATGAATGCGTGCAGCAGGCGCACGGCGACTGATCAGAAACCGCACCGACTCAGGTAAACCGCGCAACAAGAATGGCAGCACAACCAAGGGCAACACGCCGCCCATCAGCATCACCGAATGCCAGTCATAGCGAGGTAGCAACCAGGATGCGGCAAATCCACCGGAGGCGGCACCAAAGGTAAAGCCACAAAACACCACGGTAATGATGAAAGAGCGGCGGCGCTCAGGTGCGTATTCCGCCACCAGCGTCCCGACATTCGGCATCGCCGCCCCCAACCCCAGGCCGGTAAGAAAACGGAACAGCATCATCTGTTCCACGTTTTGCGCCATGGCGGTTGCCAGCGTCCACAAACCAAAGAAGCCGACGCTGAGTAATATCATGACCCGGCGGCCATAGCGATCGGCTAGTGGCCCAGCAACCATCGCGCCTAACGCCAGCCCGATCAGTGCTGCACTGATCACCATGCCGAGTTGATGGTTGGTTACGCCCCAACTGACTTTCAATGTCGGGGCAATAAAGCCCATCAGCGCAATGTCCATACCATCCAATGCCACAACGATGAAGCACAGTGCAATCAGGCGCTTTTGCCAGCGACTGAGCGCACTCTGATTAATGAGCTGGCGAACATCTACGGCTTCAACGCTGGTCACGGATTAACTCCTGCACTTTCATCGTCTATACCCGTCATACTTCGAACCGCAGTTGCGTTGGCTGCGCGTGCTCACCCCACTCACTTACTGATGTAAGCTCCCGGGGATTCACCCACTTGCCACGTGATTTGGCCTGCGGGCCAGCGCAAGCGCTTTTGTGCTGAAATTCGAATTATTTAGGGTATATCATCAGTTTTGGTAAAAAAAACGGCGCTAATGATAGCTCATCGTTAACAATAACGGGCAGGATTTTTGAGTGTAACTGAGAATTATTCAAATTTTGCGAGTTTAAGCAGTTGATATTACAACAGGTGATAGTTTTGCCCTGAAATGCGTTTTCAATTTATCAAATGATTACAATGCGTTAGTCAAACCGGTACGGATTGCCGATTTTGTTAATATAATTTTGCAGTGAAGTTAACATAATTCCCCTTTTTCAGTTGCCGCCACCCGCTAAAACTCATTATGTTGAGGGTTATGGACAAAAATATCCTTTTCAATCAGCGCATTCGCTTGCGCCATTTACACACCTTTGTGGCTGTCGCACAACAAGGGACCTTGGGGCGCGCGGCTGAAACCCTGAATCTCAGCCAACCTGCGCTTTCCAAAACGCTCAACGAGCTGGAAGAGCTGGCAGGAGCACGGCTGTTTGAACGCGGTCGCCTCGGCGCGCAACTCACCACGCTGGGCGAGCAATTTCTGGTCCATGCGGTGAAAGTGCTGGATGCACTCAATCATGCGGGCCAAAGTTTCAACGCCCCTCAGCCCGGTCGGCCTGTGGTGATCCGCCTGGGTGCTCTGACTACCGCGGCGATGGGGATGCTGCCGCAGATTCTTGACCGATTCCATGAGCAACAGCCCAATACCACAGTGCAGGTTGCAACCTTGCACAACAATGTGCTGCTGGCGGGTCTGCG